>JBGSIZ010000285.1:0-13203 GCA_041742255.1 Marivivens sp. | reverse complement strand
GCCGCCGGGCGCACCCTTTTGGGGCCTCACCGCGCCGATCTGGAGGCGACGTTTCGCGCCAAGGGCGTGCCCGCCCGCGACTGTTCCACTGGCGAACAAAAGGCGCTTCTTATCGCGCTGATCCTCGCCAATGCCCGCGCGTTGGCCCGTGAATTTGGCGCGCCCCCGATCCTGCTGCTGGACGAGGTTGCGGCCCATCTGGACGGGGGCCGCCGTGCCGCGCTTTATGATGAAATCTGCGCGTTGGGGTGTCAGGCATGGATGACGGGCACCGGGCCGGAACTGTTCCACGAACTGGGCGACCGGGCGCAGCACCTTGCGGTGTCTCAGGATGGTGGGCTGTCCCGGCTTGGCTCGACTGGGCCCTGACAATCCACTAGACGAACGCGACGATTTCGGGACATCCGCCATGACCATTTCCGCCGCTGACCTTGCGTTCTATGCCTTTGGCATCCTGTTGCTGTTCCTGACGCCCGGTCCGGTCTGGGTGGCGTTGCTCGCGCGCACGCTGTCGGGCGGGTTCGCGGCGGCATGGCCGCTGGCGGTTGGGGTCACCTTGGGCGATTTGATCTGGCCCTTCCTTGCCATTCTGGGCGTGGGGTGGGTTCTGTCGGTCTATGGGGACTTTCTGCAGGTGATGAAATACGTCGCTGCGGTGACGTTCTTTGTGATGGGGGCGCTGGTGATCCGGTCCGCGGGGGAGCCGCTCGGGGCCAATTCGCGGTTGACCCGTCCGGGGCGGTTGGCGGGGTTTCTGGCCGGGGTCGCGGTGATCGTGGGCAACCCAAAGGCGATCCTGTTTTACATGGGAATGCTGCCGGGGTTCTTTGACGTGACGCGCCTGACATGGGTGGATATCGCGGCGATTTGTGGGGTGTCCATGGCGATCCCCTTGGCCGGGAACCTTGCGTTGGCACTGTCGGTGGACCGGGCGCGGGCGCTGTTGAAATCCCCCCGCGCGGTGCGGCGGATGAACCTGACGGCGGGGGGCCTCCTGATCTGTGTGGGCGTGATCCTGCCCTTCGTCTGACACCACAAAATATGGGGTTTCGCCGTGACATCCCCGGCGGAATTCTCTATATTTTGGTGACTAAGAACAGGATCCAGACGCATGTCCCAAGAAGATCAAGAAAACGCCGCATACGGCGCCGATTCCATCAAGGTTCTCAAGGGGTTGGAAGCGGTGCGCAAGCGCCCCGGCATGTATATCGGTGACACCGACGACGGGTCCGGCCTGCACCACATGGTATACGAGGTCGTGGACAACGGCATTGACGAGGCGCTGGCGGGCCACGCCACCTTTGTCACCGTCAAAATTCACGCCGACAACAGCGTTTCCGTGCGCGACAACGGGCGCGGCGTGCCCGTGGACATGCACAAAGAAGAAGGCGTGTCCGCCGCAGAGGTCATCATGACCCAACTGCACGCGGGCGGCAAATTCGACCAGAATTCCTACAAGGTGTCGGGCGGCCTGCACGGCGTCGGCGTGTCGGTTGTGAACGCGCTGTCGGATTGGCTGGAACTGCGGGTCTGGCGCAACGGGCGCGAACACATCGCCCGGTTCGAGGGGGGCTATACCACCGAACATCTGCGGGTCGTGGGCGATGCGAACGGCGAAAAAGGGACCGAAGTGCGGTTTCTGGCCTCTACCGCCACCTTTTCCAACCTCGATTATGACTTTGCCACGCTGGAAAAACGGCTGCGCGAACTGGCGTTTCTGAATTCCGGGGTGCGGATCATTCTGGAGGATGAACGGCCCGCCGTGCCGCTTAAATCCGAGTTGTATTACGATGGCGGGGTCAAGGAATTCGTCAAATACCTTGATCGGTCCAAAACCCCTGTGATGCCGGAACCTATCTTTATGATCGGCGAGCGCAACGGCATCACGGTCGAGGTCGCGATGTGGTGGAACGACAGCTACAACGAAATGGTGCTGCCGTTTACCAACAACATCCCTCAGCGGGACGGGGGCACGCATATGGCGGGCTTTCGCGCCGCGCTGACCCGGACCATCACAAAATATGCGCAGGACACTGGTATCGCGAAACGGGAAAAGGTCGATTTCACCGGGGACGACGCTCGCGAAGGGTTGACCTGCGTGCTGTCGGTCAAGGTGCCGGACCCGAAATTCTCCAGCCAGACGAAAGACAAACTGGTCAGTTCCGAGGTCCGCCCGGCGGTTGAAAACCTTGTCGGCGAGAAACTGGCGGAATGGTTCGAAGAAAATCCGGGCATGGCCAAGGGGATCGTCAGCAAGATCGTCGAAGCCGCCCATGCCCGCGAGGCCGCCCGCAAGGCGCGCGACCTGACCCGGCGCAAAACGGCGATGGACGTTAATTTTCTGGCGGGCAAGCTCAAGGATTGCTCGGAAAAGGATCCCTCCAAGACCGAGGTTTTCCTTGTTGAAGGCGACAGCGCCGGGGGCTCCGCCCAAACTGGCCGGGATCGGCGGACGCAAGCCGTTCTGCCCCTGCGTGGCAAGATCCTGAACGTGGAACGGGCGCGGTTTGACCGGATGCTGGGGTCACAGGAAATCGGCAACCTTGTGATGGCGCTGGGCACCGGCATCGGGCGCGACGAATTCAACATCAACAAACTGCGCTACCACAAGATCGTCATCATGACGGACGCCGACGTGGATGGGGCGCATATCCGCACGCTTTTGCTCACGTTCTTCTTCCGGCAGATGCCGCAATTGATCGAAGGTGGGTTCCTCTATATCGCGCAACCGCCCCTGTATAAGGTCGCGCGCGGCAAATCCGAGGTTTACCTCAAGGATCAGGCCGCGTTGGACGAATACCTGATCCAGCAAGGCATCGACGGGGCCGTTTTGCGGCTGGGGTCCGGGGCGGAAATGGCCGGGGCCGACCTGCACCGCGTGGTCGAGGAGGCGCGGCAACTGCGCCGGGTCATCGACGCCTTTCCCACCCATTACCCCCGCCACATTCTGGAACAGGCCGCGATTGCCGGGGCGTTTGTGCCCGGTGCGGTGGACGCCGACCTGCAAGGGGTGGCGGACAAGGTCGCCAAACGGCTGGACCTGATTGCGCTGGAATGGGAACGCGGCTGGCAAGGGCGGATCACGCAGGACCACGGCATCCGACTCGCGCGGATTTTGCGTGGCGTCGAGGAAGTGCGCACGCTGGACGGCGCGATGATGCGGTCGGGCGAGGCGCGGCGGACCGGCAGCTTTACCCGCTCCTTGCAAGAGGTCTACGACACGCCGGCGACGCTGGTCCGCAAGGATCGGGTGCAACGCATCATGGGGCCGCTCGACCTGCTCAAGGCGATCCTTGAGGAAGGCGAACGCGGTCTGTCGCTCCAGCGTTACAAAGGGTTGGGTGAAATGAACCCCGAACAACTGTGGGAAACCACGCTGGACCCTGACGCGCGGACCCTGTTGCAGGTCAAGATTGATGACGTGGCCGAGGCCGACGATATCTTTACCAAACTGATGGGGGATGTGGTCGAACCACGCCGCGAATTCATCCAGACCAACGCGCTCAACGTCGAACATCTGGATTTCTGATCGGCGGGACGGGCGGGCCTGACCCGTTAGGCAGACATGCCGTGTGTCACAAGCGTCGGTCTGATCGGTGGGACCACCCCGATCCGTCGAAGGCTACGGTGCAAGACAAACAGAGCGCCCAGACCCGCCATGGCCAGACAAAGGGCCGCCCCCATGGCCCAGGTCATGGAATAGGTGGCGGCGGCCCATGCAAACAGGAACGGGGCGGCGGCCCCCAGAACGCTCCGGATCGCGGCAAGCCGCCCCAGCCGCAGACCCAGCCCGCCCGCGCCAAAAAGGGCGACAGGGACCGCACCGCGCACAATGCTCGACAACCCTGCGCCAGCACCCAGAATGGCCGCAAATGCAAACGCGAGGGGCAACGCCGGACCGGGCAAAAGCAACAGCACGATCGCGCCGACGATCGCGCCCGACGCCAGAAGGGCGACAAACAACGGGTGCCGATGGCGCCATACCGTTGCGTCCACGACGCGGGCGGCGACCTGCGCAGGGCCCATCACCATGGCCGCCCCATAGGCCGCCTCTCCGATGTCGAGCGACCGCAATATCTCGACCAGATGAACGGTGATGGCGGAAATCGCCATTCCGGTCAACGCGAAACCCACCGCCAACAAACGAAAGGCATGGCGCGCAACGGCGGCGGTCATGGTTGGCTGTGATGGTTGCGGCGATGTCAGAGTCGCATCGGTGTCCCTGGGCGATGGAGCAGACGCAGGCAACGGGATCATCCAGAAATGAAGTGCGGCGCAAATAAGATGCGCCGCGGCAAAAACCATCTGCGTTCCGCGCCAGCCCAAAGCATCGACAAGAAACCCGCTCAGCGGCCAGAATATCGTTGATGCAAACCCGGCAATCAGGGTCAGCCTTGTGATCGACCGGCGCGTGTCGTCTGGCCGCTTTTGGGCCAGCATCGCAAAAGCGGCGTCATAGAGAACGGCAAAACTGAACAGCTCGATCAGGATGACGACGCCCCCAAAAACGTAGATATTCGGGGCGGCGGCAAGGATAAACAGCAGCAACGCCATGCCAAGACTGCCCGCCGTCATGACCCGCGCGGCACCGACCCGGTCCAGCAATCCGCCCAAGACAGGTGCCGCAAACCCGCCCAACAACAGCCCGACCGAAAACAGGCCGAACAACAGTGGCACTGTCACGTCGAATTCATGCGCAACAGCGGGGGCAAGAATTGGAAATGCGTAATACAGCGTGCCGTAGCCCACGATCTGCGTCACCCCAAGGGCGGCCACGAGGGGGGCACGCGGCGGCAAGGTCATGTGGCATCTTCTGCGGATTGAACGGTCACGCCGGAACAGCATTCCGATGTCAGAAAGCCCAACAAGTGTTCCATGGCAGGATAATCGACCCGGTTGAAAACCTCGCGCCCGTGTCGATCCTGCTGAACCAAACCGGCATCGACCAAGGTCGTCAGGTGATGCGCGAGTGTGGAGGGCGCGAGCCCCAGATGGCCGCCAATTTCGCTCACCCGTAATCCGGCATCCCCCGCTTTCACCAACAGGCGAAAGATCGACAAACGGGCATCGTGCCCAAGTGCACCCAGCGCGCGGGCATGATAGCTGATTATGGTCATGGGACCCTAAATAACCAGAATACCGGTTTTGTAAATGAATCTCGTCCGGAACGGTCGATCAATCGGCGGACATTGCCACTTTGACGGTCACATTCGGGACCCATGTTGCCTTGTCGGCGCGCTTTTTCTACAACGGCACCCAGTACAAAATGGCCGGAGCCGCGTCCCATGTTATATTCCCGTCGAGTTTTTGTGGCGCTTGCCCTTGCCTCAACCGCCGCCTGCGGGCGTGCGCCTGACGCGGATATCGCATTTGCCGCCCAGCCCGTCCAAGATGCCTTGCCGTTGCACCCCGGCGAAACCGCCGATCTGCGGTTTCTCATCAACAAATATGCCGACCTGTATCAGGTGCCCCGCACGTTGGTGCACCGGGTCGTGCAACGCGAAAGCGACTACCGGCCCGGTGCCCGCAACGGTCCCTATTACGGGTTGATGCAGATCCTTCCGGCCACGGCCCGGGGCATGGGGTTTTCGGGCCGGGACAGCGATTTGCTGGATGCTGAAACCAACCTGACCTATGCCGTGAAATACCTGCGCGGCGCGTGGCTGTTGTCCGACGGGGACGAGGCGACAGCAGTGTCGTGGTATGCGCGCGGGTATTATTACGAAGCCAAACGGCGGGGCATGTTGGTGGAAACCGGGTTGCGGGCAGCCTGACTTGTCCGGGTTTGGCGATGCGACGTCTCCGATGTCGCCCGGTTGCAATGGCCATGTGATCGGGTCAGCGCAGGCGCCGGAACACCAGCGGGGCCGCCACAATAACCAGCAATATCCGCAGGATGTGCATGACCGACACATAAGCTACGTCCTGTTGCAACGCGAGCGCCAGCAGCGACATTTCCGTCAGCCCCCCCGGTGAATAGGCCAGAAAAACCTGTGTGGCTGGTGTTGCCGTCAGCCATGACGCCGCAATCGCGAAACACACCGCAACCGCCAGCATCGCCAGCGAAGACAACAGGCCCAGCGCCCATATCCCGCCCGATTTCTCGTGTGGTGGCCCCCACAAAACGGCATCCGATGATTGTCCCCAGCACGATCTGCGCCCCGTTGACCACCAACGTAGGCGGCGGAATATCCACAAGGTGGGTGACGTGGGCAATCCCGCTCAGGATCATCGGGCCCAGCACATTGCCCGCCGGCAATCGCAACAGTTTGGCCAATGGGATCCCGATCAGGGCGCAAGCCGCCAGAATGCCCCAATCCGACAGGCTCAGCGCAGACAAGGGCAGCCATGGCCGCCCGCCATCCCCCCCCGGCCGAACGCCAAGCACCAGACCGTAGAACAAACCCACACAGGAAATGACCACCAGAATGCGCGTCGCATGGGCCATGGCGATCCGGCGTTCATTGCCTCCTGCCTCGGTTCCAAGGAGGAGCATTTCATTGATCCCCCCCGGCATTGCCGCAAAATAGGCGGTGACCGGGTCCAGCCGCCCGATCTTGCGATAAACAATCAGCGATGCCGCCGCCGCACAGGCCAGAAACGGCACCATCACCGCAAGGGTCACCGCCCAGTCACCGATATTGGCGAACACATCCGCCGTGATTGCCGAACCCAACATGACCCCGATTACCGGAATGACGACGGGACGCAAGCGCACCGGTGCCGCCACAGGGGCCCCTGCCACGGACGCAATGGTGTTGAGAATCATCGGGCCGAGCATCCATGGCAACGGCAGCCCGGCCCGGTAGGCCGCATAGCCCGCGACCGCCCCCAACAGCAGGGCAAACGCCTGCCGGATCAGAACGCCCGCCGTCATGCCGGGCCCAGATGGCTGTCGCCGCGCGCCCGGGCGAGGGTGATCTGTTTCTGGCGTTCGCGGAACCGGGCCTTGTCGGCGTCCGTGGTTTCCGCGGCACAGCAGGGGCAGGCCACCCCCGGTTCATAATCGGGGTGAGTCTGGTCCTCGGGCAGCATCGGGCGACGGCAGGCGTGGCACAGCAGATGCGGGCCTTCGGTCAGGCCATGACCCACGGACACCCGGCCATCGAATACGAAACAGTCGCCGTGCCATAGGCTTTGATCCGCCGGGACATCCTCCAGATACTTCAGGATACCGCCCTTGAGATGATAAACCTCCTCCACGCCTTGACCGATCAGGTAGTTGGTGGATTTTTCACAGCGGATGCCGCCCGTGCAGAACATCGCGATCCGCTTGTTGTGGAACCGGTGTTTGTTGGCGGCCCACCACGCGGGGAATTCGCCGAAACTGCGGGTTTGTGGATCAATGGCACCGTCAAAGGTGCCGATGGCGACTTCGTAATCGTTGCGGGTGTCGATCACGGCGACATCCGGGGCAGAGATCAAGGCGTTCCAGTCGGCAGGCCGAACGTAGTGGCCCACAGCAGCGCGGGGGTTCACATCCGGCTGGCCCATCGTGACGATCTCGCGCTTGAGCCGGACCTTCATCCGGGTAAAGGGCTGGTCGGCGGCGGTGCTTTCTTTCCACTCCAGATCGGCGCAGCCGGGCAGGGCGCGGATATGGGCAAGGGCGGCGTCAATGCCGGTGCGGGTGCCGGCAATGGTGCCGTTGATGCCTTCGGGGGCAAGCAGGAGAGTGCCCGTCGTGCCATGAGCGCAACAGACGCCGGCCAGCGGCGGTTTGATCGCGGCGGGGTCCGGGAACGGGGTAAAGTGGTAAAGGGCGGCGACGATGAGCATATGCGCTTCCTACGCCCATCGTGGGGTGGGTCAAGACCCACCTTACCCCCTTTGCGCGTCCGAACCGGCAATGGCCAACCCGTCCACGACGCCGGTGAACGGGTCCGACCGGTCCTGCGTTGCGGTGGGAAAGGTGGCGCGCAAGGCATCAACCACCGGGGTCAGCAGGCTGGACCCGCCGACAAGGATCACGGTGCCGATGTCGGCAGGGCGCAAACCGGCCTGTGCGACAGTGTCCTGTGCGGCTTGGGCGATTTCGGCGGCCGGGGCGGCCAACCCATCGCGCAAGGCGTCGTGGGACAACCGAGGGGCCATCCCGGCCTCGATCAGGCGCAGGTCAATGGTGCCCCAACCGGGGGCATTGGCATTGGCGGCAATCTTGGCGCGTTCCACCGCAAAGGCAATGTCGTGGCCCAGTTCGGACGCGATCACCTCGGTCAGACGGGCAAAGGCGCGGGGGTCGCGGGCGGTCTTGGCCATATCGGCGACGGCGCGGCGGGTGTCGGCGGTATAGACAAACGGGATGGTTTCCCATGTGGCCAATTCGTGAAACAGGCGGACGGGCACGGTGTGGCTGTCGGGGCCAAAGGCATTGCCGATCTGGGTGCCCAGACCCAGCAGGGGCATGACATGGGCAAGGCTGAGCAGTTTATCAACATCGGTGCCGCCCAACCGGATGCCATGGCTGGCGCGGATGGTGATGGCCCCCGGCGCGCCTTCGAACACGGTAAAATCCGACGTGCCGCCGCCGATATCCACAATCAGGCCCAGACCGTCACCCGCCCCTTGGCTGGCATAGGCGGCGGCCTCGGGTTCGGGCAAAAACGCGACATCGGTGAACCCGGCCATGCCATAGGCCTCGGCCAGATCAACGGCGGCCCGGTCATTGCGGGCGGCATCGCGGGAATGAAACCGCACCGGACGACCCGACAGGACGGCGTCAAACCGGGTGCCGGTGTGATCCTCGGCGCGGGCTTTGACATGGGCCAGAAACCGGGCCACGACCTCGAGCAAGGTAACCCGCTGCCCGCCCAACAACCGCCGTTCCCGCATCAACGGTGTGCCCAGAACCGATTTCAGCGCGCGCAGGAACCGCCCCTCGCGCCCGTCGATCAAGGCGGCAACGGCGGGGCCACCAAACAGGACCTCGCGGCTGTGAGGGTCGAAAAACACGGCCGTCGGCAGGGTTTGCTGGCCCGGTTCCAACGGGATGACATAGGGTTTGCCGCCTACCATCACGGCAGCCGCCGTGTTGGACGTGCCAAAATCAATGCCCAACCGCATGACGTGCCCCCAGTGATGCAAGCGGTCGGGCTACAGGCCCAGCCAAGGTGGGTCAAGACCCACCTTACACCCCCGGCCCTGTATGGGTTAGGATGACAGGACCCACCGGAATGAGGACCGCCATGCACCCCAAATCCCACGCCTTAATCGTGATCGACCTGCAAATCGACTTTTGCCCGGGGGGCGCGCTTGCGGTGGCCGGGGGGGATACCATCGTGGCTGGGGTCAACGCGCTGATGGACGCTTTTTCCACGGTCATTCTGACCCAAGACTGGCATCCGGCGGGCCATTCGTCGTTTGCGTCCAGTCATCCGGGGGCGGACCCGTTCAGCGTGGTGCAAATGGGATACGGGGCGCAAACGCTGTGGCCGGATCACTGCATCCAAGGGTCGGCAGGGGCGGCGTTCCACCCCGGTTTGAACACGAACCGGGCGGATCTGATCCTGCGCAAAGGATACAATCCGGCGATCGACAGCTATTCGGCGTTCTTTGAAAATGACCGCACGACACCCACGGGGCTGGCCGGGTATCTGGCGACGCGGGGGATCAACGCGGTGACGCTGGGGGGGCTGGCGACAGATTTCTGCGTCAACTTTTCGGCGGTGGACGCGGCGCGGCTGGGGTTGACGGTGACGGTGGATCAATCGTTATGCCGGGCCATCGACATGGGCGGATCACTTGCGGCGGCACAGGCGGGGATGCAGGCGGCGGGGGTCCGATTGGTCTAACCGCGACCAGCCTTCACATGGGCCACAAGGGCGTTCGCATGGCCATGACCCAACCCGTGATCCGCCTTTAGCCAGCCCACGACCTGCATATGGGTCAGGGCGGGGTCCGCGTCCCACCGGGCGGTGATATCGGCCAACCAGTCAGCGACCGGGCGGCCATAGGTTTTCTCGATCGACGGGAAATAGGACGCGGGGCCCTTTACGGTGTCGGCCAAAGGGTCACTCCTTGGATCGTTCCACATAGGAATTGTCTTCGGTGTTGATGACCACCCGTGTGCCCACGCCGATATGGGGGGGCACCATCACGCGCAAACCGCTGTTGGTCATCGCGGGCTTGTAGGACGACGATGCGGTCTGGCCTTTGACGACAGGTTCGGTCTCGGTGATCTCGACGGTGATCTTGCCGGGCAATTCGATGGCGATGGCGACATCCTGATAGGTTTTCAGGGCGACACGCATGCCATCTTGCAGATACACCTTGTGGTCGCCCACGACATCTTCGGTCACGATGATCTGTTCATAGCTGTGCGGCTCCATGAAATGGAACCCTTCGCCGTCCTGATACAGAAAATCAAAATCGCGTTCCTCGACATGGGCGCGCTCCACCTGTTCGGTGGTTTTCCAGCGTTCGCTGACCTTGGTGCCATCCGAAATCCGGCGCATGTTCACTTGGGTGACAGGGGTGCCCTTGCCGGGGTGGAAATTTTCGGCGTTGAGGATCACATAAAGCCGGTCGTCAATTTCGACGACATTGCCCTTGCGAAGTTGGGAGGCGATGACTTTCACCACAGCGGCATATCCTTGTGACTGGTTCGGAGGCGGCGTAAACCGCGCATATTCCGACGCGTCCTATCGCATCGCGCCGCAAATCTCCAGACGAAAGCACCGTCATGACCGATACGCCTTGGTGGTCCGCCGCCCGCCACGCTGACCGCCGCCCGCTGTTGCTGGCGCGCAACCGGATTCAAGGGGAGGTGCGCGGCTGGCTGGCGACCGAAGGGTTCACCGAAGTGGACCCCGCCGCCCTCCAAAGCTCACCCGGAAACGAAGCGCACCTGCACGCCTTTGCGACAACGGCCATAGGGAACGATGGGCAAGGGCGGCAAATGCACCTGCACACCTCGCCCGAATTCGCGATGAAAAAACTGCTCGCGGCGGGGGAAACCCAGATTGCGGCGTTTTCGCATGTCTGGCGGAACCGGGAACGGGGGGCGCTCCATTCGCCCGAATTCACCATGCTGGAATGGTATCGGGTCGGGGCGGACTATACGGTTCTGATGGAGGATTGCGCGGCGCTCTTGCGGCTTGCGGCGACGCAAACAGGGACCACGCACCTGCGGTTCCGGGACGCCACCTGTGACCCCTTCGCGCGCCCCGAACGGCTCAGCGTGGCGCAGGCGTTTCAACGCTACGCAGGCATCGACCTTCTGGCCACGATCCGTCCCGACGGGTCAACCGACCGTGACGCACTCGCGGCCCAAACCAACATCGCGTTGGCCGTGGACGACACATGGTCGGACATCCTGTCAAAACTGCTGGTGGCGCATGTGGAACCGCATCTGGGGCACGGGCGGGCCACCATCCTTGACCGCTATCCGGCGGCCGAGGCAGCGCTGGCGCGGCGCACCCCCGACGATGCGCGCACGGCGGAACGGTTCGAACTGTATGCCTGCGGGGTCGAACTGGCGAACGGGTTCGGGGAGCTGACCGACCCGGTGGAACAACGGGCGCGGTTCATCGCCGAAATGGATGAAAAGCAACGGGTCTACGGCCACCGCTACCCGATTGACGAGGACCTTCTGGCGGCGTTGGCGCATATGCCGCCGACGTCGGGCATCGCACTCGGGTTCGACCGTCTGGTGATGCTGGCGACCGGGGCGCCCCGGATTGACGATGTGTTGTGGGCACCCGTGGGATAAATCGGGCAACCGGGGCGTGACGGACGGCGCGGGCGGATTACAACCTCCTTATGTTGCATATTGTTTGGTTCAAACGGGATCTTCGGCTGCACGACCACGCGGCGCTGACGGCGGCGGCGGGTCTTGGGCCGGTGTTGCCGCTTTATGTGGTGGAACCGGACTATTGGACCCTCCCCGACACCAGCCACCGCCAATTCACCTTTCAAACCGGCAGCGCGCGGGATCTGGCGGACCATATCGCGGCCACGGGCGGGCAATTGCACGTTGAAACGGGGGATATGTTGGCGGTCCTGTCACGGCTGCGGGCGGACCTTGGGCCGTTCACCCTTCACGCACACGAAGAAACGGGAAACCGCTGGACCCATCTGCGGGACAACCGGGTGCGGGGTTGGGCGCGGCGGGCCGGGGTGACGGTGCGGGAATACCAAAACTTCGGGGTCTGGCGGGGGCCAACGCTCAACCGGGACAAATGGGCGCTGGGCTGGGACCGGATGATGGGACAGGTGCCACTGCCGGTGCCACGCATCAACTGGGCCGCTGCCGCCGCGCCCCATTTTCCCACAGCGTCCGACCTCGGGCTGCGCCCCGACGGGTTGCAAACGGCGCAACACCCCACGCGGGCGGCTGGCCTTCAAACCTTGCACAGCTTTCTATATGACCGGGGGGCACCCTACCGGTCTGCAATGTCATCGCCGATCGAAGGCGAAGCCGCCTGTTCCCGGCTCTCGACCTACCTGTCGTCCGGGCTGTTGTCGGTGCGCGAGGTGTATCAGGCGGCACAAACCCGTCAGGGCGACATTGCCACATGGGCCCCGCGCGACCGTGATCCATGGGCGGGGTCGATCCGGTCGTTTCTGGCGCGGCTGCACAGGCATTGCCACTTTATCCAGAAACTAGAGGCCGAACCGGCGCTGGAATACCGGCCCGCGCACAAGGCCTATGAACACCTGCGGCATGGGTCAGACGCGGACAGGCTGCAGGCGTTCGAGGATGGGCAGACCGGCTACCCGTTTGTGGATGCCTGCATTCGGTATTGCCGGGCGACGGGGTGGCTCAATTTCCGGATGCGGGCGATGCTGATGAGCTTTGCGACGTATGATCTCTGGCTGCGCTGGCAGGATGCGGGGCTGGTTCTGGGGCGGTGGTTCACGGATTACGAACCGGGGATCCACTGGTCGCAATGCCAGATGCAGGCGGGGGAAACCGGGATCAACACGATCCGCATCTACAACCCGGTCAAACAAGGGCTGGATCAGGACCCGACCGGGGTGTTTATCCGGACATGGGTTCCCGAACTGGGGCATCTGCCCGGCAAATCGGTGCATGAGCCGTGGAAATACGGCGGGGCGGCGGGCTATCCGGGGCCAATCGTGGACCACGCAGACGCCAGCAAACAGGCCCGCGACCGCATTTGGGCCATCCGCCAAACCAACAGTGCACGGACCGAGGCCGGGGCGGTCTACGGGCTGGGGGTCCTCCATGGCCGCCATCGC
>JBGSIZ010000284.1:0-6646 GCA_041742255.1 Marivivens sp. | reverse complement strand
CAGGCTGCCATCCGCAGGCACCGCGATTGTCCAGTGCAGGTCACCGCGCGACATGGGTTCCGGCCGCCCTGCCGCGGGAGGCGACACAGCCAACGCGCCCGGCAGGTCATCCGTCCGACAAATCCAGTTGCACAACCGAGGTTGCCCCTCAAACGCATCCAGACCGAACCAGCGCGCACGGTCCGGTGTGGCGTACGGGTCGGGCGCGATCACCTCCAGATACAGGCCCCCCGACAGCCCCAACAGCGCGTTGTGAGTGCCAAACCGGGCGTGCTGTCCACCGGGAACCAATGCTTGCCCCAACCGCGCCTGCGCCCATGCAACACCGTCTGCAAGGGTCCGCGCCCCAATCGCGAGGTGATCCAATTGCCACATCTGCCGTCCCCTTTGCCACCTTGGCCGCAGTTTCGTCGGTTTCAGCCTTGATGCAAGGGACCGAATTCTTATGTGTCCAATCATAACGCTTATACTCAGGATTGAACATGACAGTGCTTGCGCGGCTCAACCGATTGGTAAACCACGACGCCTTTGGCGGAATTCTTTTGATGTTATCCGCGATTGCGGCCCTGATTGTCGCCAATTCGGCGCTGGCCCCGTATTATGACGGGGTTCTGGGCACCTACCTCGCGATCACGTTGGACGGGAACGGCGTGGAAAAACCGCTGATCCTGTGGATCAACGACGGTTTGATGGCGGTGTTCTTTTTCCTGATCGGTCTGGAACTGAAACGGGAACTGCTTGAGGGCAAGCTGAAGAACCCGCGCGACGTGATCCTGCCGGGCATGGCGGCCGTGGGGGGCATGATCGTGCCCGCGCTGGTCTATGCCTATTTCAACTGGGGCGATCCCGCGACGATCCACGGCTGGGCCATTCCGGCGGCCACAGACATCGCGTTCGCCTTGGGTATTCTGGCGCTTGTCGGCACCCGTGCGCCTGTCTCGCTCAAGGTGTTCTTGCTGACCCTCGCCATTCTGGACGATATGGGCGCCATCCTCATCATCGCGCTGTTTTATACGGCCGAATTGAAGGCGATGTATCTGGTTTATGCGCTGGTGCCGCTGGCCGGGCTGTTCCTGTTGAACCGGGCGGGGGCGCACCGGATTGCGCCTGCGTTGCTGTTGGGCGTCATCCTGTGGGTGCTGGTCCTCAAAAGCGGGGTTCACGCCACGCTGGCCGGGGTGATCACAGCGTTCTTTATCCCGCTCAAGGACCGATATGGCAAATCGCCGCTGCATTCGCTGGAACACGGGCTGACGCCCTATGTGAATTTCCTGATCATCCCGATCTTTGCCTTTGCCAATGCGGGCGTGGTGTTGGCGGGAATGTCGCTGACAGACTTGTTGGCCCCGGTGCCGCTGGGTATCGCTCTTGGCCTGATCGTGGGCAAACAGGTGGGCGTGTTCGGGATCACCTATGCCATGGTCAAACTCGGGTTCGCCAAACTGCCAAGCGGGGCGAATTGGGCGCATATCTACGGGGTGGCCTGTCTTGCCGGGATCGGGTTCACCATGTCGCTGTTCATCGGATCGCTGAGCTTTGCAGACCCTGAACTGATGAACGCCGTTCGTCTGGGCGTGTTGTCGGGGTCGATCGTGTCGGGTGTGTTGGGCTATGTCGTGTTGATCATGGCAAGCCAACCCGCAACGACCAAGGCCAAGGCAGTGCCGGCCCAATAAGGATGCCGTCGCGCGGGGGTTATCCCCGCGCGGCCCGGATCAGGCGCAGAATATCTTCGGCGGCGCTGGGGATATTGGTGCCGGGGCCAAAGATCGCCTTGACCCCGTGGTCATACAGGAACTGGTAATCCTGCTGCGGAATGACCCCGCCGCAGATCACCAGAATATCGTCCGCCCCCGCCGCCCGCAGCGCCTCGATCAACTTGGGCGCCAATGTCTTGTGCCCGGCGGCCTGTGACGAAATGCCGATCACATGGACATCGTTGTCGATGGCGTCTTGTGCGGCCTCCTCGGGGGTCTGGAACAAGGGGCCGACGTCCACATCGAACCCGATATCGGCGAACGCGGTGGCAATCACCTTGGCCCCCCGGTCGTGGCCGTCCTGCCCCATCTTGACGACGAGCATGCGCGGGCGGCGGCCCTCGGCCTCGGCAAAATCCTCGACCGATTTCTGGATGGCTGCGAACCCTTCGTCGCCGTCATAGGCAGCACCATACACCCCCGCGAGCGTCTTGACCTCTGCGCGGTGGCGACCGAACACGGTCTCCATCGCCATGCTGATTTCCCCCACGGTTGCCCGGTGACGGGCGGCGTCGATTGACGCCTCCAGCAGATTACCACCGTCGCGGGCGCGCCGGGTGACCTCGGCCAAGGCCGCGTCACAGGCGGCACTGTCGCGGGTGCCGCGCACCTGTTGCAGACGGGCAATCTGGTTGGCCCGCACGGCGGCGTTGTCGATATCCAGAATATCGATGGGGTCCTCGGTGGTCAGGCGGTATTTGTTGACCCCCACGATCACCTCTTGCCCCCGGTCAATCATCGCCTGACGGCGGGCCGCGGATTCCTCGATCCGCAGTTTGGGCATGCCGGTGGCCACGGCCTTGGTCATGCCGCCCATCGCCTCGATTTCTTCGATCAGGGTCCAGGCCTTTTCGGCCAGTTCGTGGGTCAGGCTTTCGACGTAATATGATCCCGCCAGCGGATCGACGACATGGGTGATCCCGGTTTCTTCTTGCAGGATCAATTGGGTGTTGCGGGCGATCCGGGCGGCAAATTCGGTGGGCAGGGCAATCGCCTCGTCCAGCGCATTGGTGTGCAGCGACTGGGTGCCGCCAAGGGCTGCGGCCATCGCCTCATACGCCGTGCGCACGACGTTGTTATAGGGGTCCTGTTCCTGCAACGACACACCGCTGGTCTGGCAGTGGGTGCGCAGCATGGATGATCCGGGCAATTTGGGCGCGAATTCGGCCATGATCCGGGACCACAGCAACCGGGCGGCGCGCAGTTTGGCGGCCTCCATGAAAAAATTCATGCCAATCGCGAAAAAGAACGACAACCGGCCCGCAAAGGCATCCACATCCATGCCCCGCGCTATCGCGGTGCGGACATATTCGCGCCCATCGGCCAATGTGAACCCCAGTTCCTGCACAAGGTTCGCGCCGGCCTCTTGCATGTGGTAGCCGCTGATGCTGATCGAATTGAATTTCGGCATTTCGGCGGCGGTGTATTCGATAATGTCGGCCACGATCCGCATCGAGGGTTCGGGCGGATAGACATAGGTGTTGCGCACCATGAATTCCTTGAGGATGTCATTCTGGATGGTCCCAGACAATACCGCGCGGCTGTGCCCCTGTTCCTCGCCCGCGACGATGAACGACGCAAGGATCGGAATGACCGCCCCGTTCATGGTCATCGACACGCTGACCTTGTTCAGCGGGATACCGTCGAACAGGATTTTCATGTCCTCGACTGAATCGATGGCCACGCCTGCCTTGCCCACGTCGCCCTCAACCCTCGGATGGTCGCTGTCATAGCCCCGGTGAGTGGCCAGATCGAACGCCACCGAAACCCCCTGTTGGCCCGCAGCCAGCGCCTTGCGATAGAACGCATTGGACGCCTCGGCGGTAGAGAACCCGGCGTATTGGCGGATGGTCCACGGACGGCCCGCATACATCGTTGCCTTGACCCCGCGCGTGTAGGGGGCGGCACCGGGCACCGACCCCAAATGGGGCAGGTCCGCAATGTCATCCTCGGTATAAAGCGGTTTGATCCGGATCCCTTCAAGAGTGTCCCACCCCAAGGCCTCAGGGTCCTTCCCCTTGAGTTCGGCGCGCGCCAGATCGGTCCAGATTTTCGTGCCTGTCATGGCGTCATCTCCTGCTGGGGTTTCGGCAGTATCGGGGCGGTTGGGCACCGCTCGGCACAATATGTCGCGAAATTAATCGTGTTCGGGGCCATCAATGTCTTAGCAAACCAAGATGGGGGAACTATATGCAAGGGTATGAAAAAACTTGTGCAAAACGTCTTTGGGTTTGGGATCGCGGCCTTGTTCGCAACCGCACTGGGCGCGCAGGATGCGGCCGCCCCGGAAACCCCACTGGACCGCTGGACGGCGGATCGCACGGTCATTTTTGACGCGGGCGACATCACCCTGACGGATCTGGTGTGGCAGGTGCGCCCGTTGGTCGTGTTCGCCGACAGCCCGAACGACCCGCAATTCCAGCAGCAAATGGCGCTGTTGGCCCAACGCCCGGATGAACTGGCCGAGCGCGACATCATGGTCATCGTAGACACCGACCCCGCCGGACAATCCGCGGCCCGGTTGGCCCTGCGGCCACGCGGATACATGATGGCCCTGATCGGCAAAGATGGCACCGTGGCCTTGCGCAAACCCTTGCCATGGGACGTGCGCGAATTGTCCCGGTCCATCGACAAAATGCCGATCCGACAGCAGGAAATCCGGGACCGGCGCGTCAACTGATCGCGGGTCAGGGGTGACATGGCAGCAGGGCGGATCATTCAAACTCCATGATGACCGCATCCACGGCAAGGCTGTCGCCGGGGGCTGCGTTGATCTGTTTGACCACGCCCTTGCGGTCGGCCCGCAGGATATTCTCCATCTTCATCGCCTCAACCGTGCACAAGGTCTGACCCTCTTGCACCTCGTCGCCGACGGCCACGCTGACGGTCACGATCAGGCCAGGCATGGGACACAACAACACCTTGGACGTGTCGGGGGGCAGTTTTTCCGGCATGAGGGCGGCCAATTCGGCCTGACGCGGGGTGCGGACGGTGACCCGCAGGTCGGCCCCCCGGAACCGCAGGCGGAACCCTTGGGTGGCCTTGCCCACCTTCAGGACCATGGGGGCCCCGTCCACGGTCATCCGGGCCAAGGGAGCACCGGGGGTCCAGTCGCCCTCGACCCGCAGGGCATATCCGGCGACGTGAACGGTTGATCCGGCCTTGTCAGCGTCGATTGTCACAGGGAAATTCTGCCCCTGAAGAGACACGACCCAATCGGCGCCAACGTGGCGTTCATGGTTGTCCATCCGGCCCGAAATCCGGGTGCGGCGGATTTCGGCGACCCGGAACATGGCCGCAGCACAGGCGGCCAACCGATAAAGCGCCGAATCTGGCAAGGTCACGCCGTTGAACCCGTCCGGGTATTCTTCGGCAATAAAGGCTGTCGTCATCGTGCCCGAAATGAATTTGTCGTGGTCCATGACGGCGGCCACAAACGGCAGATTATGCCCGATCCCTTCGACCTCGAACGTGTCGAGCGCCACGCGCATTTCCTCGATCGCCTGACCGCGGGTCGGTGCCCATGTGCACAGTTTGGCGATCATCGGATCGTAGAACATGCTGATTTCACCGCCTTCAAACACGCCAGTGTCGTTGCGTACGATGCCGCCCGTGGGGGTCGGACCCTCGGCTGGGGGCCGATAGCGGCTCAGGCGGCCAATCGACGGCAGGAACCCACGATAGGGGTCCTCGGCATAGAGCCGGTTTTCAATGGCCCACCCGTTGATAGTCAGGTCCTCTTGGGTAAAGGGGAGCGGCTCACCATTGGCGACCCGGATCATCTGTTCCACAAGGTCCACGCCGGTGATCAGTTCGGTCACCGGATGTTCCACCTGCAAACGGGTGTTCATCTCAAGGAAAAAGAAATTGCGCGCACCGTCCACAATGAATTCCACCGTGCCCGCGCTGGCATATCCAACGGCCTTGGCCAAGGCGACGGCTTGTTCGCCCATCGCCTTGCGGGTGGCAGGGTCAAGGAACGGCGACGGGGCTTCTTCGACCACCTTTTGATTGCGGCGCTGGATCGAACATTCGCGTTCATGCAGGTAAACGCCGTTGCCATGGGTGTCGCACAGCACTTGAATTTCAATATGGCGGGGCTGGGTCACGAATTTTTCGATGAAAATGCGGTCGTCGCCGAAACTGTTGGCGGCCTCGTTCTTGGACGACTGGAACCCTTCGCGGACCTCGTCCTCTTTCCACGCGATCCGCATACCTTTGCCGCCGCCGCCCGCGCTGGCCTTGATCATCACGGGATATCCGATCTGGCCGCTGATCCGGACAGCCTCGTCTGCGTCGGCGATCAACCCCATGTAGCCCGGCACAGTGGACACCCCGGCCTCCTGGGCGATTTTCTTGGAGGTGATCTTGTCCCCCATGGCCTCAATCGCCTTGACCGGCGGGCCGATGAACGCAACGCCTGCGGCCTGCAGGGCGGCCGCGAATTTTGGGTTTTCGGACAAGAAGCCATAGCCGGGATGGACCGCCTCCGCGCCCGACACGCGCACCGCCTCTATCACCTTGTCGATAACGATATAGGACTGGTTCGCAGGGGACGGGCCGATATGCACCGCCTCGTCCGCCATACGGACGTGCAAGGCGTTGCGGTCGGCATCCGAATAGATGGCGACGGTCGCGATCCCCATCTTGCGGGCGGTCTTGATGACACGACAGGCGATTTCGCCCCGGTTGGCGATCAGGATTTTCTTGAACATCAGATGGGGCCCCTTGAATGCAAAACCGCCGCCGGGGCTACGCGGCCCCGGCGACGGTTCAGGTCGATTTGACGCCCCGAAGGGCGGAAGGTGTTACCGGCAGCCGGCGACGTTTGCGTCGTCACACAGGACGCCTGCGGCCCCGCCGATGAGTGCGCCCGTGGTGGCATTGCC
>JBGSIZ010000283.1:0-2126 GCA_041742255.1 Marivivens sp. | reverse complement strand
CGGTGCCGGGCCGGGCCATAGTCCAGCCGCCCGCGCCGATGATCGCGCCTGTGTCATCCTGTTCCCCGTCTTGGGCCCCGTCTTGGGCCCCGTCTTGGGCCCCGTCTTGGGCCCCGTCTTGGGCCACAAAATAGGTCCCGCAGGTGACCAGCGCCGGTTGCGCCCGACTGATGATCGGGAGTGCGGTCACCAGCACCGACGCCGGGTAGTCCGGTTTCAACAAACGCGGATAGGCCCGCGCCAACAGCGCGTCGATGGCCGCGAGATCGGCGGCGGTGGCGGGGCGGATGTGAACCATGTTCGGAGGGTAGGGGACGGGGGCGGCGGGTCAATATCCGTTGCGCAGAAGGGGCGCCGGTAAGGTGGGTCTTGACCCACCCCCCCTGCGGAACGCGCGGGCCGGGATGCAGAACGACAAAGGCCGCGCACCGGATCGCCGGGCGCGGCCTTGTGTGACGTCAAAGGGCCGATCTTACTTGATCTTGCCTTCTTTGTATTCGACGTGCTTGCGCACAACGGGGTCGTATTTCTTGATGGCCATCTTTTCGGTCATCGTCCGCGCGTTTTTCTTCGTGACGTAGAAATGCCCGGTCCCCGCGGTGGAGTTCAGGCGGATCTTGATTGTGGTCGGTTTCGCCATTTTCGTGATCTCCTCGAGCGAGGCCAGAGGCCCCCGCATGAATTCGTATGAAGCCGCGTTTTACCCACGGGTCGGGCAGAGTCAAGCAGGTTTCCCGCCAAAATCCGCTCGATGCCGCAGATCGCCCCGCGCCGATCCCGACAAATGCGTCAGCGCCCGACTGTTGTATGCACCGCCGCCCGCGCCGCCGCATCAAGGCCCAGCGCATCCGCCAGCCGCGTCAGATAGTCATTTTCGGCAGGGGTGTCGGCCAGAACCGCCATCACCGCCGCCCCGTAGACCTGCGACCGCACCGCCGCGTCCGTGTCCCGCGCCAGCCCCATTGGGTCTAAATCGGCGTCCAGTTCGCCCTGCACGAACGCCAGTTCTTCGTCGCTGGCGTCCCCCAACTGGTCCAGGATCCGCGCCCGTTCCTCGGCGTCCACGGTTCCGTCTGCCTTGGCCGCTTGTATCATCGCCCGGATCATCAGCTTGGCCGTTTGTTCCGATTGCGCCACCATCGCGGCGCCTGCGGGGGTGGCCCCCAGCATCCCTTGCATCGCGGCTGCACCTGTTGCCGTGGCCCCAGCCAATACCCCCATCAGGTTGGTCCAACCCGCCTGCCCCAGTGCCGTCGCATCCGCCGCACCGTGGCCCATGGTGCCTGCCACCTTGCGCGACATTTCGGCGGCCCCCGGAATACCCATCTTTTCCGCCATCTGGCCAAACTGGTCAGCGTTGCCGCCTTCGGCCCCGGCCTGTTTCATCCGGGCCTGCAGCGCGGACACACCGCCCATCTGCTGCACCTTCTGGATGCCTTTGGCCGCTGCGAAACCGACGGCAAGCGTGGCGAGTGTTTTCATAAAGCTCATCGGGGTGTCCTTTTGTGCATGGGGCCAAGGGTCGTACCCTGACCATAGCCGTTTGTGGACAGGCCCAAAGGAAAAAACGGGGTCCGCAGGTGGCCTGTCCCTACCATGGGCGGAATTGCGCGGAGGGCCTGTAAGCCGGATTCTGTCCGGGGTTGCCCCTTGGACGATCATTCCTCTTGGCCCGCTGTTACCAACGCGCCTCTAGCTGCCAACCCGGGCCTCTCGGGGTCAGGCGTCCCTGCCGGGATATCCCGTTGCGGGGATCACACCGGCGCGAGGCCCCTATTCGGCATTGCTCCGGGTGGGGCTTGCCGTGCCGTCCGTGTTGCCACGTCCGCGGTGGGCTCTTACCCCACCGTTTCACCGTGACCCTGCATGCAGGGCCGTCTGTTCTCTGTGGCGCTTTCCCTGGGGTTACCCCCGCCGGGCGTTACCCGGCACCCTTGCCTTATGGAGTCCGGACTTTCCTCGATGGTGTTGCCACCACCGCGACCGTCCAGCCCTCCGCGCGAGGCGGTCGTTAGGCCCAAACGCCCGTTCGGTCAACGGGAAACCGTGTGGACAGGTCGAGTGCCCGCGCTAGGTCGGTCGCATCCGGCGCCCCCGCCGGGCCGGGCTCCTTGAACGAGTCGGGA
>JBGSIZ010000282.1:0-3668 GCA_041742255.1 Marivivens sp. | reverse complement strand
GGTCCCCCCCCGCCACAAAAACCACATCCAACATTCCGGCATCAATGCCCGAAAAAACCAATGCCTCGGACACCGCGCGGGCCAACGGGGCCTCGGCCTCGGGGGCGGCACCGACAATTGCCAACAGGTGGCCGCGGGTGTCGTCGTCGTCATAGGCGACCTGCACCAGATACGCGGCCTGCGCGGCACCGCCCGCCGTGGCCAGCTTGCGGTCCAGCGACTGCAACAGGATTTCGGGTAACCCCTTGGGGGAAAACACATCCCTGATCCGGGCGCTGGCCTCGACCGGGCCGCCAGACAGGGTGGCCACCAACCAATCCACAGCCTCGGGTGCAATCAACGTGGACGACGGAGCCACCTCGGGGTTAAGCGCAAGGCCGATACCCTGCCCCGCCAACATCCCCGCCAGAACGCGGCCCGGCATCCCGGCATAGGGGGCCACGGCCCCGGCGAATTCGGCCAACCGGGCCTCGGTGTCAAACACCACGGCAAACTGGGCCCCCTCCACGCCAAACACATGCGGCTCTATGGTGTCGCCTTGGGGTTCGTCCACCAGCAACAGGAACAACTCGCAATCGGCCAGACATTCGTGAAACCGCAACCGGGCAATATCATTGCCCTCGTCGGCGGTCATGGCGGCATAGGTCCGGTCAATCTCGGTTTCAAATTCGTTTTCAAAATCTGTCATCGCAGCACCTCTTGCACCCTCTCCCGAACGGCTGGCAGGACGTCCTGCGCAAACCACGGATTGGACTTGATCCACCCCGTATTGCGCCAGCTCGGATGGGGCAAGGGCACGATGGCAGGCCAATGGTCGCGCCACGCCCGCACCGTGTCGGTGACGCCCGCACGGGTGCCCAGATGCCAGCGGTGGGCGGCACCACCCACCAGCACGGTCAACGGCACGGGTCCCATCTGGGCCATCACCGTCGCGCGCCATGTCCTGTGGCACAAGGGCGGCGGCGGCAGATCGGCACCCTTGGCGTCATAGCCGGGAAAACAGAACGCCATCGGCACAATGGCAATCCGGTCGCGGTCATAAAACACGTCCGGACTTATGCCCAACCAATCGCGCAACCGATCGCCGGACGGATCGGTGAACGGGCGACCGCT
This sequence comes from Marivivens sp., assembly GCA_041742255.1. Taxonomy (GTDB): domain Bacteria; phylum Pseudomonadota; class Alphaproteobacteria; order Rhodobacterales; family Rhodobacteraceae; genus JBGSIZ01. The sequence goes on along the minus strand of JBGSIZ010000282.1, from coordinate 2,555 downwards.
GGCATGGACCCGGGCACCGGGGGCTTGCCCGGCAATCAGAATACTTGGCCCCGGGCGAAACCACACCACGGGACGCGGGTCATGGGCTGTCGCCGTCGCGGCAAACCGATCGGCACACAGCACACAGGTTTCTATCTGACGGCACAGGTCCATGCCCCACACCTATCCGGGAACCGCGCGCAATCAAGAGGCAGGCGGCGGGCATCAGCCACACAGACGGCCACAATCACCGCACAGGCGTTGAACCCGGCCCGGAAAACAGGCTATCAGCGTGAAAATGGTGGCAACCCCGGGGGAACAACAGACATGTATCGGGTCTGGAATTTTGTGACAAACTATTCGCTGTTGCTGATCATCGGGGCGATCATCGCGCTGATCTGGGCCAACGTGGACGCGGGCAGCTACCATGCCTTTGTGGATTTCACGATCATCGACAACTTCTTCATCGGACACGCGCATTACGATGCGGCGGGTCAGGTGGAATACCGGACCCTGACGCTGCACTACCTTGTGAACGACGTTCTCATGGCCTTCTTCTTTGCCATCGCGGCCAAAGAAGTCTGGGAGGCCGTGATCCTTGAAAACGGGTCGCTCCGCGGGAAAAAGGCGGCGACGCCGCTTATCGCGACGCTGGGGGGGATGCTGGGGCCAATCGCGGTCTATCTGGGCATCGCGGCTGTGCTGGGGTCGGACGTGTTTGATGCGGTGGCCAAGGGATGGGCGATCCCCACGGCGACGGACATCGCGTTTTCCTACCTTGTGGGGCGGATCGTGTTCGGGGCGGGGCACCCGGCGGTGCGGTTCCTGCTGCTGCTGGCGATTGCGGACGACGCGGCGGGGCTGGTGATCCTTGCCATTTTCTATCCCTCGGGGGAACTGGCGCCGCTTTGGCTCTTGTTGTCGGTGGGGGCTGCGGCCGGGGTCTATGTGCTGGCCAACTGGTTGCCGCGCTACATGGACCGGGGCAACGACCTGCGGCCCAACTCCACTTGGGTGCGCGAAGTTCTGTCGTTCTGGCCCTACCTTCTGGCGGCGTGCCTGTCGTGGTATGGGTTCCAAGAGGCCGGAATTCACCCGGCACTGGGCCTGTTGCCTATCGTCCCGACGATCCCGCACGCCGACCGGGCCTTCGGGATTTTCTCCGAGGCGGAGTCGTATCTGACGGACCTTCTCAACCACATCGAACACCTGCTCAAACACCCGGTCGAGGTGATCTTGTTCCTGTTCGGCCTGCTGAACGCGGGGGTAGAATTTTCGTCCATCGGGTCGCCGACATGGCTGGTTCTGGCGGGGCTGTTGATCGGCAAACCGGCGGGGATCCTCCTTATGGGGTGGATCGCGGCTCGGCCCATGGGGCTGGGGCTTCCGGACGGGATGCGGGTCATCGACCTTCTGGTGGTGGGCTGCGTGGCGGCCATCGGGTTCACGGTGTCGCTCTTTATCGCGGCGGTGGCGTTCCGGGGGACGGTCATGCTGGGCGACATCAACGTGCAGGATGCAGCGAAGATGGGGGCGCTGTTCAGCTTTGTGGCGGCCCCCATCGCGATTGTGGTCGGGCGGCTGACGCGGGTGGTCAAACAACCGAACTGACAATTCCCGTCACGGGAATGTCACAGCTTGGCCCGGAAATGATTGTATTTTCGGGCCACACTCCCCATTATGAACAGAATAATAATGTACCGGTTACCGGACCTTAATGATGTTCCTGCAAATGGGACGGGCACGGTCGAAACGGGGCCGCAACGGGCAAAATCGGATCGCACATGCTCGAATTCGAAAACGTGAGCAAATCCTTCTGGACCGGCAAACAGCGCAAGGTGATCCTTGACCGCGCGTCGTTCCGGGTTGAGCTGGGCAATTCGCTCGGCATCCTGGCGCCCAACGGGACGGGCAAGACGACGCTCATCAACATGATGGCCGGGCTGGAAAAACCGGACGAAGGGAAAATCCGGCGGGGCTGCCGGATTTCGTTTCCGCTCGGGTTCATGGGCGGGGTGACCAACCGGCTTACCGGACAGGAAAACGCGCGCTATATCGCGCGGCTTTACAACCTTGACCCCCGACTATGTGGAATCGTTCTGCAAATGGCTCTGCGGGATCGAGGAATATTTCGAAATGCCCGTCGGCACCTACAGTCAGGGGATGCGGTCGCGGCTGTCATTTGCCCTTATGCTGGCGCTGGACTTCGATATATACCTCATCGACGAAGGCATGCCGCAGACAACCGACCCGGAATTCAACCGCAAGGCGGGCGAAGTGTTGCGCGAACGCCTTGAAACCACGACCGTCATCATCGTCAGCCATCAGGCTGCCACACTTGAACGGTTTGCCAAATCTGCGGGCGTCCTGCGCGACGGCCAACTGTATATGTTCGATACCTTGGAAGAGGCGAAAGAGCTTTATGATTACCAAACCCAAGGCTAAGAAATTCCGCATCCGGCGCAGCGAAGGCTTTGGCACAACGCCGTCGGCGACCCCGGACACACCCGGCACGGCCCTGACCTCGGGCCTGACCTCGGGCCTCGAACCAAACCGCGCGCCGGCACCCGGCACCT
>JBGSIZ010000281.1:0-2751 GCA_041742255.1 Marivivens sp. | reverse complement strand
TTTGTTGCTGACGGACAAACCGGGTGCCTTGGCCAAGGTGGCGACGGTTCTGGGGGATGCGGGCATTTCCATCGACCGGATGCGCCAGCATGACCACACCGACACCACCGCCCCCGTCATCATCGTGACGCACAAGACGACGCGGTCCGCGTTGAACGACGCGATGGTCGGGTTCGGCGGCACAGGCGTCGTCGAGGGAACGCCCGTCGCCATCCGGATCGAAGCGGTTTAGCGCGGCATCCCGCCGTCCGGATCAAACAGGTCGGGCCGTTAGCGGTCACAGACTTGTGCCACGGGGGGATTACCGTCTAGGCCAGACGGACCTAGCCCAGACGGACCTAGCCCAGCCGGACCCATCCAAAGGAATGCCAGAATGCCCAATCCACCCGAATTTCACGACCGCATGTTGTCCCTCGGGCTCGCCCGGGTATCCGAGGCCGCGGCAATCGCCTGTGCCGGCATGATCGGACGCGGCGATGAAAAGGCCGCAGATCAGGCGGCCGTGGACGCGATGCGCACCCAGTTGAACAAACTGGACATCAAGGGCGTGGTGGTCATCGGCGAAGGCGAACGGGACGAAGCCCCGATGCTCTATATCGGCGAAGAGGTCGGCACAGGAACCGGGCCAGACGTCGATATCGCGCTCGACCCACTAGAAGGCACGACACTCACCGCCAAGGATATGCCAAACGCGCTTGCCGTGATTGCAATGGGTCCGCGCGGGTCCATGCTGCACGCACCCGATGTCTATATGGACAAACTGGCGATCGGCCCCGGATTTCGGCGGGGCGTGGTGACAATGGACATGACGCCATCCGAACGGGTCTCGGGGTTGGCGTCGGCCAAGGGATGCTCGACCGCCGACATCACTGTCTGCGTCCTCGAACGGCCCCGGCACGAAGCAATGATCGAAGAATTGCGATCCACGGGGGCGGCCATCCGTCTGATAACTGACGGCGACGTGGCCGGGGTGATGCACTGCGCGGAACCGGGGCAAACGGGGATCGATATGTATATGGGGTCCGGTGGTGCGCCCGAAGGCGTGCTGGCGGCGGCCGCGCTCAAATGCATGGGCGGGCAGATATTCGGGCGGCTGATGTTCCGCAATGACGATGAACGGGCACGGGCGCGCAAGGCCGGGATCACCAATTTCGACCGGGTCTACACGCTCGACGACCTCGTGACGGGCGACGTGATTTTTGCGGCAACGGGCGTGACCGACGGCAGCCTTTTGCCGGGGATCAAACGGGAACCGGGCTATATCACCGTTGAAACCATCCTGATGCGGTCCAAAACCGGATCGGTGCGGCGGATGCGCTACCGGAACCCCACGCGCTAGTCGGCTCTATCGGCGAGGCGGCCGTTGGGATAGACGGCTTATTCACATGTCCCCGACCCCAGCAGGTCCAACACCGGACGACCATGGATCAACAATCGACAAAGCATCTGGCACAAGCCACCTCATATGCCGCCTTCAACGTCCAGTCCGCAGCGTCAGATGTGGCGCGGCGCGGCGGCCCGGGACCGTGGCGGCAGATGATGCACATCATCGGTCTTCGGTTTGGGCGTCCGCGCTTTAGCCCGCGTGACTACTATACCTATGGATTATATCGTAAATCTATCTCTCGCAGCGTCCGGAAAACCTATTTGCCGACAGGGTCTGAACGGGCGTTTCATGCCGATTTGACCGGGCCGGACTTTGCGCGGTTTGACAAATTGCTGACAGATAAAATCGCCTTTGAACGGTTGGCGCTGGCACACGGCATCACGGTCGCGCGAACGCGCGCGATCTTTGGCAGCGATCCGCAGGAGAATCTGCCGGACGACACGGGCGCACGCGCGCTCGCCTCTGCCGCAGATATCACGGCCTTTCTGTCCACCCCCGAAAACCTGCCTGTCTTTGGAAAACCGCGATTTGGCTCGCACGGAATTGGCGCTGTATCGGTGCGGTCTGTTGACGGGGCGGGTGTTCTGACGCTTGGCACCGGGGCAACCTGCCCGGCCTCGGCTCTGGCTCAAGAGATCTCGACTGACTGGCCAGCGGGGTATCTGTTCCAGACCCCACTTGAAAATCATGCGCTGCTGCGGCCACATCTTGGGCTGGCGACATCAGTCCTGCGGATATGCACTGTTTTGACCGCTGAAGGCCCTCGACCACTTTATTGCGTGCAGCGGCTCCCGACAGCGGGTGCGTTTCATGATGGAGTCAGCGGAGGACGGAGGGGACTTGCGGCAATTGATTCCACAACGGGCACAATCACCCGGATCGCAGAGCGTGGTAAACCACTCAACACCGGGCTTGCGCATTGGAACTGCGACACAACGCCATTGGTCGGGGTGACACTGCCATACTTCAACGACGCGGTGATGCTCGCTATTGCGTCGCACGAGGCCATCAGTGGTCTGGCCGTCTGCGGCTTTGATGTCATGATCACCGACACCGGACCATGCATCATGGAGGCAAACACAAATCCCCATGCCGTTGTCTATCAATCAGGCTATGACGCAGGGCTTCTTAGCCCCGAAAATCTCGCAGTTTTCGCGCAGGCCAAGGCGATCATTCAACGTGGGGCGCGCTAGCAGTCAGAAATAGGCGGCACGCCCCAAGGATTTTGCATTTCCCACTGCGCCCACATAGTATGTCCAAATGATCCGCACACAAAATCCAGCCTTTCTGGGCGTCGAACACTCGCTCACTGGGCGGCGTTGGGTTGGCCCCGGCGCAGACCTCGACCGCGCGAGCGAGGCGCT
>JBGSIZ010000280.1:0-24637 GCA_041742255.1 Marivivens sp. | reverse complement strand
CAGGATCGCCGTCACAGGTTCGTCGTGGGCAGCGACAGCACAGGCCGCCCAGTCCATCAGCGACAGCCGCATCATGTGTTGCGCCGGCGCCCCCATGACAGGGGCGCGGGCAAACTCGGCCAACAGGGTTTCGGGCAGGGTCATTTATACAACTCCGCGGCACGGCGTTCGAACGCCCGCACCACCCGCTGCATCGCCTCGTTGAAAAACAGGCCCGCCGCCCCCTGCAACAACCGGTTGCGAAACTCGAAATCGACTTCGAACGACACCTCACAGCCGCCGTCCACATCGCGGAATCGCCAAATGCTCTCCAGATGATGAAACGGACCGTCGATATAGGCAGTGTCGATCTGGCGTTTCTCTGGCCACAGGGTCACCCGACTGCCAAAACTTTCGCGGAATACTTTGAACGAAATCACGAGATCCGCCAGCATCACCTGATGATCGCCCAGATCGGTCACCGACCGGATGCGGGCGGCGGCGGTCCAGGGCAGGAATTTGGGGTAATTGGGCACATCCGCCACCAGCGCATACATCTGGTCGGCGGAATAGGGCAGCACGCGGGTTTCAGAATGGGCAGGCATGGCGGCTCTTTGGTGTGGCGGTTGTTGGACCCCATGTCGTAGACTAAGCCACGGAAATCAACCCTTAGCCCTGCCCGAGGTCCCGATGTCGCAACCCCCCTATGTGATCGACCAGATGATCTCGGCCAAATCCATCGCCGCCCGGATCGAAGAATTGGCCCGCGATATCACCGCCGAATTCGAAGGCACCGACAAACTGGTGGTGGTGGGGCTGTTGCGCGGGTCGTTCGTGTTCATTGCGGACCTTGTGCGCGAACTGACTCTGCCCGTCGAAGTCGATTTTCTCGAAGCATCGTCCTATGGCGATGGCATGGAGAGCAGCCGCGAGGTGCGCATCCTCAAAGATCTACGCGGCCAGATCGAAGGCCGCGATGTGCTGGTGGTCGAGGATATCGTGGACACCGGGCACACCTTGTCCAAAGTCAGTGAATACCTGTCAACCCGGCACCCCGCCCGCCTGCGCACCATTGCCCTGCTGGACAAACCGTCCCGGCGCGAGGTCGATTTTCAGGCCGATTGGATCGGGTTTTCGATCCCCGACGAATTCGTCGTGGGCTACGGCATTGACTATGCCCAACGCAACCGCAACCTGCCTCATATCGGCAAGGTCCGGTTTTTGTAGGGGCGCAGGATCATGGACCCCTTTCGCCTGTTGTTGCGCGCCAAACGGTTGGCGCAGAACCCACCCTCGGCGTCACGGGTGAAACTGGTGTTGGGCGTGATTGTGGCCTGTCTGGCGCTGGCGGGGGCCGGATATCTGTTTGGCGAACCCGAATGGATGACCCGCGACCGGGTCATCCTGCGGCAGATCGGAAACTAGCGGAAAATCGCCACCGTATTCTGAATTTAATGTGATCAATTGTGCGAAATTGCAGAGTGGTTGTTACGATCTTCACCGCTATGGTGGTGGCACTTTGTCTCAGTCCCCTTTTCAAGAGGTTCTCATGATCCGCCTTCGCCGTTACGCCGCCGTTGCCACCTTGTCGCTCGCCCTTGCCGGGGCCGCGATTGCCGCCAGCCATGTTGACCCGGCCGTGGCCGAGGCGATCAAGACCCGTCAGGCCCATATGAAAGCCTACGGCGCACAGTTGCAGATTTTGGGCGGTATGGCGCAGGACAAGGTCGCGTATGACGCGACTGCCGCTGCCGCCGCGACCCTCGCCAGCCTTGCCGCCACCGATCAGTCGGCATTCTGGCCCCAAGGGTCCGACACCAGCGTCGAAGGGTCCAAGGCCCTGCCCGCGATCTGGGTAAACATCGACGACGTGATCGCCAAAGCGGGTGCCCTGCAGGCCGCGACTGCCACGCTCGCCACTGCCGCTGGCACCGATCTGGACAGCCTCAAGGCCGCGTTTGGCCCGGTGGGGGCCGCCTGTGGCGCCTGCCACCAGACCTACCGCCAGCCCAACAGCTGATTGCGGAGCGTGTCTTGACACCAAATTGGGCCCGCCAGATGTGGCGGGCCCAAAGCCATTTGATCCCAACCAGACAGGCGCACACATGGCCAAATTGATCCGATGGGGCGCGTTTTTGGCGGTTGTGGCCGTGGGTGGCGGTCTGTGGATCACCCGGCCCATGCCCTTGGCCCCTGACACGCTGACCGGGGTCACGGGCGATCCTGTGGCCGGGGCGGTGACGTTTGCGGCGGCGGGCTGTGCATCCTGCCACGCGGCCCCCATGGCCGAGGCGGACGCGATGCTGACCCTCGCAGGCGGCCGGGCCTTTGCCAGCGCGTTTGGCACGTTCTATGCCCCCAACATTTCATCCGATCCGACCCATGGCGTGGGCGCATGGACCGATCTGCAACTGGCCAGCGCGATCCAGCGCGGGGTGTCGGACACCGGCGCGCATCTGTATCCCGCGTTCCCGTATACCGCCTATGCCAAGGCCGAAGTGCAGGATGTCGCCGACCTGATTGCCTATATGCGGACCCTGCCTGCGTCGGATGTGCCGACGGTGCCGCATGACGTGGGCTTTCCGTTCAATATCCGGGCGAGCCTTGGCGGATGGAAGCTGCTGTTCGCGCGGCCCGGTTGGGTGGTTGACGGCGACCTCACGGCGGAACAAACCCGCGGTCGTTATCTGGTAGAGGCATTGGGCCATTGCGGCGAATGCCACACGCCGCGCAATGCGCTGGGCGGGTTGCAGACCGGGCAATGGTTGCGCGGGGCGCCGAATCCTTCGGGCGAAGGGCGCATTCCCGACATCACCCCGGCCCGCCTGACGTGGTCCGAAGGCGAGATTGTCGAATACCTGACCAGCGGATTCACCCCCGATTTCGACACGGCAGGCGGCGAAATGGCCGAAGTGGTCAAGAATACGGCCAAACTCCCCGAAGCGGATCGCGCCGCGATTGCGGCCTATCTCAAGGTTGTGGGCGCCGAGTCGTAAACCACCCGTTAAGGGGTGTGATCTATGCCTGTCATCAACAGGGTTTTGACAGGTCCGCCATGACGGCATTTTCCAAAGATATAGCAACGGCAGGCGACATGTTCGCCGAGGTGGCAGAGGCATTGCAAACCGTGCGGACCCATCTGGGGATGGACGTGTCATATCTGACCGAGGTCAAGGACGGGGATGTGGTGTTTCGCGCCGTGTCGCGGCTGGGGGGCAAGGGGTTGTTTGCGCCCGGCGACCGGATTCCCTACGATCAGACACTGTGCAAACGCATCCTTGCGGGGGAACTGCCCAATCTGATCCGGGACACGGAACACCATTCCTGTCTGACCGATGGGACGTTGCAAACATCGATCCCGATCCGGTCCCATATCAGCATTCCCATCCACCGCAGCAATGGCGATGTCTATGGCATGTTCTGCTGCTCCTCCACCCGGCCCAATACGACGCTCAATCAACGGGATCTGGACGTGGTGACCATGTTCGCCAATCTGGCGGCGAAATCGCTCAACCATCATCTGGATGCGGCGGATCATCTGGCCGCCCTGCGCCGCCAGATCCGCGAGGTGATGGAACGCCAGTTGATGACGATCCATTTCCAGCCGATCCTGTCGCTGCGCACGGGGCAAGTCCGCGCGGTCGAGGCGCTCGCCCGGATTGTCGGGCCGACCGCCCCGCCCCCCGTTCCCGGCACCGTCGAAGGCTGGTTTGAACAGGCCCGCACGACCGATTTACAGGTGCCGTTCGAATTGAACGCGATCCGGCTCGCGCTCGCTCACCTGCGGGACCTGCCAGCCAAGGTCTATCTGTCGGTCAATGTGTCGCCCGCGACGTTGTCATCGGCCCTGTTTCGCGAAACGCTGGACGCGGTCCCGCCCAGCCGGTTGTTCGTGGAACTGACCGAACATGTGGAAATCGCGCAAACCGCCGCCCTGTTGGACCAGATCAGCTGGTTGCGGTCCCGCGAGATCGGAATCGGCATAGACGACGTGGGCGCCGGATATGCCGGGCTCAGCACGATCCTGAAGCTCCGCCCGAACGTGATCAAACTGGACCGGTCGCTGGTGCATGGCATTGACGCGGACGCGGCCAAACAATCGCTGGTGCAGGCGCTCTATCTGTTTTCGGAACAGGTCGGGGCGTTCATGATCGCCGAAGGGGTGGAAACCGTGCCCGAACACCGGATGCTGGCGGGGTTGGGCGCGCGACTGGGTCAGGGGTTCTTGTATGCACGCCCCGCACCTGCACAGGACGTGACGCGCGGCCTCAGGATCAAGGACATCATCCAATTGCCATAGGGTGCGTGACCCGCGCCGCTACACCCGGCCCAGTTTGGCCAACCGGGCGCTGCGCAACCGCGCGAAATCATCGCCCGCATGATACGATGACCGGGTCAGCGGCGTGGCCGACACCATCGCAAACCCCTTGCCATAGGCGGCGGCCTCATAGGCCTTGAATTCGTCCGGGGTCACAAACCGATCAACCCGGTGGTGTTTCGGGGTGGGCTGCAAATACTGACCGATGGTCAGGAAATCAATATCGGCGGCGCGCATGTCATCCATGACCTGCATCACGGCCTGCTTATCCTCGCCCAGCCCCACCATGATGCCGGATTTAGTGAACATGGCCGGGTCCAGTTCCTTGACCCGCTGCAACAGGCGCAGGGAATGGAAATACCGGGCACCGGGGCGCACTTCGGGATAAAGGCCCGGCACGGTTTCCAGATTGTGGTTGAATACATCGGGTTTGGCGGCCACCACGACCTCCAGCACGGCAGGATCGCAGCGCAGGAAATCGGGGGTCAGGATTTCAATCGTGGTGCCGGGGGCCTGACGGCGGATCGCGCGGATCGTCTGGGCGAAATGTTCGGCACCGCCGTCTGCCACATCATCGCGGTCCACGGATGTGATGACCACATGGTTCAGGCCCAGTTTTTTGACCGCGTCTGCAACCCGGCCCGGTTCGAACACATCGAGCGCCTCGGGCGGTTTGCCGGTCGCGATGTTGCAGAACGAACAGGCGCGGGTGCAAACCTCGCCCATGATCATCATGGTGGCGTGGCCTTGGCTCCAGCATTCGCCCACGTTCGGGCACCCGGCCTCCTCGCATACCGTGACCAGCTTGTGTTCGCGCAAGATATCGCGGGTCTGCCGATACCCTTCGGACGTCGGGGCCTTGACCCGGATCCAGTCCGGTTTCTTGGGCTGGGCATTGTCGGGACGGCGGGCCTTTTCGGGGTGCCGTTCGGAAGGGATTTTGAGGTCGCGCACTGGTTTTTCCCATTACTGACGATGCATCAGGATGTAGCCTACAATCGCGCCGGTTCAAACCCTGTTCATGGTCGCGCTGGTGGTATGGCCGCCATGCACGCACCGGGACGGGGGGAACCAATGGGGGCGCGTGTCACGAGGGAAAAAACATGACGAAAAAATTGATGGCCGAAGGACTGGGAACGTTCATTCTGGTCTTTTTTGGCTGCGGATCGGCGGTTCTGATGGGGGCGCAAATCGGCATGACGGGCATTTCGCTCGCGTTTGGCCTGTCGATTGTGGCGGCGGCCTATGGCTTGGGGGCGATTTCGGGCGCACATCTGAACCCGGCGGTGTCGCTGGGCATGGTGATGGCGGGCCGGATGTCCCTGACGGAGTTCGCAGGCTACGCGGTGGCGCAGATTGCGGGTGCGATTGCGGCGGCGGCCGTTTTGCTGGTGATCGCCAGCGGCAAGGCGGATTATGCCATTGCCACCAACGGTTTGGGCCAGAACGGATTTGGGCCGGGATATCTGGGCGAATACACCCTGATCGCGGCCTTGGTGTTCGAGGTGGTGGCGACGTTCCTGTTTGTCACGGTCATCCTTGGGGCCACGCAGGCGGGCGCACCGGGGGCCATGGCAGGGCTTGCCATTGGTCTGACGCTGGCGGGGATCCACCTTGTGGGGATCAACGTCACGGGCGTGTCGGTGAACCCGGCGCGGTCGATCGGTCCGGCGGTGTTCGTGGGCGGCGCGGCGATTGCACAGCTATGGGTGTTCATCGTGGCGCCGTTGCTGGGCGGTGCGATTGCGGGCGTGGTGCATGCGGCGGGGATCACCCGCGCGGACGCCTAACGATACCGGCGGGTGCGTTCTGGCCGCGCCCGCCTATCCGATCTTGGGCGCGTATTGCCCTTGGGCGGCGTAATGCTGCTTGAGCCGCAGAAGGGCGATGCGCAACACGATCTTGCCAGACCGGGCCGCCCATCCCATGTGTTTTTCGGCCTGCTCCAACCCTTCCAGAAAACAGCAACAGCGCAAGGCGACATCGCCCAATCCCGGCCCCAGATCGGCCAGCGCGGCCATCACCCGGTCCTTTGCGGCGGCGGCCCCTGTGCTGACCACGGCCCCACCACCCCGCACGGGTTCGGGTCCGGTCAGGAACCGCTCCCAGTTCTGGGTGACGGATGGCGCCATCTGGGCCAGTTCGAAATCCTCGCGCAGACGTTCGCCCGCCGCCACCAGATCGCGGGTCAGTAACGGTTGGCCGTCGCGGTCCTTGCGCCGGGCCAATCCGGTCAGCGGGCTCTCCATCGTGTTGAAACGGTAACTGCGGCTTTGGCCATCCTCGGCCACGCTGCGGTCATCCCAGGATCGGTGTTGCCCGGCGAAATCGGCGGGGGCCTCGGCCATGCCTGTGGCCTGCGCCATCGCCCGGTTTTCGGCCTGCGCCAATAACCCCTTGAGTGCGGCGCGCCCGGTGCTGGTGATCCGATACCGGGCAATCCGCGCGCCGCTGTCGGCACACGAAATCCAGTCCCGCAGGGCCAGTGCCTGCGCCATCTTGGCCTCGACCACGGCAGTGCGGGTCGAACTGCCATCGGGCATGTCGCGCACGACCACAGCCATTTCCATATCCCGGGCCACAGCCAGAACCGCCCCCGCCTCGCACATCCGGCGCAAAATTCGGGCACCGTCGCGGTCTATCCGGGCTTCGGTCAGGTCTTCGTCGATGTTTTGCGGGCTGGATTTCAGGTCTACGTCCATGCGGTGCGTCTCCTTTGCGGGCTCGGGCAAACGGGCGGGAACAAGATGGGACAATCGGCGCAACGCATCGTCCATCAATGGGTCGTCACGCCGGTTCTCATACCGGCGCACCTGTCGCATGATGGTGGACGCATGGCAGTCATTGGCCCGGGCCAGCGCACGGATCGGCAACCCGGTTTCCGTGTGCATCAAATAATTCCGAACCCCGACAGGCACCCAACTGGGCAGTCGGACAACCATCGGAAGCCTGTTCGCAGCCGACATATCTTTTCCCCCGCCTAAGACCGTGTCCTTCGTCAAAAATTTACGAAAATCGAACATAGCCCGATAAACAACCTAAAGTTGCATTAGTTACTCATCGGTTAAGATCGAGTGCGTAACCCCTTTCTAAAGCAGGTTTCCTTTTCAATCGGTAACCCTGCGGACGCAGGTAGCCCCTCGGACGCAACACACGCAATGGTTGTGCAATACCTGTGGAACTTGTTGGAATCGAACCATTAGGGGGAATTAGAATGCTCGATCTGCTTGGAATGGTGCGCAACCTCAACCGGCCCGCTTTACTGGTGCGGTCGGCGCGGTTTGGCGTGGATGATTACCGCCGCGATGTGCATCTGCGCCGCATCCTGCACACCGATACCACGCCCCGGTCGGGCGAGGCGGTGTTGCGCCTGCTGGAGATCGAGGTTGAAATGGACGACAAACGGCAGGCCAAGGCCGCCGATTATTCCTGTGCCCGCCATGTCGAGGTGTTGATCGCCTTGATGGGAGAGGCCCGCGTCCTGCGCGCGACCACTCCCACAATGGTTACATGAATGCATCCGGCATACTGGCCTTTTTCTGCGCCACATAGGCGTGCAGCGCGGCCTCGATTTCAGGGTCGAGCGGCGGCTGGGTGTATTGGTCCAGCATCTTGGCCACCCGCGCGGTGGCCAGTTGCCGGGTGTCCCGCGCGCCTTCTTCGTCCCATGTCTCGAACGGTTTGTAATCGAACAGGTCCGACCGCCAGAACGCCGATTTGAAATTCGCTTGCGTGTGGGCGCAGCCGAGGAAATGGCCACCCGGCCCCACCTCGCGCAGCGCGTCCATCGCCTGCCCGTTTTCGTCCATGTGGATGCCTTGGGCCAGATGGTGCAGCGTGCCCAACTGGTCGGCGTCCATCACGAATTTCTCGAAATCCGCGACCAACCCGCCTTCGAGCCAGCCACAGGCGTGCAACATGAAATTCACCCCCGACAACAGCCCCATGTTCAGACTGTTCGCCGATTCGTAGGCCGCCTGTGCATCGGGCAGTTTGGACCCGCAGAACGATCCCGCACTGCGATACGGCAGCCCCAGACGACGCGCGAGCTGCCCCGCGCCATAGGTGATATGCGCAGCCTCGGGCGTGCCGAACGTGGGGGCGCCGGAATTCATGTCGATGCTGGTGACAAAGGCCCCGAAAATCACCGGGGCCCCTTTGCGCACCAACTGGCTGTAGGCGACGCCGGCCAACACCTCGGCCAACACCTGCGTTAGCGTCCCCGCCACGCTGACCGGGGCCATGGCCCCACCCACGATAAACGGCGAAATGATCGCGGCCTGATTGTTGCGGGCATAAACCTCGAGCGCGCCCATCATGATGCCGTCAAACGTCAGCGGCGAATTGATGTTGATCAGGCTGGTCATCACCGTGTTGGCCTGCACAAAATCGGCCCCGAACAGGATGTTGCACATATCCACCGAATCCTGTGCGCGGCTGGGTTCGGTCACCGACCCCATGAACGGCTTGTCGCTTAGCGTCATATGGGCCAGCAGCATGTCCAGATGCCGTTTGTTCACCGGCACATCGGTTGGCTCACACACGGTGCCGCCCGAATGGTGCAACCATTTGGACATATAGCCTAATTTCACGAATTTCTGGAAATCGGCGATGGTGGCATAGCGGCGACCACCTGCGGCATCGCGGACAAAGGGCGGGCCATAAACAGGGGCCAGCACAAGGTTGCGGCCCCCGATCACCACATTGCGTTCGGGATTGCGGGCGTGCTGCACAAATTCGCGGGGGGCGGTTTTGCACAATTCGCGGGCCAATCCGCGCGGGATGCGGACCCGTTCGCCTTGCACATCGGCCCCGGCAGCGCGCCACAGGTCCAGCGCATAGGGGTTTTCCACAAAATTCACGCCAATCTCGGCCAGAACGGTTTCGGCATTCGCCTCGATGATCTGCAACGCTTCTTCGTTCAAGATTTCGTAGTTCGGAATGTTGCGCGCGATATAGCGGGCGGTTTCCACGCTGATGGCGGTGCGTTCTGCCCGCCGTGCGGCCCCACCGCCGCCCCGTGCCCTGCGCCCTGCTGCTACATCCGACATCGCCGCTCTCCTTTGCCAATGGGTTCAGATACCGCGCGGACCGGGGCACAGGTGCCGGATTTGCGTCCTTTGGCAGGCAAAACCGACATTTCACGTTTCGGGCTGAAAATTGCGGGGCCGTTCAAAAACCTTGCCAGCCCTTGCAGGGGCACGGGCGCTGCATTAATCGGGGCCATGACCCAGACACATCAGCGCCTTCTCATCATCGACTTTGGTTCACAGGTGACGCAGCTTATCGCGCGGCGTTTGCGGGAACTGAACGTCTATTGCGAAATTCATCCGTTCCAAAAGGTGACCGCGGCCTTTCTGGCCGAGTTTTCACCCCGCGCGGTGATCTTTTCGGGCGGCCCGGCATCGGTGTTCACGCCCGGCGCGCCGTCGGTGACACCTTTGGTGTTCGACCTTGGCGTGCCGATCCTTGGCATCTGTTATGGCCAGCAATTGATGATGCACCTGCTGGGCGGCACGGTTGAATCCGGGCACGGCACCGCCGAATTCGGCCGCGCCTATGTTACGCCCACCGATCACACCCTGTCGATCCTTGAGGGCTGGTTTGACGCGGGCCGCGAACAGGTCTGGATGAGCCACGGCGACCATGTGTCGAAACTGGCCCCCGGATTTCAGGTTTATGGCACATCGCCCAACGCCCCCTTCGCGATCACGGCGGACGTGTCACGCCATTTCTACGCGGTGCAGTTCCATCCCGAGGTGCATCACACCCCGAACGGTGCCCGTCTTTATGAAAATTTCGTGCGCTTGGCGGGCTTTACCGGCGATTGGACCATGGACGCCTACCGCGATCAGGCCATCGCCGCGATCCGGGCACAGGTGGGCGACAAACAGGTGATTTGCGGGCTGTCGGGGGGCGTGGACAGTTCTGTCGCGGCCATCCTGATCCACGAAGCGATCGGTGAACAGTTGACCTGTGTGTTCGTGGACCACGGGTTGTTGCGACAGGGCGAGGCCGA
Organism: Marivivens sp.; assembly: GCA_041742255.1. GTDB lineage: Bacteria > Pseudomonadota > Alphaproteobacteria > Rhodobacterales > Rhodobacteraceae > JBGSIZ01. Next base: position 14,321 of record JBGSIZ010000280.1, on the reverse strand, counting down.
AGAGGTCGTGCATATGTTCCGCGACAACTACAACATCCGCCTGATTGCCGCCGACGAACGCGACCTGTTCCTGGGTGAACTGGATGGCGTAAGTGACCCGGAAACCAAGAGAAAAATTATTGGCCGTCTGTTTATCGACGTGTTCCAGAAATACGCCAACCAGATCGACGGGGCCGAATTCCTGGCCCAGGGGACGCTGTATCCCGATGTCATCGAAAGCGTGTCGTTCAGCGGCGGACCCTCGGTCACCATCAAATCGCATCACAATGTCGGCGGGCTGCCGGAAAAGATGGGGCTGAAACTGGTCGAACCGCTCCGCGAATTGTTCAAGGACGAAGTGCGCGCGCTGGGCCGTGAACTCGGCCTGCCCGACAGTTTCATCGGGCGGCATCCCTTCCCCGGTCCCGGCCTCGCCATTCGGTGTCCCGGCGAGATCACCCGCGAAAAGCTGGACATCTTGCGCAAGGCCGACGCCGTGTTCATCGACCAGATCCGCAAACACGGGCTGTATGATGACATCTGGCAGGCATTCGTCGCGATTTTGCCCGTGCGCACCGTGGGCGTCATGGGCGACGGGCGGACCTACGATTTCGCCTGCGCGCTGCGGGCGGTCACATCCGTTGACGGCATGACCGCTGATTATTACCCCTTTACCCATGATTTTCTTGGGGAAACCGCCACAAGGATCATCAACGAAGTCAAAGGGATCAACCGCGTCACCTATGACATCACGTCCAAACCGCCGGGCACGATCGAATGGGAATGACGGCGGGCAGCGGTCTTGGCCGACCACGCCCGATGTGATACCTTGACCGGGTCATTGACCCACCAAGGATCACCGATATGGCTGACAAACCGCGCCCACCTTCCCAAGACGACCTGTCCAGCGCGGGTGGCAAACTGCCGTCCGCCCCGACAGGTGACCGGAACCCCAAACCGGGGCCAACTCCGGCCACTTTGGAGAAGCCAAAGTAGGGCAAACCTACCTATCTCCAAGGCGCAACCTGCCCGAATGGACAGGTTCTCAAAATTGACGGAAACATCCATAAGACCAGCGTATTAAGTGTGTGGCTTTTTCGCGGCTTGATGGATTTTACGATGACGATCAGACTTTTTATCTGCGGTTCCTGCGGACATCGCATGCGGTTGCGGGGAACATCCTGCGGAAGATGTTATGCTCCAAAATCCTTGGTGCAACGCCCGGAAGTCTGGATCGTTCCGGTTGGATTGATCGTCTTGCTGGCAATTGGTATTGTGGCATCCACAGGCCCCACATCTGACATCACTCAGAGCTTTTGAACCCTGATCGTCCCTGCTAGGTCTGACGGACCTTTGCCGGAGCCCGGATCATGACCCAAACCCCCGCCGCCCTTTCGCCCACTTTGCGGGCGTCGCTGTGGATGCTGGGGGCGGTTGCGTCGTTCAGCCTGATGGCGATCGCGGGCCGCGCGGTCAGTCTGGAACTCGATACCTTTGAAATCATGACCTACCGCAGCCTGGCTGGGATCGTGATCGTGGTGACCATTGCCGCCATGTCGGGCACGCTGGGCCATATCCGGGCGCACCGGATGGGCCTGCACGGCATCCGCAACCTGTCGCATTTCGCGGGACAGAACCTGTGGTTCTATGCCATCACGGTGCTGCCCTTGGCGCAGGTTTTCGCGCTTGAATTCACCATGCCGATCTGGGCGATACTGCTGGCCCCGCTGATCCTGCGGGAACCCTTGCGGCGGTCGTCATTGATGGCGGCGGGGATCGGGTTTGCGGGCATTCTGATCGTGGCGCAACCGGGCAGCACGCCGATCACGGGCGGCGTCGTGGCGGCGTTTCTGTGCGCCATCGGGTTTGCCTTGTCGGGGCTGTTCACCCGCAAACTGACCCGGACGGAAACAACCACGACAATCCTGTTCTGGCTTACCGTGATGCAGGCAGTTTTCGGGATCATTTGCGCGGGTTATGACCGCGATATCGCCTGGCCCAGCACGACCGCCCTGCCCTGGCTTCTGGTAATCAGTTGCGCGGGGCTGGTGGCGCATTTCTGCCTGACGACGGCGCTGTCGCTGGCCCCGGCCTCTACCGTCATGCCGATTGATTTCGCGCGCCTGCCGCTCATCGCGGTCGTGGGCGCCTTGTTCTACGACGAGGCGCTGGATCCGTGGGTTTTCGCGGGCGGGGCGGTGATTATTCTGGGCAACTGGCTCAACCTGCGGTGGCAACGGCGGTAATACGGCATTTTTGTAACGCTACGGCGGAACAATACCCGTGACGCGGCGTCAAGAATTGACCGGATTGGCCCAAATCCGCTTAGGGTGAAATCAGGGAGAACTTCAGATCACGAGGGACGAGGACATGATCAAATTTACACTCACCGGCGCAGCCCTGCTGCTCGGCACCACCGCCGCAACCGCTGGCGGGCTTGACCGTTCCGGTCAAGGCATCGGCGCGCTGTTCGAACAAGGGCAATATGCCGAACTCAGCTTTGGCTATGTGATGCCCGATGTGTCGGGTGTGCTTGGTGTGCCCTCGGGCGATATCGCGCCCGATTACCTGTCCCTGGGCGGGGCCTACAAACAGGACATCAACGAACAGCTGTCTTTTGCCATCATCTTTGACCAACCTTACGGCGCGGCGGTCGATTACACCGTTGAACCGACCTACCCGCTGCCAGATGTGGCGGCGACGCTGGCCTCGACCGGCTTTACGGCCCTTGGCCGCTATAAGGTGAACGAACGGTTCAGCGTGCATGGCGGTCTGCGTCTGGTCACCATGTCGGGGCAGACCGACACGGTTGCCGTCAACGGCCTTTTGTTGAATTTCGGCGGGTCAAGCGATGTGGCCTATGTGGCTGGCGCCGCTTATGAAATCCCCGCTATCGCGCTGCGGGCGGCGATCACCTACAGCTCGGCCACCACCCACGGTCACGAAAGCGATGAAGGCCCTGCACCGGGAACGCCCTATTTCACCATCCCCGAATACACGATGCCGCAGTCGGTCAACTTTGACTTCCAGACCGGGATCGCTGCGGACACGCTTCTGCTAGCGTCTGTGCGGTATGTCGATTGGACCGAAACCGTGCTGATCACGCCTGTGGGCCAGATCGACTATTCCAACGACAGCTACACCTACTCGCTCGGTGTGGGTCGCAAATTCTCGGACAGCTTCTCGGGCGTTGTCCGCGTGACCTATGAAGAAGACACGGGCGAACCCGCCTCCAACCTGTCGCCCACCGATGGCAGCCTCGCCGTGACGCTCGCGGGTGTTTACACGATGGACAACATCAAGGTGACGGGCGGGATCAGCTTTGTGAACCTTGGCAGCGCGGTCACCGAAGGGGTGAACGCGGTGTTCCAGGACAACTCCGCCATCGGCATCGGTGTCAAGGTCGGCTATTCGTTCTGATCCGACACATCATTGACCGGCAAAGGCCCTGCGTTGTGCGCGGGGCCTTTTCATTTATGTCAGCTTTCGGATTGCGGGCGCCCCCGATCGCTGCGCAGGGTGCGGCCATGACCCAACATACCACAGGGCGGACATGACCGAACAAAAATCCATCTCCGCGCGCGGTTGGGCGCTCATGTTCCTGTTGGGGGCAATCTGGGGCGCGTCGTTCCTGTGCAACCGCATCGCCCTGACCGAGGTCGGCGTGCTGACAATCGTAGGCTTCCGCACCGTTCTGGCGGCGGTGGCGCTTTGGCTCTGGATCGGCTGGCGGGGCGTGCCAGTTTCGATCAACGGACGGATCGTGCTGGGCTTTGTCGCGATGGGCGTGTTGAACTCTGCCTTGCCCTTTTCCCTCATTGTCTGGGGCCAACAACATATCCCAAGCGGTCTGGCGGCGATCCTGAACGCATCGACCGCCGTATTCACGGTGCCGCTGGCGGCCCTTGTCTTTGCCGATGAACACCTGACCTGGCGCAAGGCGATGGGCGTGGGCATCGGGTTTGTTGGGGTGGCGACCGCCATCGGCCTGCAAAACCTGACCCAGCTTGATCTGACGTCGCTGGGGCAACTGGCCTGTATTGGCGCGACGCTGTGCTATGCGACCGCCGCCGCCCTTGGCCGGATTTTGTTGCGCGGTGTGCGGCCCGAAGTGTCTGCGGCGGGCATGATGACGGCGGCGGCGCTGGTGATGGTCCCTGCGGCCATCTGGTCCGAAGGCGTGCCCACCTTTGCCTATCATCCCGCCACATGGGCCGCGATTGCCTATGTGGGGATTGCGGCATCGGCGGTCGCGTCCCTGCTGTATTATGTCCTGTTGACCATGATGGGGGCCGGAAATATCAGCCTCGTGACCTTGCTGGTGGCCCCTGTGGCCATTGTTCTGGGGGCGGTGACATTTGGCGAGGCGCTGCCGCTGACCGCGTTCATCGGTTTTGCGTTGTTGGCCACCGGGTTGGTGATCCTGAACAGCAAACCGCGCCGCCACAGGTCCGGCACGAATGACGGCGGGCGTTGAATTGATCTGGAAACTGCCGAACAGCCCGGTTAGCAAGTCGTCATGATTTATGAAACCGCCTCAGACTGGGACACTGCAGACCATAAACGGGTTCTGCTGTTTGGCATGTCAGGGCTGGGAAAAACGCATGTTTCCAACGTTTTGCGGGCGGCTGGAGACTGGTTTCACTATTCCATAGATTACCGGATCGGCACCCGCTACATGGGCGAACTGATCGCCGACAATGCCAAACGTGAGGCGATGAAGGTGCCGTTCCTGCGGGACCTGTTGATGACGGATTCGATCTATATCGGGTCGAACATCACGTTCGACAATCTGACGCCGGTGTCCACCTATCTGGGCAAACCGGGCGACCCCGCGCGGGGCGGCCTGCCAATGGACGAATACAGCAAACGTCAGGACCAGTTTCAGCGGGCCGAGGTTGCGGCCCTGCACGACACCGGTCATTTCATCGACCGGGCGCAGGCGCTTTATGGCTATCCACATTTCATTTGCGACACCGGCGGGTCCATTTGCGAATGGGTCAACCCCGATGATCCCGCCGATCCGATCATGACCGATTTGTCGGCCCGCTGCCTCATGGTCTGGATCGAGGGCAGTGCGGCGCATACCGCCGAACTGATCCGCCGGTTCGACCGTGCGCCCAAACCGATGTCGTATCAGCCTGAATTCCTGACGACCTGTTGGGCGGAATACCTGAGCGAAAACAACCTGTCAGAGGGCGACGTTGATCCGGATGCCTTTATCCGCTGGACCTATGCCCGGGCCTTGGCGAACCGCCAACCACGCTATGCCGCGATGGCCGCGCGTTGGGGCGTCACCGTGCAGGCCGAAGATGTCTATGCCGTGCGCACCGCGTCCGATTTCGACACGCTGATCTCGCGCACGCTTGCGATGCGGGGCTGACCGGCCTATCTCGCACCACGCCGTCCGCGCACAAGGAACCCCGCCATGCCCATCAAACTCCCCTCCTCGCTCCCGGCTTATGCCGTTTTGCGGCGCGAAGGTGTGATGGTCATGCCCGAGGATGCCGCCGGAAATCAGGATATCCGCCCCCTGCGCATCGCGCTGTTGAACCTGATGCCCAAGAAAATCCAGACGGAAAACCAGTTCGCCCGCCTGATCGGCGCATCGCCGCTGCAGATCGAACTGTCGCTGATCCGGATGACCGAACATCATTCCAAAAACACCGCCGCCGACCATATGGAGGCGTTCTACCGCCCCTTTGCCGAGGTGGCGGCGACGGGTGAAAAATTTGATGGCCTCATCATCACCGGCGCGCCCATCGAACACCTCCCGTTCGAGGAGGTGACCTATTGGGACGAACTGCGACAGGTCATGGACTGGACCCAGACCCATGTGCATTCCACGTTCGGGGTGTGCTGGGGCGGCATGGCGATGATTTATCATTTCCACGGCGTTCAGAAACATCTGTTGCAGACCAAGGCGTTCGGCTGCGTGCGGCACCGCAACTGCGCGCCCACCTCGCCCTATCTGCGCGGGTTTTCGGACGACATGGTGATGCCGGTCAGCCGCTGGACCGAAATGAAACGCGCCGAGATTGAGGCGGCATCCGGCCTCTCCATTCTGCTGGACAGCGACGAATCCGGCCCCGCGCTGGTCGAGGATGCGGCGCACCGCGCGCTCTATGTCTTCAACCATTTCGAATACGACAGCGGCACGCTCAAGGAAGAATACGACCGGGACGTGGCCGCAGGCGTGCCCATCAACATCCCCGCCAATTACTATCCCGGCAACGATCCGACCCAACCGCCACAGAACCGCTGGCGGGGGCATGCCCACCTTTTGTACGGCAACTGGATTTCCGAGGCGTATCTGACCACGCCCTTTGATCTGGCGGACATCGGCCTGCGCCGGACCGACTGGAGGGTCTGACTGCGGGACTGAAGCGGGTCTGACGCGGCGGCAAACGGCACGGGCCAAGGGTGGCATGCGGCGGCATCGCCCCTATATGAAAGGGGTAGCCCGAACATTGAGAGTGCCCATGATGTCCCGCAGAACCGCCCTTGGCCTGATCGGTCTGGCCACCGCCGCAACCGCCGTTGGCGTTAGTGCCGCCGCCCGCAGTCAGGCCAAAACGGCCGAGGCCGCCTATCCCCCTCTTGGCGCATTTCTGAACGTGGACGCTGTGCCGGTGCATTATGTGCAGCGGGGGACCGGGCCGGACCTGATCCTGTTGCACGGGGCGGGCGGCAACCTTCGGGATTTCACATTCCGGTTCATGGACCTGTTGACGGACCGCTACCGCGTCACCGCGTTTGATCGGCCCGGTCTGGGCTACACGGGCCGGGTGCCGGGCACGGCCACCGGGGTGTTCGCCACCACCGCAGAAAGCCCGTTGGAACAGGCCGCATTCCTGCGCAAGGCCGCCGCCCAGTTGGGGATCGTGCGGCCCATCGTTGCGGGGCAAAGTTTCGGCGGGGCGGTCGCCTATGCCTGGGCCGTGGGCGGGTTGGACGCGGACACGCCCGAAAACGCGGCCGCCGTGGTCAGCCTGTCAGGCGTCACGCTGCCGTGGCCGGGCGACCTTGGGGCCTATTACCGGGTCAACGGGTCGGCGTTTGGCGGGGCAGTGACGGTGCCACTGTTGGCGGCACTGGTGCCGGACCGGATCGTGCGGGACCGGATCGCATCGGCGTTCACTCCGGAATCCATGCCAGACGGCTATGCGGACTACATCGGCGCGGCGCTCACCCTGCGGCCAGACACGCTGCGGGCCAATGTGCGGCAGGTGAACACGCTGCGCCCGCATATGGTTACGATGGAAACCCGTTATGGCGACCTGACGCTGCCTGTGGAAATCGTCCACGGCACGGCAGACACAACCGTGCCCATCGACATCCACGCGCGCCCCTTTGCACAGCGGTATGCGATTGCCGCCCTGACCGAACTGCCGGGTGTCGGGCATATGCCGCACCACAGCCGCGCGGCAGACTGTGTCGCCGCCATCGACCGGGCCGCGAACCGCGCCGGATTGCGCTAGCGGCCCCCGCCCCCCATAAAGAGGGCGAGATCAGGGAGACACCGATGACATTGCCACTCGACGGCGGCATCAGCCGCTATTTCAACGAAAGCGCGCCCGCCGATATCCGGGCGGCCATCGAAACCGCCGGAAAAAAAGACATCCTCGATGCGTCCTATCCCTATGACAAGGAATGGGACAAAGACGATTACGAGGACACGATGGAAGGGCTGCAACAGGAAATCGTGAAACTTCAGGCCTGGGTCAAGGCGTCGGGTGACCGGGTCGCGATCGTGTTCGAGGGGCGGGATGCAGCGGGCAAAGGGGGCACCATCGGCGTGTTCCGGGAAAACCTGAACCCGCGCGGTGCGCGGATCGTGGCGCTTCCCAAACCGACCGAGGCCGAAGCCGGGCAATGGTATTTCCAACGCTATGTGGCACACCTGCCCACGGCTGGTGAAATCGTGTTTTTCGACCGCAGTTGGTATAACCGGGGGGTGGTCGAACCGGTGTTCGAATTCTGCACGGCCCAGCAGCGCGACCACTGGTTCACCCAAGTCTTGCCGTTTGAAAAAATGCTGGTGGATGACGGCATCCGCCTGTTCAAGATCTGGTTGAATGTCGGGCGCGCGGCGCAGCTCAAGCGGTTTCTGGACCGCGAAAAAGACCCGCTCAAACATTGGAAGCTGAGCTGGATCGACGTCGAAGGGTTGTCACGCTGGGACGCCTATACCGCCGCGATCCGCGAAACGCTCACCCGGACCGACAGCCCGACAACGCCGTGGACCATGGTGCGGTCCGATGACAAACGGCGCGCGCGGGTCAATACAATCCGGTCCGTTTTGTGCCAGATCCCTTATGACTACCGCGACGATGCCCTGCTGGGCACCGTTGATCCGGTGATTGCCGGGGGTGTGAACATCTGGAATGGTTAAACAGGGCTACCACCATGGCAACCTGCGCGAAGCGTTGGTGGCTGGCTGTCTCAAGCTGATCGAGGTGCGGGGGCCGACCGGGTTCACCTTGTCCGAAGCCGCGCGCGAGGCCGGGGTGACCCCCGCCGCCGTCTACCGCCATTTTGAAGGCCGCGAAGACCTGATCGCCGAAGCCGCGCGTCAGGGATATGACATCTTTGCCGATCTGATGGACCACGCCTATGCCAAGGGGCAGCCGTCCCCGCTCGCCGCGTTCGAGGCGACGGGGCGCGCCTATCTCGCCTTTGCCCGGCGGTTTCCGGGGCATTATGTGGCGATGTTCGAAAGCGGCATCTCGAGCCAGCGGACGCCGGAACTGTTCTCGGCGGCCACCCGCGCCATGGGCGTGCTGGAAACCGCGGCAACCGAATTGTCGCTGCAAATCCCGCCCGAACGGCGTCCCCCGCCCAAGATGTTTTCCGCCCATATCTGGGCCATGTCGCACGGCGTGGTGGAATTGTTCGCACGCGGCAACCCCGGCACCAAAAGCCCGTTTTCTCCCGAGGATCTGCTGGAATCCGGGATCGGGGTCTATCTGCGCGGGCTTGGGTTGATCAAACCGGACGCCTGAGGGCGCGAAAATGACACCGCCGCGATACCGACGCAAAACCGATATGTTTCGAAAGACAAAAAGGGCGGCCACAAGGGCCGCCCTTTTCGGTCCGTCCAGCCCAGCCTTAACGCTTGGAGAACTGGAAGCTCTTGCGGGCCTTGGCCTTGCCGTATTTCTTGCGTTCCACGACGCGGCTGTCACGGGTCAGGAACCCAGCCGCCTTGAGCGCACCGCGCAAGAACGGATCATACAGCTGCAACGCCTTGGAAATGCCGTGCTTTACCGCGCCAGCCTGCCCAGACAGGCCACCGCCGACCACGGTTGCCATCACGTCAAACTGACCGGTAACACCAGCCACCGAAAACGGCTGCCGCAGGATCATCTGCAACACGGGACGGGCGAAATACACCGCCATTTCCTTGCCATTGACCACGACCTTGCCCGATCCGGGCTTGATCCACACACGGGCCACAGCATTCTTGCGCTTGCCCGTCGCATACGACCGCCCAAGGCTGTCACGCACCGCAACCCGGGGGGCTGCGATCTCGACCACGGTGGTCGCGGCAACAGCGCCGAGTTCTTCGAGCGAATTGATTTGATCAGCCATTGTCAGACCCTCGTGTTTTTCTTGTTCATCGACGCAACGTCGAGAACTTCGGGCTTCTGGGCGTCCATGCCATGCTCGATCCCGGCGAAAACGCGCAGGTGAGTCATTTGCTGACGGCCCAGTTTCGTGCCGGGGATCATCCGCTTGACGGCTTGCATCACGACGCGCTCTGGGTGGGCACCGTCCAGCAACTGACCGGTCGTGCGGAATTTGATCCCGCCCGGGTGGCCAGTGTGCCAGTAATTCTTTTCTTCACGCTTGTTGCCCGTGATCTGCACCTTCTCGGCGTTGATCACGATGACATTGTCACCCATGTCCATATGGGGCGTAAAGGTCGGCTTGTGCTTGCCGCGCAGGCGCATGGCGATGATCGAGGCGAGACGACCCAGAACGATGCCTTCGGCATCAATCAGGATCCATTTCTTCTCGATATCTGCCGGAGTAGCAGTAAAGGTTTTCATGGGTCACCAGTGTTTGGTCCGCAGGGAAAACCCCTGCATCAGGATGGGCGATGTATATCCCCGCAGATTGCAGGGTCAAGTGCGCAGTTTCTTATAAAATTGTTCAGATTCAAAGGCTTAAAAAATAGGTATCTGAATACCCCAAGTATTTACACCTCCATCGCCTGCATCGGGGCCGCCAAAAGCCCCGCCAGCTTGTGCAGGGCGGCGGTATACTTTGCCTCGGACGGCTCAGAAACCAGCGCCAGACGCACCGCATTTGGGGCCCATCCATCCACCAGACAGAATTCATCCGCCGCCTTGAACCGGATGCCCGCCCCGTCGCCTGCCCGCAAAAACGCCGACGACCGCCATCCGCGCGGCATGTGCAACCACAAGAACGGCACACCGTCCCGGATTTGCGGGCCAAAGGGGGCGAGAATATCCCGCGCAATGGCGACCCGGCGGTCGATCACGCCGCGCACCGCGTCGCGGATCTGCACAGCCTGCCCGGATGAAAACACATGTGTAGCAAGGTCCAACAACGGCCGCGACAGCCCTTGAAACTGTTGTTGCGCCACGCCACGCACCACTGCCCCCTGCCCCGGCGGCGCAATCACCGCGCCCAGCCGCAAATCCGGGCTGAGGCTTTTGGCCACCGACACCAGAACCCATGACCGGTCCGGCGCAATCCGGCGATAGCCCGCAGCCCCTTCGCCCATGCCATAGGTGTCATCGTCGATGATCTGCAGGCCCCGGTGCCGGGCCACGCGGGCAATCGCCTCGCGTCGGTCGGGCGACGTGCGGCAGGTGGTGGGGTTGTGGACCTCGGCACTGGTGCATAAAACCTGCGCGCCCGTGTCCCGCGCAATCCGGTCGAGCGCGTCGGGCACAATGCCGTCCGCGTCTTGTGGCACGCCCCGGATCGTTGCCCGCAACAGGCCCGCCGCGTGGCGAAATGCCGGAAACGCCAGTTCCTCGGTCAAAATCACCGGCGCAGGCCCGCGCAACAGCGCCATAAGCGTCAGCGACATCGCCTGTATCGCCCCAAAACACAGGATCACATCCTCAACCGCCATTGGCCCGTGACATTCTGGCCCGGCCCAGTCCGCCATGCAGCGGCGCAAGACAATGTCGTCGATCAGTTTGGGATAGCCCAGATAATCCGCGGTCGCGTCCTGTGCGATCTGGCCAAAGGCGGCGTGAAACATCGCCGATTGCCCCACATCGGGCACCAATGACGACCGCAAGTTCACCACGCCGTCGGGCAAGGGTTCCGCCAGAAACGGGGTCGCGCGGGCCCGCGCCTCGCCCGCCACGAACGTCCCGCGCCCCACGGCGGATGACAAAATACCCCCGTCCACCAAGGCCTTGTAGGCGCGCGCGACGGTGCCCGGCGTCACCTTGAGCTGCCACGCCAGATCGCGCACCGGGGGCAACCGGGTGCCAACGGCCAGATCACCGTCGGCGACACCTGCCCGGATCGCAGCCTCCAGTGCCTTGTAAATCGGGCCGGGGTGCGTTTGCAGGTTTGGGGACCAAATTGTATCCATGACAATGCTTTTCTGGACGTTTGCGACTGGCAGATTGTATCAATCAACTACACCGAATTTACAGATTGTATCAATACAAATGTCACGCCCCCTCGCCCGCCCCGTTACAATGATCTTGCGCCCGGTTCTGTCGCTGCGGGACATGGGCGCGCTTGGCCAAGTGTGGTTCACCCGCCATTGCACCCGCAAGGCGCTGGCGCGGCTGGACGCGTCCGACCTGAATGATATCGGCCTGAACCGGGCCGCGGCAGCCACCGAGGCACGCAAACCATTCTGGAAGGCCTGATTTCCCCGGACTTCCTGAAGACTGGCGGGGCTGCGGCCCCGCCTTTTTTATGTTTTGGGCGGGATGGAATATGTCAGGCTGGCACGGGCCACCGGGGCGGCCTCGCCTTCGCTATAGATCAACACATCGCCCACGGCCAACACGCGGCCCAATTTCAGAATCCGTGTGTCGCAGATCAAATCGACGCCAGCGGCGGGTTTGCGCATGAAATCAATGCTGCAATTGGTGGTGACGGCCAACGCCTTGGGTCCGATCCGGCTGAGTATCGCCAGATACATGCCCACATCCGCAAGGCCGAACATGGCGGGGCCGGATACCGTGCCACCGGGGCGCAGGTGTTGTTCGGACGCGAGCAGGCGCACGCGGACACCTTCGGGCGTGATGTCCTCGACCGCGAACATATCTGCGACCTGCGTGAACACCTCGCGCAGGAACTGCGTCAACGCTGCCTTGTCCATCACCACGTCCATACTTTCCACTCCGCTGTTGCGCGCCTAGACTTGGCCTGAAACCGCAGGAGGGACAAGAGCATGTACTGGATTGACCAACACCGGACGGGGGCCGTGGAGCATATCACCATGACTATGCCCGACCGGTTGAATGCCTTGTCAGACGGGATGCTGGCCGCGTTGCAATCGGCGTTTGATGCGCTGGCCACCGATCCGGATGTGCGGGTCGTGATCCTGTCGGGCACAGGCAAGGCGTTTTGTGCGGGTCACGATCTGAAGGAAATGCAGGCCGGGCGGCAGGCCCCAGATGGCGGGGCCGCGTATTTCAAGGACTTGTTCGACCGCTGTGCCCGGCTGATGCTGACCATTCAATCCTTGCCACAACCTGTGATCGCGCAGGTGCATGGCATTGCCACGGCGGCGGGGTGCCAGTTGGTCGCGACCTGTGACATGGCGGTCGCGGCCACCGGCACCCGGTTTGGCGTGAACGGGGTCAATATCGGGTTGTTCTGTTCCACGCCCATGGTCGCGCTCACCCGCGTGATCCCGCGCAATGCCGCGTTTGAAATGCTGACCACCGGACAGTTCATCGACACCGACCGCGCACAGGCGCTGGGCCTGATCAACCGGACTGCGGCCCCGGATGATTTGGCGCAGACCACGCTGGACCTTGCCACCACGGTTGCGGCCAAGCTGGGCAGTGCGGTCCGCGTGGGCAAGCGCGCGTTCTACGAACAGGCGCAGATGACCACCGCCGCCGCCTATGCCCATGCCGGACAGGTGATGGTGGACAACATGCTGGACCGCGACACCGACGAAGGGATCACCGCGTTTCTGGAAAAACGAACCCCGGATTGGTCGCAGACCTAACCGGCCTGTGCCCTACAGCCCGTAAATCGCGCCGAATTTATCCTCGAGATACGACAGCAAGGGGGCCTCGGTCGGGGTGGAGCCGATGGCCTGTTCGATGGTCGCGCGGGGGGTCTGCAACCCGCCGTGGCGTTGCAGGTTGTCGCGCAGCCACGCGGTCGCGCGGGACGTGTCGCCGCGCGCCAGATCATTGTCCAGACCCGGCACCGCCGCCCGCAACGCCTCGTGCAGGCAGCCCGCATAGACGTTGCCAAGGGTGTAGGTCGGGAAATACCCGAACAATCCTTCGGACCAATGCACATCCTGCAACACGCCATTGCTGGGCTTGTCCACGGCGAACCCAAAATCGGCCAGGAACCGGTCATTCCACGCTGCCTCCAGATCGTTGACCTGCAGGTCGCCGGCGATCAGGGCGCGTTCAAGATCGAACCGCAACAGGACATGCAGGTTATACTGCACCTCGTCGGCTTCGGTGCGGATAAACCCGTCGCCCACCCGGTTGACGGCGGCAAAGAACGCATCTTCGTCCGCGATACCGAAATCCCCGAACGTGTCGCACATCCGCCCATACAGCCACCCGGTGAACGCGCGGCTACGGCCAAGCTGGTTTTCGTAAATCCGGCTTTGGCTCTCATGCACGCCCATCGACACGCCGGACCCAAGCGGGGTCAGCAGATAGGCCGGATCAATCGCCTGTTCATAGGCGGCGTGGCCGACCTCGTGGATGGTGGAATAGAAACAGTTGAACGGATCGGTCAGATTGGTGCGGGTCGTGATCCGCACGTCCATGCCAGACCCGGACGAAAACGGATGCACCGCCTTGTCGATCCGCCCTTTGGTCAGGTCATAGCCAAACGCCACCGCCAATTCGCGCGACAGGGCCAGTTGCCCCGCCTCGTTATAAATGCCCCACAATCCGGGCACGGGCGGTCGGTCCAGAATGGCCTCGCGCAGGGCGACCAGACGAGGGCGCAGCGCGCCAAACATCGCAACCAGATCGGCGGATGTGCCGCCCGGTTCGTAATCGTCGTGCAGCGCGTCATACAGATCACCCCCCCGCCCGGCGAGACAGGCGGCCTCTTCGCGGCGCAGGTCCACGACGCGGGACAGCATGGGCAGGAACGCCGCCACATCTTCGTCCGCGCGGGCT
>JBGSIZ010000279.1:0-2185 GCA_041742255.1 Marivivens sp. | reverse complement strand
CCGGTCCCCAGCTGACCGATTGGCGCACGATGTCGGGCGCGTCCGCATCCGGACGGCAGGCCCGCACAAGGTCGAGGATCATTTCGACGATGGTGTCGCCCACCGGCATCCGCCGCAAAAGTGTTTGCGCCTCAAGGAGTTCGCCCGCCGTGAAGATGCCCTCGGCAACCCCGTCGTTGACGCCTGTGGTCGCCAGAAGGATGTCCCGTTCTGTCGCCCGGTCCGGATAGGGCACGTCGATTTGCACCAGAAAGCGATCCAACTGCGCCTCGGGCAGGGGGTAGGTGCCTTCTTGTTCGATCGGGTTTTGCGTGGCCAGAACGTGGAACGGCACCCCGAGTTTGCGGTGCTGGCCTGCGATTGTGACCTCTTTTTCCTGCATTGCCTGCAGGAGCGCGGATTGCGTCCGGGGCGAAGCTCGGTTGATTTCGTCGGCCATCAGAAGCTGGCAGAACACCGGACCTTCGATGAACCGGAATGCCCGTGTGCCGTCAGCGGCGGTGTCCAGAACCTCGGACCCGAGAATATCGGCGGGCATCAGGTCCGGCGTGAACTGAATCCGGTTGCCGCGCAGCCCCATCACGGTCGAGAGCGTGTCCACCAGCCGGGTTTTGCCCAAACCCGGCAAGCCCACAAGCAAAGCATGCCCCCCCGACACCAGTGCCGCGAGCGTCAGGTCCACGACCCGATCTTGTCCGATGAACCGGCTTGCGATGCTGGCCCGGGCCAACCCCAGCTTTTCGCTGAGTTTTTCGATGCCTGCGACCAGATCTGCGTTCTCGGCCATGACTTTGCTCCTGTTGCGCCCTATCGTTATCATACCAACAGATATTGCGGACGGACCCAATGGCAAAAACAAACGAAAGTGAGCACATCCGCGTCAGTGCCGAGGGGTTGGCCGCCAGTGCCCGCGCCGTGGGCAAGAAAGGCCCGCCCCCGGTCCATTTGTGGAACCCGCCCCACTGTGGCGACATCGACATGCGAATCGCCCGCGACGGGACGTGGTTTTATCTGGGCACGCCCATTGGCCGCCCCGAATTGGTCCGCCTGTTTGCGTCCATCCTGCGCCGGGATGGCGACGATTACGTTCTGGTCACCCCGGTTGAAAAGGTCGGGATCGTGGTGGAGGATGCCCCGTTTGTTGCGGTGGATTTCACGGTCACGGGGGCAGGTGTTGCGCAGCATCTGGATTTTTTCACCAATGTGGGCGATGGAGCCGAGGCAGGCCCCGATCATGCCATCCGGGTAGAGCGTGACCCGGTGACGGGGGAACCTGCCCCCTATGTTCATGTGCGCGCGGGGCTGGAGGCCCTGATTGACCGCAAGTCATTCTATAGATTGGTGGATTTGGGCGAGGTCGCGCCACAGGACGGCGTGGATTGGTTTGGCGTGTGGTCGCGGGATGTGTTTTTTCCAATCTGTCCCGCCGCCGATTTGCCCGCCTGACCCCCTGCAACAGTGGCCCGAACGTGCCCTTGCGGTATCTGAACCGTATTGCGTCGGTTTTGCGTCGGTGCCGGTTTTGCGGGTGCTGGGCCGTGCTGTGCTGCAACCCGTTGGCAATCCTTGCCCCTAGCGTTGCGCCAGAACGACGCCGAGCGCGACGATGGCGGCCCCGATGGCCTGTGGCCAGCTCCACGCCTCGCCCAGCGTCACGAGGATCAGCATGACGTAGAACGGTGCCACGTTGATGTGGAACGATGCCACCGCCACCCCGAGCCGCGCCACCGCCCCGATCCACAGGAATTGCGACAGCGCCATGCCGCCGATCGCATAGACCAAAAGCGGCCCGATTGTGCCGGGCGTCATCACCTGTTGCGGTGCCGCCACCCAGCCCAGCCCCCACGCCACCCCAAAGAGCGTGCCTGTGAACACCAGCCCGCCCCCCAGCGTGATCGTGGTGCGCCCGATAGGCGTGAGGTCCGGGAAATCCTTGACCGTGGCCCAACTGCCCCATGCGAACAGGAAACAGGACCCCAGCGCCAGCGCCGCCCCGATCCCAAAACCGCCAACCATGACCCCGCCTGTCGCCACCGCCCCGCCCACCAGCGCGAATGCCAGACCGATCCAGAACCCCCGGCCAAGCCTGCGCCCCTCGAACACCAGTTCCACCAGCCCCCCGCATAGCGGCGAGGCCGCTGCGATGATCGCCACCGTCACCGGGTCCGTGAACCACTGCGCCGAG
>JBGSIZ010000278.1:0-2285 GCA_041742255.1 Marivivens sp. | reverse complement strand
GTGGCATCCCCGGCAGTTGCAGTCATGTCCGCCATGTCCCGCCCGCACAGCAGAACGCTGTGCCCTGCTTCGGCCTGAAGCCGGGTGAACGCCCGCGCAATGCCGGAGGTGGCCCCGAGGATGATCCAAAGGTCGCTCATGCTGTTGTCCTCAGGTTAAGGCGGCGCACAAGGTCGGTGGCCAGCGCCCCGTCCGGGTCGGCCTTGGCCGCCTGTGCCTGCCATTTGGCGAGGTCGGGATACATGCCCGCCACGATGTCAGGTGTCGCCAGCGCGTCCTTGGCAAAGTAGATGCGCCCGCCTGCCGCCACTGTCATGGCGTGCAATTCCCCGATCAGGGGTGCCGCGCCGGGGCGGTTGGGGAAATCCACGGCCAGCGTGTAGCCATCCATCGGGAACGACAGGTTGCCCGCCCGCCCCGGTCCCATCCGTTTGAGAACCGCAAGCGGCGAGGCCAGTCCGGAGGCCGCGATGGTCGCCATCATGTCGCGCAGCGCGTCCTTTTGCGTCACGGGGACCACGCATTGGAATTGGTGAAACCCCCGTTTGCCATAGAGCCGGTTCCAGTCGTGGATTGCATCCAGCGGGAAAAAGAAATCCCGGATCGGCCGGATCACTGTCCGCCCCGACGCCGGAACCCGACGATAATACAGCCCGTTGAACGCCCGCACGATGGGCGCTGACAAGGCAAAGCCGGGCGCATCGAAGGGCACCGATTTGGACGGTTTGGGTTTGGGGACGAGGCCCGCGATGATCTCCGCCTCTTCCACGATACCGCGCCCAAGGGTGGCCCCGGTCGCTGTCGCGTCGATCCAGCCCACGGTGTAGGTCGCCCGCGAGGTGTCCAGAAGCGCGATATGTTCATCCCAGTCTTCGGCCCGCCGTTCGGTCACGGTCATGACGTCGCCCTTGCACGGGGCCAGTTGCAGGGTCGCCGCGGTGATGACCCCGGTTTGTCCCAGCCCGCCGATGGTGGCCTGCCACAGCCCCGCGTCCTTGGGCGTGATGCGGCGTGGTTTTCCCTGTTGGATCAGCGTGATCGCCGTCACATGCTGGCCAAAGCTGCCCGCGCCGTGGTGGTTTTTGCCATGCACGTCCATCGCGATGGCCCCGCCCACGGTTGCAAATCCGGTGCCGGGCAGGACCGCCGGGATCCACCCTTTGGGTGGGAAAATCCGGGCGAGCGTGCCAAGCGTGACGCCTGCCTCGACCTCCAGCAGGCCGGTGCCCGCGTCAAAGCCGATGATCCGGTCCAGCCGGGTCATGTTGACCGCACCGCCGCCACTATTCAGCGCCGCGTCCCCATAGGACCGCCGGTTGCCAAAGGCCGGGCCGGTGGCACACGCGATGTCGGCCTGTCGTTCGGGCCGCCCCACATCGCTGGTGGCCGCAATCGCCCGGCCCCAGCCGTGCAATGTTTGGGACGTTGTCCGCATCAGATATAGGTCCCTTTGAGTGAGTGCCGTTCCGCCATTGGAAAGACCGCAAGGCCGATCAGGATGGCAAACCAGAGTGTCGTCACGCGAATGATGGCGGTGGCGGGCACCGACACCTCGAGCGGGATACCGTCGAGCGTGAGGAGGGCGATCATTGCCGCCTCGGCCCCGCCGACCCCGCCCGGTGCGCCCGTCAGCCCCCCCGCGAGCGTGGCGAAGGTAAAGATCGCGACCGCCCGCCAGAACCCGATATCCGCCCCAAGCCAGCCCATCAGAAGGTGAAACGCATAGCCTTCGGCGAGCCAGCCCAATATTCCAAGCGTCAGCGCCATGGCCGCAACCCGTGGCGAGGAAAAAACCGCAAGCGACCGTGCCGCCCGCCGCACCCGGCCGAACAGCCGAGAAAACCGTCCCGTGATCCGGTGCGCCACAGTCGCCACCCCGGCCAAAAGACGCGGCCGTGTCGCCACATAGGCCGCAACCAATGCCAGCCCGACGACCGGGATCGCAAACGCGATTTTGCCCGCCCCGAGCGCCAGACCAAGGGCAAGGATGATCGCCGTTGCCGCCAGATCGCCCGCCCGGTCCATCAGGACAAGCGGGGCCGTCCGGTCCACTGGCCACCCGGTTTCCCGCCCGATCCAGCGCATCCGGATCAGTTCCCCAAGCCGCCCCGGCGTGACCGACATCGCGAACCCGCCGAAATAGTGCCTCATGTCCTGTGTCACCGTGGTGCCAAGCCCCAGACGTCGGGTAAAGACGTGCCAGCGTGCCGCCCGGAACAGGTAGTTGACAAGGCTGAGCCCGAGCAGCAGCCCGATTTGCCCTGCGCCCAGCCGCGCGATCTGGG
>JBGSIZ010000277.1:0-10615 GCA_041742255.1 Marivivens sp. | reverse complement strand
CGGTTCGGCCTTGGGGCGCTGCACGGATTTGGCGGCGGCGATGCGGTTCATCACCCGGATGGTACGGGGTTGGCCGTTGAGTTCAAAGAACACCTTGACCTCGCCATCGGGGTTCATCTCGCTTTCGGCCTGCATCCGGATTTCCAGCGTCTTGCCGGGGTCAATCTCGGCGGTGATCTCGTCGCCGGGGTTCATCCCGTAAAAGAACGTCTGGGTGGGCAAGGTGCGGACCGGGCCATAGGTCTTGTGGCGGCCCATGTAGTCCAGAAACACCTTGGGATACATCAGATACCCGTTCAGGTCCTCGTCATCCACGGGCTTGCCGCCCAATTGGGCGCTCAGGTCCGCGCGCACGGACTCCAGATCGACGGGGGGCAGGTGTTTGCCCGGCCGGTCGGTCAACGGGGCCTCGCCCTTGAGGATCTTGGCCTGCAACGCCGCAGGCCAGCCGCCGGGGGGTTGGCCCAGATTGCCCTTCATCATGTCGATCACGCTGTCGGGGAACACCACATCCACGGCGGGGTCTTCGACCTGCGCCCGGCTAAGGCCTTGGGACACCATCATCAGGGCCATGTCACCCACCACCTTGGACGACGGGGTGACCTTGACGATATCGCCGAACATCAGGTTCACGTCCGAATAGGTCTGCGCCACCTGATGCCAGCGATCCTCGAGACCCAGCGACCGCGCCTGCGCCTTGAGGTTGGTAAACTGGCCACCCGGCATTTCGTGCAGATACACCTCGGAGGCGGGGGCCTGCAGACCGGATTCAAACGCCAGATAATGGGCGCGGACCTGTTCCCAGTAGTTGGACAGGTCGCGGATCGCGCCGATGTCCAGCCCGGTGTCACGGTCCGTGCCCTTGAGAGCCTCGACAATCGACCCCAGCGTGGGTTGGCTGGTGTTGCCTGACAAGGCGTCCATGGCAGCGTCGATGATATCGACCCCTGCGGCGCTGGCGGCCAGAACGGTGGCGATGGCGGCCCCGGAGGTGTCGTGGGTGTGGAAATGGATCGGCAACCCCACCTCGGACTTGAGCGCGGTGATCAGGGCCGTGGCGGCCGCGGGTTTCAACAAACCGGCCATATCCTTGAGCCCCAGAACATGCGCGCCCGCCTGTTCCAGATCGCAGGCCATGCCGACGTAATATTTCAGGTCATATTTGGCGCGGTCCGGGTCCAGCATATCGCCGGTATAGCAAATGGTGCCTTCGCACACCTTGCCCGATGCGATGACGGCGTCCATCGCCACGCGCATGTTTTCGACCCAGTTAAGACTGTCGAACACGCGGAACACGTCCACCCCGCTGGTGGCGGCCTGTTTGACAAACGCCTGCACCACGTTGTCGGGATAATTGGTGTAGCCCACGCCGTTGGACGCGCGCAGCAGCATCTGGGTCATGATGTTGGGCATGGCGGCGCGGATATCGCGCAGCCGCTGCCACGGACATTCCTGCAGGAACCGGTAAGCCACATCAAACGTGGCCCCGCCCCAACACTCCACCGAAAACAGGCCGGTCATTTTCTGGGCATAGGCGGGGGCGGCCCCGATCATGTCGATGGACCGCATCCGGGTGGCCAGCAACGATTGGTGGCCGTCGCGCATTGTCGTGTCGGTGATCAACAGATGAGGCTGGGATTTGACCCAATCGGCCACGGCCTCGGGTCCGAACTGATCCAGGATCTGACGGGTGCCGGGGGGCACCTCGGCCAGCCGTTTGACGGGCGGGCGGGGCGGTTTCACATCGGCGGGGGGACGCGGGCGGCCTGCCACCTCGGGGTGACCGTTCACCGTGATATCGGCGATATAGGTCAGGATCTTGGTCGCGCGGTCCCGGCGTTTCTTGAACACGAACAGGTCGGGGGTCGTGTCGATGAATTTGGTCGAATATTCGTTGTTCAGGAAGGTAGGGTGTTTCAGCAGGTTGATGACGAAATCAATATTGGTGCTGACGCCCCGGATGCGGAATTCGCGCAACGCGCGGTCCATCCGGGCAATGGCCATTTCGGGGGTGGGGGCGCGGGCGGTGACCTTGGTCAACAGGCTGTCATAATACCGGGTGATGACCGCGCCTGAATAGGCGGTGCCGCCGTCCAGCCGGATGCCCGGCCCGGTGGCCGACCGATACATCTGGATGCGGCCATAATCGGGGATGAAATTGTTCAACGGATCCTCGGTCGTGACCCGGCATTGCAAGGCGTGACCGTCCAGCTTGACGTCATACTGGCTGGCACAGCCCGTGGCCTCGGTCAGCGATTTGCCTTCGGCAATGAGGATCTGGGCGCGGACGATGTCGATGCCGGTCACTTCTTCGGTGACGGTATGTTCGACCTGCACGCGGGGGTTCACTTCGATGAAATAAAACTCGCCACTGTCCATATCCATCAGGAATTCGACGGTGCCCGCACATTCGTAATTCACATGTTGGCAGATTTTCTTGCCGAGATTGCACAGCTTTTCGCGTTGCGCTCCGGACAGATACGGGGCAGGGGCGCGTTCCACGACCTTTTGATTGCGGCGCTGGACGGAACAGTCGCGTTCCCACAGGTGATAGATATTGCCCTGTTTGTCGCCAAGGATCTGCACCTCGACGTGGCGGGCGCGTTCGATCATCTTTTCCAGATAGCCTTCGCCGTTGCCAAAGGCGGATTCGGCCTCGCGGCGGCCTTCGCGGACCTTCTCCTCCAACTCGGCCTCGTGCAGGATCGGGCGCATGCCCCGGCCCCCGCCGCCCCACGACGCCTTGAGCATCAGGGGATAGCCAACTTCGGCGGCCTGTTTGCGGATTAGGGCCATGTCATCGCCCAGCACCTCGGTCGCGGGGATAACGGGCACGCCTGCATCCATCGCAACCCGGCGAGCGCTGGCCTTGTCGCCCAGTTCGCGCATGGTTTGGGCGCGCGGACCGATAAAGGCGATCCCGGCGGCGTCGCAGGCATCCACGAAATCGGGGTTTTCGGACAACAGACCATAGCCGGGGTGGATGGCGTCCGCGCCCGCCATCTTGGCCACGCGGATGATCTCGGGGATGGACAGGTAGGCGGCGACCGGGCCCATGCCTTCGCCGATGCGATAGGCCTCGTCGGCCTTGAACCGGTGCAGGCCCAGTTTGTCCTCTTCGGCGAACACGGCGACGGTGCGTTTGCCCATTTCATTGGCGGCCCGCATGATCCGGATGGCAATCTCGCCCCGGTTGGCAATCAGGATTTTCTTGAACTCGGCCATGTCGTCCCCCATTTCGCAGTTGCAGCAATGATTAGGGACAATCGGGGGCGGGGTAAACAGGTAGTAGTGGGTAGCTGTTACCGCTAACGGAAATCAGCGGGGCAGTGCCTAATCTCTAGGCAGCCGTCGGCGCGGGTGCGGCCTGCGGCCCCCGGCCCGCCAACGGCACCTCGCGCAACAGCAATGCAATCAGCAATCCGAACACGGCCATGGCGGCGGCGATCCAGTAGATCGGATGGGTGGCGGCGACGATGGCATCGGCCACGGCACTCCGGGCGGCGGGGGTCAACCCGGCAAGGGTCTTTGGGCCCAACCCCTCCAGCGACACACCGGCCACATCGGCCCCGATGCCTGCCGCCAACCGACGCGCGAAAATCGCACCAAATGCGGCGACAGCCAGCGACCCGCCGATTTGCCGGAACATCAGACCAGCGGCCGTGGCGGTGCCCAATTGGGCGCGCGGCACAGCGTTTTGGACCGACGTGGTGACCACCGGAAAAATGAACCCAAGGCCAAGCCCGACCAGAACCAGCGACAGGCTGAACACCAGAACCGAGGTGTCCACGGCCAGTTGGGTCAAGGCCCCAAGGCCAAACGTCAGCAGGGTCATGCCGATAATCGGCAACACGCGATAGCGGCCCGTGCGGCCCATGTATTGGCCCGAAATGGTCGCGGCGGTCAGAATACCAGCGGTCATCGGGATCAACATGAGGCCGGACATTGTGGGGGACGCGCCTTGGGCGATCTGCAGGTAGATCGGCAGGAACGTGACCGCCCCGAACAAGGCAGCACCCACGATAAACCCGATGACAGAGGTGACCCAGAACACGTTCATCCGGAACAGACCCAATGGCAGGATCGGTTCGGCAGCGCGGGCCTCGATCCACAGGAACGCGATGGTGGCGGCAACCGTCAGCGCGATCAGGCCAAGGATGACGGGCGAGGTCCAGGCGTAGGCCTGCCCGCCGATGCTGGTGAACAGGGTCAAGGCCGCGAGTGCCACCGACAAGGCAGCCGCCCCCGCCCAGTCGATCTTGTGACCCACGCGGGGGCCTTGGGCCTTGAATGCTGCGGCAAATCCGGCAACGGCCAGCGCGCCCAGCGGGATATTGATGAAGAATATCCAGTGCCAGCTCACATATTGCACGAACCAGCCGCCCATCAGCGGGCCGATGACGGAGGAGATGGAAAAGACAGCGGCGAACAGCCCCTGCACCTTGCCCCGTTCACGCGGCGGGATCACGTCGCCCACCACCGACAAGGCCAGCACGAACAACCCGCCGCCACCCAGCCCTTGAACCGCGCGGGCGATGATCAGAAACGGCATGTTGGTGGCCATGCCGCACAACGCGGACCCCAGCAAAAACAACCCCACCGACACGAACACCATCAACCGGCGGCCATAAAGATCGCCGAGCTTGCCATAAAGCGGGGCCACCACCGTCGAGGCCAGAACATAGGCTGTCACCACCCAACTGAGTTGCTCCAGCCCGCCCAGATCGG
The DNA here is from genome assembly GCA_041742255.1 of Marivivens sp. Lineage (GTDB taxonomy): Bacteria > Pseudomonadota > Alphaproteobacteria > Rhodobacterales > Rhodobacteraceae > JBGSIZ01. Next base: position 5,887 of record JBGSIZ010000277.1, on the reverse strand, counting down.
CAAGGATCGTGGGCAAGGCCGTGGACACGATGGTCTGGTCCAAGGCCGCCAGCAACAGCAACAACCCGATCGAGGCAAGGACAAGACGAGCAGAGCCGGTCGGGGCTTCGGCGGCATTGGGATCGGCGGACATGCGGGGTGCTTTCAGTCGGGAAACAGGACTGCCATTGACTTGACCCCTGCGGGCGCGATGTCAACGTCGATTGTACGGGGGGCCGGGTGCAGGACCAAAACAGCACCCGTTCGCTGCGCCGCGCCTGCGGAAGCCTCCGGCGGCGGTTTTTTAGGCAATAAGAAACTGCAAGAGGCGTGAACAATCCACGAACAGCCGCTTTTCCTGTGGCGCAGAAGGGGCTAGAGTGACCTACATGAGCGATTTTTCAGAAGATGATGCCTTTGCGGCGGCCGCCCTTCCCCTCAGCCAGCGGGCGATGGCCGCGCGGCCTGCCCCCTATCTGGACGGGTTGAACCCGGCGCAGCGGGCGGCGGTCGAAACGCTGGATGGTCCGGTTCTGATGCTGGCCGGGGCCGGCACCGGCAAGACCCGGGCCTTGACCGCGCGGATTGCCCATTTGTTGACCCTGAACAAGGCCCGCCCGAACGAAATCCTCGCCGTGACATTCACCAACAAGGCTGCGCGCGAAATGCGGACCCGGTTGGGCCGGTTGTTGGGCGAAACGGTGGAGGGCATGCAATGGCTGGGCACGTTCCATTCGATCAGCGTGAAACTGTTGCGCCGTCATGCCGAACTGTCAGATCTCAGATCGAATTTCACCATTCTGGACACCGACGACCAGATCCGGGTGATGAAACAACTGATCGCCGCCGAAGACATCGACGACAAACGCTGGCCCGCGCGGATGCTGGCGGGGATCATAGATGCGTGGAAAAACAAGGCGCTGACGCCCGGTCAGGTGCCCGCGTCCGAGGCGGGGGCCTTTGACGGGCGCGGTGTTGCCCTTTATGCCGCCTATCAGGCCCGGTTGCGCACCCTCAATGCCGTCGATTTTGGCGATCTGTTGTTGCACACCGTGACCCTGTTTCAGTCCCATCCGGACATTCTGGCCCAGTATCAACGCTGGTTCCGCTATATCCTTGTGGACGAATATCAGGACACCAATGTGGCCCAATACCTGTGGCTACGTCTGCTGGCGGGCGGCCACAAAAACATCTGTTGCGTCGGCGACGATGACCAGTCGATCTATGGCTGGCGCGGCGCCGAGGTGGGCAATATCCTGCGGTTTGAAAAGGACTTTCCGGGCGCGGTCGTGGTCAAGCTGGAACAGAATTACCGGTCCACCGGGCATATTCTGGCCGCCGCGTCCGGCGTCATTGCTGCCAACAAGGGGCGGCTGGGCAAGACCCTGTTTACCGACGGCGAGGACGGTCACATGGTCCGCCTGATCGGCCATTGGGACGGCGAGGAAGAAGCCCGCTGGATCGGCGAGGAGGTCGAGGCGCTGCAGCGCGGCACCCGCGGCATGGACCCCGTGGGGCTGGACGGTATGGCGATCCTTGTGCGCGCGTCCCACCAGATGCGCGCCTTCGAGGATCGGTTCCTGTCCATCGGTCTGCCCTACCGCGTGATCGGTGGCCCCCGGTTTTATGAACGCATGGAGGTGCGCGATGCCATGGCCTATTTCCGGCTGGCCGTTTCCCCCGACGATGATCTGGCGTTCGAGCGGATCGTGAACACCCCCAAACGGGGGTTGGGCGACAAGGCCGTGCAGACCATCCAGCGGGCCGCCCGCGCCAACGGTGTGTCGCTGGTGGAAGGCGCGCGGCTGGCTGTGCAGGCCCGGATGATCGGCGGCAAAGGCGGGCTGGAATTGTCCCGGTTGGTGGATGGCATCGACCGCTGGCACGCACAGGTCCGCGCCGAGGATGACACCCATGTCGAACTGGCCGAAATGATCCTCGACGACAGCGGCTATGCGCCCATGTGGTTGAACGACAAGACCCCCGAAGGGCCGGGCCGTTTGGAAAACCTCAAGGAACTGGTCAAGGCGCTGGAAAATTTCGACAACCTGCAAGGGTTTCTGGAACATATTTCCCTGATCATGGACAACGACAGCGAGGACGCGGGCGAAAAGGTCAGCATCATGACCCTGCACGGGGCCAAGGGGCTGGAATTTCCCGCCGTGTTCCTGCCCGGATGGGAGGATGGCCTGTTCCCCAGCCAACGCAGCATGGACGAAAGCGGCGTCCGGGGGTTGGAGGAGGAACGCCGCCTCGCCTATGTCGGGATCACCCGCGCCGAGGCCCTCTGCACCATTTCCTTTGCCGCCAACCGCCGGGTTTATGGCCAATGGCAAAGCCAGATGCCGTCCCGGTTCATTGACGAACTGCCCCCCGCCCATGTCGAGGTCCTGACCCCGCCGGGCCTGTATGGCGGTGGTTACGGCGCGGCGGGCATGGCAGCCAGCGCGTCGCCTGCGATCATGACCGAGGCCATCAGCCAGATCCACGACCGGGCCGCGCGGGCGGATGTCTATAATTCGCCCGGCTGGAAACGGTTGCAGGGGCGGTCGCAAGTGCGCGGCATGGCGCAACCCGCCGAGGCCCGCAATATGACCATCGACATGACGGCGGTCAGCGCCTTTGCCGTGGGCGACCGGGTGTTTCACCAGAAATTCGGCTATGGCGAGGTGATGGAGATCGAAGGCGACAAGCTCGACATCGAATTCGACAAGGCCGGCACGAAAAAGGTGGTCGCGCGGTTTGTGGTGACGGCAGGGGATATGGGGGATGTGCCGTTTTAAGGGGCCTAGGTTTGGTCCAAGGCTGGCGTCAATGCCCCCACACGATCGGCACCAGTGACGCCACCAGCAACCCCGCCATCACCCAGTTGAACGCCCGCAACCGCGCGGGCGAGGTCAGGACGCGGCGCATCTGTTGGCCCAGCACCGTCCAACAGGTGATGGACGGCAGGTTGGTGGCCATGAACACCATGGCCACGATAACCACGGACTGCATGGATTGGTCCCCGGAATAGGCGCTGATCGCGGTCAGGGCCATGAACCACCCCTTTGGGTTGACCCATTGGAAGGCCGCCGCCTGCAGGAATGTGAACGGGGTGCCGCCGGTTTCGGGGGCCTCGGGGGATTTGGGGGCGGCATTGGCAATCTTCCACGCCAGATAGAGCAGATAGGCGACGGACCCCCATTTCATCACGGTCAACGCAATGGGATAGGCGTCAAACACGCGGCTCAGACCCGCCCCCAGCACCAAGATCATGAACGAATGGCCCAATCCCACGCCCAGCATGTGGGGCAAGGTGCGCCAGAACCCGAAATTGGCCCCCGACGCCAGCAACATCATGTTGTTGGGCCCCGGCGTGATCGAGGACACAAACGCGAAACCAATCAGGGCAAACAACAACTCTTGGGTCATCGCCTCTGCTAGCGCGGCGCAAATCCGGGGCGCAACAGGCAAATTGTATCCCGAACACTGCGCGAGAACGGCGCGCAAACGCCAGAATGGGTTTGACCCCGCCCGCACAGACCGTAGGTTTCAGGGCGGAGGACCCCATCATGCCGCTCGCCCCGATTGACGACCAGATCACGCTTGCCCACCTCAGCACGGACCCGTTTCCGATTTATCGGCGGCTGCGGGCACAGACCCCGGTGCTGCGGGTGCCGTCGGTCGGGCGCACCCTTTTGACCAAGGCGGTGGACACCAAATACATCAAGGACACACCTGCGATCTTTTCCTCGGACGATCCGAACACGCCGATGAAGCGGGCGTTCCGGGCGCATACGCTGATGCGCAAGGACGGCGCGGCGCATCTGCGCGAACGGATGGCGATGGCCCCGGCGTTCAACCCCAAGGTCATCATGACCGAATGGATGCCGCGCTATGAACAGATTGCGCGGGACTATGTGGCGCGCCTGCCCCGGGGCGAGGTGGTGGACCTGTTCGCGGTCCTGTCCGCCCCCTATGCCGCGCGGGGTCTGGCGGTTTTGTTGGGCATCGAGGAGGCGAGCGATGCCGACCTTGAACGCTGGTCCCAGCGGCTGATCGACGGTGCCGGAAACTTTGGCGGGCGCGAGGATCTTTTTGCCGCGTCCGATCAGGCCAATGATGAGATGGACGCGCTCTTTGCCACGTTGCATGACAAACACCGGGCCGCGCCCAATTCCACCGCGTTTTCGGTCATGTTGAACGCCGCCGACCCGATCCCGGTCAGCCAGATACACGCCAATATCAAGATCGCCATTGGCGGCGGCATCAACGAACCCCGCGATGCGCTCAACACCATCCTGTTCGGCCTTCTGACGAACAGGGACCAGTTGGAACAGGTCAAGGCCAACGGCGACTGGGATCTGGCGTTCGAGGAAGGGGTGCGGTGGGTCGCGCCCATCTCGGCCTCGTCCCGTCTGGTGATGGAGGACACGGAAATCCGGGGCTTCTTTATCCCCAAGGGCGATACGGTCATGTCCGTGCAGGCCAGTTCAAACCGGGACGAAGACCTGTTCGAGGACGGCGAACGGTTCAACGTCTACCGTCCCAAGGCCCCGCATCAGGCGTTCGGGACGGGGCCGCATTTCTGTCAGGGGACCCATTTGGCGCGCCGGGCCGTGGGGCAGGTGATGCTGCCCATCCTGTTCGACCGGTTTCCGAACCTGTCGCTGCCTGATCCGTCCGCCGTGATCTGGCGCGGCTTTGGCTTTCACGGGCCGACCAATCTGCCGGTTTTGCTGAACTAGTCCAACCATCTGCACAAAAGAAAACGGCGGCACCTCGGGAGGGAGGGGGCCGCCGTTCCTTTTTGTGCAACCACCCCCAGGGAGGAGGAGGGGGGCAGTCGCGGGTGTCGAGCGGCCCCAGGGAGGAGGAGAGGGGCGCATCAACCAACACGGCACCCTCAGGGAGGAGGAGGAGGGGACCATGTATTCCTTTGTGGCGGCAGCGTCAGGGAGGAGGAGGACGCTGCCGCCGATAGAACGAACCGCCCAAGGGAGGAGGAGGAGAGCGGGTCGTGTATCCCGGTGCGCCCAAGGGAGGAGGAGGAGAGCGCCCCGGTAGTCTGTCCGTTAAAGCGGCGGCATCAGGGAGGAGGAAGACGCCGCCGCTTTGGTCACAACCCGCTCAGGGAGGAGGAGGAGAGCAGGCCGTAGATCCGGAATGTCATCTGGGAGGAAGAGCATTCCGAAACCGTTAAAATCATTTGGCGCCGTAGGCTGCCTCGTATGCGATGCCCTTGATCATCGACCGCGCAATGCCCAGATCGGCAAGGTCACGGTCGGACAACACCGACAATTCGTTCTGTGTGGTGCGATACACGGCCCGTTTGGCAAGCCGGTCAGCGAGGGTGGCGCGAAGGGTTGCGAAACGCTCCCGGAGGGGAAGGCCAGCGACGCGCATGTCGTTTGTATAAGCCATGATGTTTCTCTCTTTCTCTCTGCTCAAGTCGTCCGAAGCGCTTTGGATTGGTATGTTAGCGCCGTTGGTTGTATATTTGGGCTTATGCTGCGGATGCACAATAGCACCTTTACTCAATGCTGCTATGCAGCAAATGCATACGAAATGCTGACGTTCTTTACCCGATTGACACAAATCTAGGCATCCGGCCCGCCCCGGCTTGATCTCCGCCCAAAAGGTGACAAGGGTAGGCGCGAAAACGGGCGGTTTGTGAACACAGCTCCGTGACCCGCCGCATTTGCCCCGCAAAGGAACCCGCCATGTCCCTGACCAAAGATGACGTTCTGACCGCGCTGTCACGAATCGATCTGGCGGATGGGGGCACGCTCACCAGCCGGGACATGATCCGGGCGCTGGCCGTTGAGGGCGGTGTGGTCCGGTTCGTGATCGAAGCGCCAGAGGCCGCCATGGCCGCCCGCATGGAAGGCGTGCGTCAATCGGCCGAGGCCGCGGTGCGCGCCTT
>JBGSIZ010000276.1:0-11730 GCA_041742255.1 Marivivens sp. | reverse complement strand
TTCGCCCACGGCCTCGCGCAGGCGAAACACCAGCGGGCTGGGCCGGGTGGGGGGCGGCAATGGCGGTTCGCCCTCAAACAGGTCGGGGTCCAGAAACCGCGACAGGATCGCGTTTTCTTCTGGTGTGATGTCTCCGATGGCCCGTCCAGTGTTCAGGATCAACGCCGCCGCAGACCAATCGCCCGCCCGCGCCAGACAAAAGATGCGCACCGGATAGGTGGGGGCCACGTCCGGTTTTTCGCGCAAGGCGTCGCAGGCGCGTTGTTCCGTTCCCGTCAACAAGGCGAGGTCGAACCAGCGACGAAACAGGTCCGGTGTGTCTGGCCCTGCCGCCTCGATCATGGATTGGGCGGGTTCGATGGCCCCAAGGTCCAGAAGTTTGTCCACCCGCGCCAGAAACAGCGCGCCGGATGCATCGCCATTGATTGGTGCGTCGGCCTCTGCGGTCATCAGGGTCAGGAGGAGGTCCTGAAGTGCGGGCAGGGTGTCCACCCGTTCCGCCCGGATCAGGTCCGTCAAGGTCGCGGCATCGCTGGCCGACCACAGGGTGCGCGGAAACCCGGTCACCGAAGACGGCAACAATCCAATGGCATCAATGGACGGCCCGCCCAGCGTCTGAACGCTGACCTGCGGCGACAAGGCCGAGGTGCTGACGGGCGGTTCGGTGGTTATGACGTCGGGGATCAGGGGGGCCACCACCGCCGTTTCCACAGATCGCGACAACCAGTCGATTGCGGACAATGGCGTGCTGTCCTGTGCCATTGCCACACCTGGGGCCATCAATGCGCAAAGCGCGCAGATCCGTCGCAGGGCCTGCATCAGTTGCCCATGTCAAGCGTGACAGGGGCCGATTGTTCCGTGGTCGGTGCCGCGAAATCGGCCGGAAAGAAGATCGGCCCGACATAAGCATAGGCCACCAGCCCAAGACCGGCCAGAACGGCCAGCGCCAATAGAACCTTGATCAATCGCCATATCATTCTGTTGCCTTTGCCGCTGCCTGCGTGTGTGGCGAGCTGTGCCGCCTTTGTGCGTGTTTATATATGGCCTTTTGTGCAAGATCACGCCATTGAAAGCAGAAATCTGCGAATTGCGCGGGGCATGGCCCAAAACGAGTTTTATGATCGGAACGATGACGGAACGCCATGTGATACATCCCGCCGCAGGACGGTTCCGGTTGCACCGCACGGTCGTGCTGGTCGGCATGATGGGGTCGGGCAAGACCGCCGTAGGCCGCGCACTGGCCGCACGTCTGGATGTCCGGTTTTTGGATTCAGATGCCGCCATCGAGATGGCTGCCAATGCCAGCATTGCCGAAATTTTCGCCCGTGACGGCGAGCCGTTTTTTCGCAACCGCGAGGCCGAGGTGATTGCCCGCCTGTTGGCCGGTCCGCCTTGCATCCTGTCCACTGGCGGCGGTGCGTTCCTGTCGGCCCGCAACCGCGAAGCCATTGCCGAAACCGGTGTTTCGGTCTGGTTGGATGCGTCCATTGACCTGCTGTGGGACCGCGTGCGCCACAAGGACAGCCGCCCGTTGCTGCGCACCGCAGACCCACGCGCCACGCTGGAACAGATTTATGCCGACCGCGTGCCCGTCTATGCCTTGGCCCGCGTGCATGTGCGCACGGATGCCGCATATGCCATTGATGACACCGCCGACCGGGTGATGGCCGCGTTGTTGGCCCATCCCGATATCTTGCAAAAGGAAAGCCCATGACCCGCCAGACCGTGCCTGTGGACCTGCCGGGCCGTGCCTATTCGATCGAGATTGGGCCGGGGGTGGTGGCCGATATTGCTGCCCATCTGGACCCGCATATGCGCCGTCGCCGGGTGGCCATCGTGACCGATGACACCTTGGCCGCGTTGCATTTGCCTGCGCTGACGGACCGATTGAAGGCGGCGAGCGTGGAGGTTGTATCCCTGTCCTTGCCGCCGGGCGAGGCTACCAAGGGGTGGCCCCAGTTTTCGCGCACTGTCGAATGGCTGCTGGAGCAAAAAGTCGAGCGCGGCGATCTGGTGATCGCATTTGGCGGCGGTGTGATTGGTGATCTGGTGGGATTTGCCGCCTCTGTGGTGCGTCGAGGTGTTCGGTTTGTGCAGGTCCCCACCACGCTGCTGGCGCAAGTGGACAGTTCGGTGGGCGGCAAGACCGGCATCAACTCCCCCCATGGCAAGAACCTGATTGGGGCGTTTTATCAACCGGTTCTGGTGTTGGCCGACACCGATCTGCTGGCCACGCTGCCGCGCCGTGACTTGGTCGCGGGTTATGGTGAAGTGGTGAAATACGGGTTGCTGGGCGACGCCGATTTTTTTGATTGGCTGGAGGAGCAGGGTCCCGCCCTTGCTGCAGGCGACGTGGCCGCCCGCGTTCATGCGGTCACCCGGTCCTGTCAGATGAAGGCCGAGATTGTGATGCGGGACGAAACCGAACAAGGCGACCGCGCGTTGTTGAACCTTGGCCATACGTTTTGTCACGCCTTGGAATCCGCCACAGGATACGGTGACCGATTGTTGCACGGCGAAGGTGTCGCCATTGGCTGCGCGCTCGCGTTTGAAACGTCCGCCCGGCTGGGCCTGTGCAGCCAAGAGGACCCGAGCCGTGTGCGCGCCCATCTGAAGGCCATGGGGATGAAAACCGATCTGGCCGATATTGCGGGCGACCTGCCCGACGCCGAGACGTTGTTTGACCTGATGGGGCAGGACAAGAAGGTGCAGGATGGTCAGATCCGGTTCATCATGGCCCGCGCCATTGGGCAGGCGTTTGTGACCAAGGATGTGCCGCGCGATGTCGTGTTGGGCGTCTTGCGTGACGGGTTGGCAGGGCGCGCCTGACCCACGCCGCGCAAAAAGAAAACGCCGCGCGGTGAGGCGCGGCGTTTTGGGGGGAGTGTCAGAACGGGATTTCGTCGTCCATGTCCGAACTGCTGCCGCTGCCGCGGCTGTTGCCGGATGGGCCGCTGTCGTAACCACCAGACGACCCGCCGCCATAGCCGCCCCGGTCATCCGAATAGCTGGACCCGCCACCGCCACCGCTGCCGCCGTCACCCCGACCCCCAAGCAGCGTGAGGTTCCCACCGTAGGGGCGCAGGACAACTTCGGTCGAATAACGTTCCTGACCCGATTGATCCTGCCATTTGCGGGTTTCAAGTTGCCCCTCGATATAGACCGTCGATCCTTTTTTCAGGTATTGTTCGGCGATCCGACCCAAGGGTTCGTTGAAAATGGCGACCGAATGCCATTCGGTGCGTTCCTTGCGTTCGCCCGTCGCCTTGTCTTTCCAGGTTTCGGAGGTCGCGATGCGCAGGTTCACGACCTTGCCGCCATTGGGAAATGACCGCACTTCGGGGTCGCGGCCCAGATTGCCGATGATGATGACTTTGTTCACGGATCCGGCCATGAGGCGCCCCTTTCGATTCTGTCGTGATTGGTTCTGGAGGTTACACCACCGCATCGTGATTAAGGGAAGGTAAATCAACCCGGCCAACCAGTGTCTGTTGGGCTGGAAATCCCGGAAATGATGCAGTAGCGTTTGCCAAGTGCGCGTGCCTTGGGGGTGTCGGGATGACCATCATTCGGATTTTGCTGCTGTGCGGGATTACCGCGCTGCCAGCATCGGGGGGCGCCGATACCGTATCGTCCCGGTCCCGGTCCGCGCTGTTTGCCACGCAACTGGATGTTCTGGATGGCCGCGCGGCCCAGCAATATGCAAGTTCGGTCCGGTTGCAGCCCCCCCGCGTAGAGGTGCCGACGACCGCGTCGCCCAGTTACAGCGGGCGGTATTCTGGACCTTACCTTGATATGGCAAAGTCTGCGGCCCGGCGGCATGGTGTCCCCGAAGACCTGTTTTTGCGTCTGGTGCAGCAGGAAAGCGGGTGGAATGCCAATGCCCGGTCGCCAAAAGGTGCCATGGGGCTGGCACAGTTGATGCCCGGCACGGCGCGTGTGTTGGGCGTGAATGCAAGCGATCCGGCTGACAACCTGGACGGTGGCGCGCGATACCTGCGTCAGCAATACGACAGTTTCGGAAACTGGCGGCTGGCGCTGGCGGCCTATAACGCCGGGCCAGAAGCCGTGCGCCGGCATGGCGGTGTTCCCCCTTATCGCGAAACGCGGAATTATGTGCGTGTCATCTGGGGTAGCTGACCCTGCCCGCCGGATGGTTTCGTGACAGGTGCCCTGATCTGGAAAGCGCGCCGTTTGCTGCGCCGCGTGGGGGTTCGTGTAGCGGCCTATGGTGTGGTTGGGGGCCTGACGGCCCTTGCCGGGGTTGTTGTGGGAAGTGTCATGCCCGACTTTGCGCCGCTTGGTGTGCGGGTTTCCGCCGATGCCGCCCAAAGTCTGTTGTCCATCCTGACGTCATCCATGTTGGCCGTGACCACGTTTTCGCTGTCGATCATGGCGGCGGCCTATGCGTCGGCATCGTCTACTGCGACCCCACGGGCATTTCGCCTGCTGCGCGAGGACACCACCGCCCAACAGGTTCTGGCCAGTTTCATGGGGGCGTTCGTGTTTGGCCTTGTCGGGCTGATCGCGCTGAAATTGGGGGTTTATGGCGCATCGGGCCGGATTGTATTGTTTGCAATGACGGTTGGGATGTTCGGGATCATCGTGACCAACCTGATCCGGTGGACATCCCACCTTACGGATTTTGGCCGGATGACCGACACCCTGCGCCGGCTAGAGGATGCCGCGACCTGTGCGGTTATGGACCGGTTGAAAAACCCGTGGCTGGGCGGGCGTCCGTTGCGCGTCCCGCCGGATGTGACCGGGGTGCCGGTTTGGGCAGGGTTGGCGGGGTCCGTGCAACATATTGACATGGCAAAGCTTTCCCGTGTGGCCGGGCGCTGTGACGTGCAGGTTTACGTCCGCGCCTTGCCCGGAACGGTGGCGGATGCGGCGACACCGCTTGCCTATGTGACCGGACCGCAGGCCGAAACGGCCGTGCCCGATATTGCCGCCGCGTTTGTGGTCGAGGATCACCGTTCGTTCGAACAGGACCCCCGGTTTGGCCTATGCGCGCTGGCAGAGGTCGCGTCGCGCGCTTTGTCGCCTGCCGTGAATGACCCCGGAACAGCGATTGATGTTCTGGCTCGGATCGTCCGCATCCTGTCAAAGTGGAAACCGACAGGAGAGCCGGATATCAAATATCCCCGCATCTGGGTGCCGTCGCTGGAAACAGGTGATCTGTTGCACGATGCCTTTGCCCCAATTGCCCGCGACGGTGCCGCCTTGATCGAGGTGCAGGTTCGGGTGCAGAAATCCCTGCAAGCCGTTTTGGCCGTGGCACCGGAAGTGTTCGGCGACGCGGTCCGGGTGCAATCCGCACGCGCCCGCGATTTTGCCATCCAAGCCCTTGTCTTGCCCGAAGACCGCGTACGGGTGGCCGGATTGGCCGAACAGATTGCCCGCGACTAGGGCTTATTCCGCTGCAATTTTGATCACGGGTTCCATGTTTGCGAGCGTGGCGTCGTCCAGATGGCATTTGATCTGATGCCCTTCGGCCAACATCCGGACCGGGGGCACAACCGTATCGCACAGGCCACCTGGCACCTGCGATTTCCACCGGCACCGCGTCTGGAACGGGCAACCGGGCGGCGGGTTCATGGCCGAGGGAATATCCCCTTCCAGCACGATCCGTTTCTTGATGACCTTGGTGTCGGCGATGGGCACGGCGGACAACAGGGCCTCGGTATAGGGGTGGTAGGGGGGCGAGAACACCTGATCGGTGGTGCCAAGTTCGACCACATGCCCCAGATACATCACCATCACCCGGTCCGCGAGGTAGCGCACGATAGACAGGTCATGGCTGATGAACAGGAGCGTTGTTTGCTGTTCGCGCTGAATTTCCATCAAGAGATCGGTCACAGCCGCCTGCACCGACACATCAAGCGCCGAGACCGGTTCATCGGCCACCACAACCTTGGCCCCGCCCGCAAAGGCCCGCGCGATGCCGACCCGTTGTTTTTGACCGCCCGACAGTTGCCGCGGCATCCGGTCCGCAAAGGCGCGGGGCAGTTTAACGAGGTCCAGCAGTGTCAGCATCCGTTCCCGGCGGTCCGCGTCCGATGTCCCGATCTTGAAAATCTCAAGCGCCCGGATGATCTGGCGGCCAACGGTCATCGATGGGTTCAGGGTATCGAAAGGATTTTGAAACACCATCTGAACGCCCGAGACTGTGTCGGTGTGGCGTTTTTCGATCGGAGTGTCCTGAATATCCTCGCCATAGAGCATGATCTTGCCGTCGGTCGCGGTTTCCAGACCCATCAGCACCTTGGCAAAGGTGGATTTTCCGCAACCGGATTCGCCCACGATGGCGAGCGTTTCGCTTTCGCGGGCCTCAAAACTTAGGGTTTCATTGGCTTTTACCACCTTGGCGACGCCGCCGCCGAACAGTTTGTTGGCGCTGACTTCGTAGTACTTCTTGAGGTTTTCCATCTTGAGGACGACCTTGCCGGGGGGCGTTTTTTCTCGCGCCACGACAGCGGCAAGTGGCGCGTTCCAGTCGATTTCATCAACCCGGAGGCAGCGGGTTTGGTGGACGGTGGCGGTGCCCACGTCGGTCATCGGGATCGGTTGCGCATCGCACTGTCCGGCAACGAAGTAGTCACAGCGTGGCCCGAAATTGCAGCCCGGCGGGCGTTCGTGGGGCAGGGGGAAGTTCCCCTTGATCGACACAAGGGGACGGCTGTTTTTGTCGGCACCCGGCAGCGGGATCGACCGGAAAAGGGCTTGTGTATAAGGATGTTGCATCTTGTCGAAGACGTCGGTGATGCGACCGCGTTCGACCGCTTCGCCCGAATACATCACACAGATGCGGTCACAGGTTTCGAGGACCAACCCGAGGTTGTGCGAAATAAACAGCATTGAGGTGCCGTATTTGCGCCCCAGATCCTTGACCAGTTCGACCACCGCGGCCTCGACAGTGACGTCAAGGGCTGTGGTCGGTTCATCAAGGATCAGCAAAGACGGCTTTGACATCAGGGCCATAGCGATCACGATGCGTTGTTGTTGCCCACCCGAAAGCTGGTGGGGATAGGATTTAAGCATGCGTTCGGGGTCGGGGAGTTTTACGTCACGAACGACCTCGAGCGCGCGTTGGTAGGCCTCGGATTCCGAGATGCCTTCGTGGATCATCGGCACCTCCATCAACTGCCGACCGATCCGCATGGCGGGGTTCAGGGATGCCATAGGTTCTTGATAAATCATGGCAATTTCCTTGCCACGGATTTTGCGCAACTCTTCGGGTGGCATGGTGCACAGGTCGCGGCCCTTGAATTTGATGGACCCGCCGACGATCCGCCCGTTGACCCCGAGGTCCTGCATCACCCCGAGCGCCACGGTGGATTTGCCGCACCCCGATTCCCCAACAAGACCGAGGGCTTGGCCCGGCATGATGGAGGCCGAAAAGTCCATCACGGCCGGAATTTCACGCAACCGCGTAAAAAAGGAAATCGAGAGTTTGTCGATCTCAAGAATGGGGCCGGTGGAGGTGTCGTCAGCCATTAACCTATTCCCTGTTTTGGGTCGAAACGGTGCGATGCATCGCGTCGGTATTGCGTCGGTATCCCAACGGTGTCGCGTCTGCCCTGCAAGGGTTAACGCGGCGCCGGTGGTGTCAGTCCTTCAGGCTTTCTTCGCGCAGGCCGTCCGCCAGCAGGTTGAGCCCCAGAACGAGGGTCAAGAGTGCGATGGCGGGTGGCAGGACGGGGTGAATGTAAATCTGGAGGAGCTTGCGCCCTTCGTTGATGGTGGACCCCCAATCCGGGCTTTCGGGGGGCAGGCCAAGGCCAAAGAACCCGAGTGTCCCCAGAAGGATCGTGGTGTAGCCGATCCGCAGGCAGAAATCGACGATCAGCGGCCCGCGCGCGTTCGGCAGAATTTCCCACAGCATGATATACCACGGACCTTCGCCCCGGGTTTGTGCCGCCGCCACATAATCCCGTGTCCGCAGATCAAGCGCCAAGCCCCGCACGATCCGGAACACGGTGGGCGCGTTCACGAACACCACCGACACGAACACCACGAGGATCCCGCTGGGCACATTGTAAAGATCCAGCCAGTCTGGCAGCAGCACCACCTTGGTTCCCGGCTGTGAGATCAGCGAGAGATAAAGGAGCGTCATCGTTCCCAAGACGATGAGGAGGATCGGCGCCCGTTTGCTCGGTTGCGTGTGATACCGCGAATTCAGCAGAACCGCGAAGAACACGATGGGAAAGATGAACAGGAACGCCGCCATATAGGACGGTATCCCTGTGTCCACGATTTCCGGGGTCACCAGAAGGTAGAACAACAGGATCACCGGGAACGCCAGAATGAGGTTGGCCAGAAACGACAGCACCGTATCAAGCGCCCCGCCGTAATAGCCCGCCGGCACACCCAAGGTGATCCCCACCATGAAGGCGAACAGCGTCGCCAGCGGTGCGATCCGGATCACGATCCACGCCCCGTCCACCATCCGGCTGAAATTATCCCGCGCGAGGTTGTCGCCGCCCAGCAGGTAGTGCGGGAACAGCCCCTTTTCCGCCGCATCGGGCACCGGGATGCCCGGCAGTTTGTTCTTGAGCGAGGAGATTTGTGCAAAGCTGTCGTGGGTTGCGATGAGATCAAAAAGGCCCCCAAAGAACGCCGTAAACACCCAGAACATCACCAACCCAAAGCCGATCATGCCCACGGTCGAGTCGAACAGTTTCCCATAAAGACCAAGCCGACGTTTGAACCGGACCGACACCACGAAGGTCACGACGAGCGCGACCCAGACCGGCGTGAACCGTTTTGAGATAGCCCCGATGATGCCCGCGTCCCCATAAGGCAGCAGCACCCCTCCGATGATGTAGACAAGGATGACCCCGATCAGCCCCCAAAGCGCAAAGCCGACCAGCGTTTCCACCAGCCCGAGTGGTCCCCCACGCGCCATGAGCGAGCCGTCCGCGTTGGATTGCAGTGTGACCGCAGGTGCAAACAGCGACAGCACCAATTGGGTCAGGACAAGCACCCCGAACACAGCCGCCACGATGCCAAGAACCGGGTCAAGCCATGTGCCCAGCGATCCCGTCCAGGTGAGTTGATCCATGGTTCTACCCCTGTCAGGAAATGCGGATGCGTGGATTGAGGAAGACGTAGCCGATGTCCGACAATAACTGCGTGAACAGCACGATGAACACCGACACCACCGAAATTCCAAGGAGGAGTTCGATGTCGTTATTGCTCGCCGCCTCGACCAGAGCCGACCCGAAGCCTTTGTATTGGAACAGTTCTTCGACGATCACGACGCCGTTCAGAAGCCACGGGAATTGCAGCATGATCACCGTAAAGGGCGCAATCAGCGCGTTGCGCAGCGCGTGGTTGATGACGATCTTGCGGAACGACACCCCCTTGAGCCGCGCGGTGCGGATGTATTGCGATGTCATCACCTCGGTCATCGAGGCCCGCGTCATCCGCGCGATATACCCGATCCCATAAAGTGCGATGGTCAGCACCGGCAGTGTGAAATTCTGGAACGTGATGTCATCCATCGCCGACCGCGCCGACCCATTGAACCATTTCAGCCCAACCGCCGTGGTCGTGAACACCGCGATGAAAATGACCCCCGACACATATTCCGGCGTGGCCGTCGTGACGATAGAGACCGTGGACAGCGACCGGTCCAGTTTGGACCCTTCGCGCATCCCCGCCATGACCCCGATCACCAACGCCGTGGGCACCATGACCAACATCACGCTGAGCATGAGCCAGCCCGTCAGCCCCAGTCGTGTGCTGACAATCGACAGGACATCGCTTTTGAACACTGACGAGGTGCCCCAGTCCCCTTGGAGGATCCCGCAGAACCGCACCGCATCTGCCGGATCCTGACCCGGCTGTGCGCAGCGCGCCCGCGCGATCCCGTCGGTCCCTTCGATCACATAGCCCGGCAGCACCCCGAGCCATTCGCCGTATTTGACAAAGACGTTCTGATTGAACCCCCGGTTGTCCAGCCATGTGATGACCTGATCGTCGGGCATCCGGACGGATGCCTCGGATTTGGCGAGCTTTTCAAGGTTCGGCCCGAGGTTCGTCAGGAAAAAGACGATGAATGTCAGGCATAGTGCGGTGAGGATCATCATCCCCAACCGCCGCAAGATGAACAGTCCCATGGGTGCCCCTGTCGGATGGCGGTGGCGGGTTTATCCCGTCCGTTTGTGCAGTGTTTGTCCCTGCAGGTCTGGCACGGGCCACCCATTGGGGCGGCCCGGCCGGTTTGGTGTCAGATTACGCCGCGAAACCAAGTTTGTAGACGTGGATTTCAAAGGCCGGATGCATTTCCGCCCCAACCACAGTGGGTTTCGAGTGCCGGTAGAGCGACCGCCAGTAGGGCTGGATGATGACCGCGTCGTTGCGGAACAGCGTTTCCAGATCCACCATCACGGCGCGCCGTGTTTCGGCGTCTGCGATCGACATCGCCTTGGTCAACAGCGCGTCAAACTCCGGGTTGGAGTAGGCGGCTTCGTTCCAGGGTTCGCCGGTGCGATAGGCAAGGGCAAGGATCTGCACCCCAAGCGGGCGGTGGTTCCATTCCGTGATCGACAGCGGGAATTTAGTCCAGTCGTTCCAGAAAGTGGACCCCGGCAGAACGATCCGTTCCACGTTGATCCCTGCGTCCCGCATCATGGCTGCGGCCGCGTCGCCGGTGTTTTTGGTGAACCCGTCGTCAAGCGTGGTCAGTTCATGCACGAAATCGGTCATGCCTGCTTCGGCCAGAAGGGTGGCTGCCATTGCTGGATCAAACGGCGCTGGCCCGATGTCTGCGTACTCCGGATGCACCGGGGCGACGTGGTGGTTGGCCGCCGTGACACCCAGACCGCTGTAGCCCAGTTCGAGGCAGACCGCGTTGTCCACGGCCATCGATAGAGCCTGACGCACCTTGACGTCCGAATAGGGCACCTTGCCGCCCAGTTCGGCCTGCTGGTTGAAGCGCAGGGTGACGGTGGCCCCGGTCACCACTTCGGATTTGGTCCAGCCGATGGCGTCTGCGATGTCGATGAATTCGTTCACGTTCTGATAGAGCATGTCGACTTCGTCGGATTCGATGGCCGCCATCCACGATGCCGGGTCGGTGCCGTAGTCGATGAATTCGATCCGATCCAGAGTTGCGCCGCCGATGCCTTCGGCGGTGGCCCCCCACCATGTGTGGTTCATGTTCTTGACCAGCACACCCTTGACCCCGACTTCGAGGCTTTCGGGAATGTAGGGACCGGTTCCGATCGGGTTGGACACCATCGTGTCGGCGCTGTGCGAGGGGTGCACAACCGCTGCCGGGTAGTCCGACATGCCCACGATGAGCGTGATATCGGGCGCAAGCAGCGTCAGTTTGACGGTCATGTCGTCAACCTTGGTCACTGCACCGTCGCGCACGGTGCCTGTGGCTTCGTCAATGAGCGAGGTCATGCGGCCCGCCATCGAGTTGCCTTCGGCAGCTTTGTCACACCAGTAGTTGATCATCCACACAACGCTGTCGGCGTTGAAGGCATCGCCGTTGTTGAACGTCACGCCGGGGCGGACATTGAGCGTGTATTCGGTCGCGTCTTCGTTCGCGGTCCAGCTTTCGATCAACATGCCGCGCAGCGAACCGTCGCTGTTGTATTCCACGAAATATTCCAGCCATCCCCGGCTGAAGTTCGCGATTTGCGACCAGTCGTAGGTGCGCGGATCCCGCAGCGCCAGCACCTCTTGCTGGATGCGCAGCGTGCCGCCAGCGGC
>JBGSIZ010000275.1:0-6537 GCA_041742255.1 Marivivens sp. | reverse complement strand
GTGGGCCGCACACCGGCCCGGGCCAGCCATGCATCGCCCCGGCCCACAGGGCCGTTTGTCATGCTGTCTGTTGCGCGCGCGTCCATCGTCACTCCGGTCTGGCCTGCTGTGATTGACAATATAGGGCATGCGCCCCCCAATCTTCAACGCAAAACCCGTATTTTGCCCGTAGACCCCGTCAAACGCAGTCAAACGCTGTCAAATCGCCCGCAAACGCCGGCGGGACTGCGGTCTTGCCCTTGTTCGCGCGCGGGTGCTAGACCGTTTGAACAACAATCGTGACCCCCAAGAGCAGGAACCACCGGCATGTCGATTTACCCCACCAGCTTTGACCGCGAGGGTCTTTTGCAATGCGCGCGGGGCGAATTGTTCGGCCCCGGCAATGCCCAATTGCCCGCCCCGCCCATGCTGATGATGGACCGGATCACCGAAATTTCCGAGGATGGCGGCCTGCACGGCAAGGGCCATGTGGTTGCCGAATTCGACATCACCCCCGACCTGTGGTTCTTTGACTGCCACTTTCCCGGCAATCCGATCATGCCCGGCTGTCTGGGGCTGGACGGGTTGTGGCAGTTGACCGGCTTCAACCTTGGCTGGCGCGGCTGGCTGGGCCGCGGCTATGCCCTTGGCGTGGGCGAGGTCAAACTGACCGGCATGGTCCGCCCCGACCGCAAGATGCTGACCTACAAGGTCGATTTCACCAAGGCCCTGACCACCCGCCGCCTGACCATGGGCGTGGCCGACGGAATCGTTGAGGCCGACGGCGAGGTGATCTATATCGTCAAGGACATGAAAGTGGCGTTGAGCGAGAGTTGAGGGACGGTCCACGGGGCGGGGTCGCACAACAGGTCCGCCCCGACCTAGGGATGGCGCACCAACGGCGGTTTGACCACCTTTTATGGCTCTGCCCCCTCTGATCGCCATTCCACTGGCACCGCCCTAACGCGCCCACACCCCACCCTTCCCCTTTGACGTTGCCCCTCCCTGCCCCGCTGTCCTAAACAGGTTCACGCATCAAAGGGAGGACACCCATGCGCCGCGTTGTCATCACTGGACTGGGGATCGTGTCCCCCATCGGGAACTCTGCTGCCGAGGTGACGGACGCCTTGCGCGCGGGCACCTCTGGCATCGAAGCCTCGCCCGAGATGGCCGAGCGCAATTTCCGCAGCCAGATCGCGGGGACTCTCAAGATCGACGTGGCCGACCATGTGGACAAGCGCGCCTTGCGGTTCATGGGTCCGGGTGCCGCCTATGCCCATATCGCCATGACGCAGGCCATCGCCGACGCAGGCCTTGACGAGGCCGATGTGATCAACCCCCGCACCGGGTTGATCGCCGGATCGGGCGGCCCGTCCACCAGCGCGATTTTCGCCGCGCACCAGATTGTCTTGTCCACCGGCAGCCCCAAGCGGATCGGTCCCTTTGCCGTGCCCAAATCCATGTCCTCGACCATTTCCGCGAACCTTTCGACCGCGTTCAAGATCAAGGGTGTCAATTATTCGATCACTTCGGCCTGTTCGACCTCGCTGCATTGCATCGGGAACGCCGCCGACCAGATCATGATGGGCCGTCAGGACATCATGTTCGCGGGTGGGGGCGAAGAGCTCGACTGGACCTTGTCCTGCCTGTTTGACGCGATGGGGGCCATGTCGTCGAAATACAACGACACGCCCACCCGGGCCAGCCGCGCCTTTGACGCGGGCCGCGACGGGTTCGTCATCGCGGTCGGCGGCGCCATTGTCGTGCTGGAGGAATTGTCCCACGCACAGGCGCGCGGGGCCAAGATTTATGCCGAAGTCACCGGATTTGCCGCCACATCGGACGGTGCCGACATGGTCGCCCCCAGTGGCGAAGGCGGCGAACGCGCCATGCGTCTGGCCCTGTCCACCATCCCGGAAGGCCGCAAGGTCAGCTATATCAATGCCCACGGCACCTCGACCCCGGTCGGCGATGTGGGCGAGGTGATGGCCGTGCGCCGCGTGTTCGGCGAAGGCACCACCCCCCCCATCAGCAGCACAAAATCCATGACCGGCCATTCCCAAGGGGCCACCGGTGCCCAAGAGGCGATCTATTGCCTGTTGATGTTGCAGCATGATTTCATCGCCCCGTCGATCAATGTCGAAACGCTGGACCCCGCCCTGCACCCCGCCGAGATTGCCACGGTCCGGATGGACAACGCAGGCCTTGATACCGTCATGACGAATTCGTTCGGGTTTGGCGGCACCAACGGGTCCATGCTGTTGTCGAAATTCCACGGCTAGGGCGCAACAAGGACAATATCCATGACCATCACGATGAAGGGCCAACGCGGATTGATCATGGGCGTGGCCAATGACCATTCCATCGCGTGGGGCATCGCCAAGGCCATGCATGCGGCGGGCGCCGAACTTGCGTTCACCTATCAGGGCGAGGCGTTTGGCAAACGGTTGGCCCCGTTGGCTGCCGAGGTCGGGTCCGACATCATGGTTGATTGCGACGTGACCGACGAGGCGTCCATGGACCTTGCGTTTCAAACGCTGCAGGACCGCTGGGGCCGTCTGGATTTCGTCGTTCACGCCATCGCCTATTCGGACAAGGCCGAGTTGGCGGGCCGGTTCATCAACACCAGCCGCGACAATTTCCGCAACTCCATGACCATCAGTTGTTATTCCCTGATCGACGTGGCCCGGCGCGCGGCGGATATGATGCCCGACGGCGGCACCATCCTGACCCTGACTTATCAAGGCGCCAACCGGGTGACCCCGTTCTATAACGTGATGGGTGTGGCCAAGGCCGCGTTGGAGGCCGCCGTGCGCTACCTTGCCAATGACCTTGGGCCGCAGAAAATCCGGGTCAACGCGATCAGTCCAGGACCGATGAAAACCCTTGCCGGGTCCGCCATCGCGGGCGCCCGCCGCACGTTCCGGCACACCGAACAAAACGCCCCCTTGCGGTCCAATGCCACGCTCGAGGCCGTGGGCGGCACGGCTGTTTACCTTGCGTCCGACGCCGGGGCCTTTACCACCGGAGAGGTGATCCGGGTCGATGGCGGGTTCCATGTGATTGGCATGCCGCAGCCGGAAAACCTTGTTTAGATGGTGTTTTTAGGCGTCGCCATCGCCATCGGCGCGGTCACGTTTGCCACCTTGATGGGCGGCTGGACGTCGCCTCGGGGGATGCGGGTGGCGGGGCTGGACACCACAGGTATTGCGTTGGCTGTGGCGGCGGTGGGGGCGGCGGTTTTCTTTTTCGGGCCGCTGTTTGGCGTGGCGTTAACCCTGTCCGTGGCGATCCATGAATTTGGCCATGTCGCCGCTTTCCGCGTGTGCGGGCACACCGACGCGCGGTTCCGGTTGATCCCGCTGTTGGGCGGGGTCGCGATTTCCAACCGGGTGCCCGCCACGCAGGAAAACGATTTCTTTATCACCGTCATGGGTCCCGCGATCTGCATCGCGCCCATGCTGTTGGCCTTTGCCGTGGCGGCGTTGTTGTGGGATACGGCGCCAGAGGCTGCCAATTTCCTGCATGTGTTCGGGATCGTGACGGGCGCCCTTAACTTCTTCAATTTGTTGCCGTTTTGGCCGCTGGACGGGGGCCGCTGCGTGCGGATTATGGCCTATGCCGTGTGGCCCCCGGCGGGGTTGATCGTGGCCACGGTCATGAGCGCACTGTTGGTGGTCACCGCGATTGCGATGAAATCCCTGATCCTGTTCTTTTTCGCGCTGATGGGCGCGCAAAGCCTGTTTTCCAAGGCCCAGTTGCAGGACGTTCAGCGCCCGATGACCCGGCCCCGCGCCACACTGGCACTGGGCGCATATCTGGCCACCACGGCGACATTTGCCGTGGGCGGGTTGCCGATTTTGCTGCGCTGGCTTTGATTGGGGCTTGTCAGGCGGGCCGGACCACGGAACAATTTACCCTGATCGAACAATCCAAGGTGCGTCATGACCCGGTCCATATTCATCAATCTGCCCGTTCAAAACCTGTCGGTATCGCGTCAGTTTTACGTCGGTCTGGGATTCACGATAAACGAGACGTTTTCGGACGACACCGCCGCCTGTGTGGTCGTGTCCGACACCATCCATGTGATGTTGATGATCCACGCCCGCTGGGCCGAATTCAGCGAAACATTGCCCCCCGGCGACCCGCGCACCACCTGCCCCCACATTCTGGCGCTGTCGTGTGACGACCGCGACGGGGTGGACGCGATGTTTGACGCGGCCATGGCAAACGGCGGGCGCGCGTTCCGTCCGACGCAGGATATGGGGTTCATGTATCTGCACGCGATTGCGGACCCGGATGGGCACGTTTGGGAACCGTTCTGGATGGACCCCAATGCCGCCGCCGAAGGCCCGCCCGAGGATTGACCCCCGCGCCACCGGGCGGACATTCGGGCATCTGTTGCCCATGTCCCCCTGCCCCCTTTCCCAACCTCGCGACCCGTGCCAAGCTGGCCAGGGAACGGAGGACACCCAATGCCAATAACCACTTGCGTCTTTGACGCCTACGGGACGCTGTTTGATGTGAACGCTGCCGCCCGGCAGATCGCGGGGGAACCCGGTCAGGATCAATTGGCCGCTGTCTGGCCCAAGCTGGCAGCGGACTGGCGTGCCAAACAACTGGAATACAGCTGGTTGCGCACCATCGCCGATCGTCACGTCGATTTCTGGCAGGTGACGCAGGATGGGCTGGATTGGGCGATGGAGGCATCGGGCCTGCACAACAACGCCCTGCGCGCCCGGCTGTTGGCCGTTTACAAGGAATTGCCCGCCTATCCCGAAGTGCCCGCCATGCTCCGCGCGCTCAAGGAAAAGGGCAAGACGGTGTTGATCCTGTCCAACGGTGCCCCCGCCATGTTGCAGGCCGCCGTCCGGTCGGCGGGCATCGGTGAATATCTGGATGATGTTCTATCGGTCGAGGAATGTGGCCAGTATAAACCCCACATGCGCGTCTATGACCTTGTGGGCGAGAATTTCAACGTGCCCCAAACCGAGGTGTTGTTTGCATCCTCGAACGGGTGGGACGCGGCAGGGGCGGCCGGATACGGCTTTGCCTCTATCTGGGTGAACCGCGCGGGCCTGCCGGTGGACCGGTTGTATGCAACCCCGCACCGCATCCTGCCCGATCTGAGCGTCATACCGGAGCTTGTCTGATGCCCCATCTGACGGCGGCCGATGGCACCCGTTTGTTTTATACCGTTGAGGGCGCGGGCACACCCGTGATCGCGCTCGCCGGGTTGACCCGGAACGGCGCGGATTTCAACCATGTGGCCCCGCATCTGGCAGGCATCCGCCTGATCCGCCCGGATTACCGGGGGCGCGGCCAATCCGACTGGGCCGACCCCGCCACCTATTCCATCCCCCAAGAGGCCGCCGATACCATCGCCCTGATGGATCATCTGGGGCTGGACCGCGCCGCCATTCTGGGCACGTCGCGCGGCGGTCTCATCGCGATGTTTCTGGCCGCTACTGCCAAGGATCGGTTGACCGGGGTCGCGTTGAATGACATTGGCCCGGTCATCGACCCAAAGGGGCTGGACGTGATCAAGGGCTATATCGGCCGCCCCCCGGCCCAGCCCACCTATGCCGCCGCCGCAGAGGCCCGCGCGGCATTGTGGACCCATTTCAAGGGCGTCCCGATGACCCGCTGGCTGGCCGAGGTCGAACAGCATTATCTGGAAACCCCGGACGGTCTGACCCTGCGGTATGACCCGCGATTGCGCGACGCCGTTTTGGCGAACGACGGCAAACCCACCCCCGATCTGTGGCCCCTGTTTGACGCGCTGGCGGGATTGCCCGTGGCGTTGATCCGGGGGGCCAATTCCGACCTGTTGACCGCCCAGACCGCCGCCGAAATGGCCCGCCGTCACCCCGGCCTGATCCATGCCGTAATCCCCGACCGGGGCCATGTGCCGTTTCTGGACGAACCCCCCGCGATTGCGGCCTTGCACGCATGGGGTGGGATGCTGCCGTGAATATCGACATGATCCGCGCCGCCGCGATCCGCGCGCAGGGGCATATTCGCCACACCCCGTTGCTGTCGTCTCCTGCCCTTGATGCCATGGCCGGGCGGCGGGTTCTGGTCAAACCCGAATGTCTGCAACACACCGGAAGTTTCAAGGCCCGTGGCGGTTGGGCCGCCTTGTCTGCCCTGTCACCGCAGGACCGTGCCGCAGGCGTCATCGCCTATTCCAGCGGGAACCACGCGCAAGGGGTGGCGCGCGCCGCTGCCGCGTTTGGTGCCCCCTGTGTGATCCTGATGCCGTCCGATGCCCCCGCCGTAAAAATCGCCAACACCCGCGCCTTGGGTGCGCAAGTGGTGTTGTATGACCGCGCGACCGGGGACCGGGACGCCATCGGTGCCGAATTGTCCGCCGCGCGCGGTCTGACCCTGATCAAACCCTTTGACAACGCGCAGGTGATCGCGGGCCAAGGCACCGTTGGGTTGGAAATTGCCGGCGATGCCGCCCGGTTGGGGATCACGGCGGCGGATGTTCTGGTGTGTTGTGGCGGGGGCGGATTGACCGCCGGGATCGCGCTGGCACTGGATGCCGACGCG
>JBGSIZ010000274.1:0-3152 GCA_041742255.1 Marivivens sp. | reverse complement strand
GGCGGCGGCGACGACGCCCATGCCCCCCGCATCCACGATGACCACAGGCACCCCCATGCGCAGGTCGGCACGGGCGCGGGCCAGACGTTCAGTTGTATCAGGTGCGAAAACCATGCCGGGGACCCTTTGGTTGCCTGCCCTACCTAGGGTATCTGGCCAACCTTTGAAACATTTGACGGAAATATGACACGTCCGCGTGAGTGGAGTGCAGGAATGCTTGCCCCACTCGTGTCTTCACCACACTTCACAATCATGAAATAGGAGGCTGTCATGGGACAACTCAAGAAAATCTTGCTCGTCGATGATGACGATGACCTGCGCGAGGCGCTGGGCGAACAATTGGTGATGACCGAAGATTTCGACGTGTTCGAGGCCGGGTCTGGCACCGAAGCCATGGCGCAGGTCAAGGCCGGGTTGTTCGATCTGGTGATCCTTGACGTCGGCCTGCCCGACACAGACGGGCGCGAATTGTGCAAGCTGATGCGCAAGCAAGGCGTGAAATGCCCCATTCTGATGCTGACCGGGCACGACACCGACAGCGACACGATTCTGGGTCTGGACGCGGGCGCCAACGATTACATCACCAAGCCGTTCAAGTTTCCCGTGCTTCTTGCCCGGATCCGGTCGCAGTTGCGCACCCATGAACAGTCCGAAGATGCGGTGTTCCAACTTGGCCCCTACACGTTCAAGCCCGCCCAAAAGATGCTGGTGACCGAGGACGACAAGAAGGTGCGGTTGACCGAGAAGGAAACCAATATCCTGAAATATCTGTATCGGTCCGCCGAAGGTGTGGTGCCCCGCGACGTGCTGTTGCACGAGGTGTGGGGATACAATGCCGGGGTGACCACGCATACGCTGGAAACCCATATCTATCGGTTGCGCCAGAAAATCGAACCCGATCCGTCCAACGCCCGGTTGTTGGTGACGGAACAGGGCGGCTATCGTCTGGTCGCCTGATGCGTTCCCCGGGTGGCGGGGGTCTGCCACCATCCCTCCCTGTTGGACTTGCCCGGGCCATGTGCCCGGGTTTTTTTGGCCCGGTTTTTTTGATGGGCGGGTTTTTTGACGTGCGGGCGGGGCGGGCGCAATTTTGACAAATGCGAATGGTATAAGGTCCGAGAATTTGACCACAGGACCAATCCCCATGCGCCCGCTTGCCCTGATTGCCGCTTGTTTCATCCCCATGGCTGTTTTCAGCCAAGAGGTTGCGCCCGAAACCGCCCCCGAGGAGGTCGCCCCGTTGGTGGATCAATTGCTGATGATCACCAACCAGACCGGGCAGGTCATGGTTCGGTTCGCCGTGACGCCCGCGCCCAGCACGCAAGCGGAAACCGGGGTTGCCCCCGAAACAGACGCCCCTGAACCGACCCCGCCCGCGCCGATGGAATTGTTACGCGGTGCGATCATCACGCCGGGGTCCTTTGGCCGGTTGAACGTGCCGGGAGGGGGCAGTGTGTGCCTCTATACCCTGACCGCGACGTTGGCCGATGGCGCGGTCCGGGACATTGAGCAGGATATCTGCCAATCCGACGCCGTGGTTTTCGAATAGCCGTTACCGCAGCACGCCCGTTTGATGCAGCGTCACCCGCAACCCACCATGCGCCACGCTGTCCGCGTTGGGAAGGAACGGCAGGCCCGCCGATTTCGCCAGCCCCGGGTCTGAGGTCACCATCGCAACCCGCCAGCCCCGGAACCGCTCCATCACCGTCTTGCCCAGCGCGCCGTAAACCGCAAACAACAGCTTTCGTTCACCAATGCGCGCGCCATAAGGCGGGTTGACGATGATCAGGCCGGGCGGACCTTCGGGGCGTTGCAGGTCGCTGACCGCGTGGCGGGTAAAGCTGCAATAGTCGCCCACACCGGCGCGGGCAGCGTTGTCCGTGCTCATCTTGATCGCACCCGCATCCCGGTCCGATCCATAGAACCGTGCGGCAGGGGTGCGCGCCACGCCCGGTGCCTTCATCGCGGCCCATGCGGCGGGATCAAAGCTGGACAGGGTTTCAAACGCGAAACTGCGGGTGCGACCGGGCAACAGGCCCATGGCGATTTCTGCGGCCTCGATCACGAATGTTCCCGATCCGCACATCGGGTCCACCACCGGTTCCGCCCCGGTATAGCCGCACTGCCGCAAAAACAGCGCCGCGAGGTTTTCGCGCATCGGTGCCTTGCCCACGCCCAGCTTGTGCCCGCGTTTGTGCAAGGGGTCGCCCGAGGTATCGAGCGAAAAGGTCACCAGATCATCCTCGATCCGGGTCTTGAGGATCAGCGCGGCGTCGCCCGACAGTGTTATCCCGTGGGTTTCGCGCAGCGCGGTTTCGATCCGCTGGGTCGCCGCCCCCGCGTGATAGATGCGCGATGCCTTGCAGGTGCATTCCACCTTGACCGGGACATCCGCGCGCAACACGTCGCCAAACGCGAATTTGCGCGCCCGTTTGTCCAGTTGGGCCAGATGCATGGCCCGGAACGATCCGATTCGCGCCAGAACCCGCGATGCCCCCCGCAACGTCAGATTGGCCCGCCACACATCCGGCCAGCCGCCCTGAATGGTCACCCCGCCGGGCAGGATCACCGGATCCGCAAAGCCGGCCTGTGCCACCTCGGCACACAGCGCGGGTTCCAGACCGGGGGCGGTGGTGATGAAAATTTCAAAGGGGGCGGGCGTGTCCATCGCGCTCCCCTATCTGCAATTGCAGGCGGTGAACAGACGGTCCGCCGTCAGCGGGCGACACGCGCCACAGACACAACCGACCGGACCCGCGCCGACGGGCCGGACCCGGTGACGATCGCCACGCCCCCCTGATACGCGGCCATGGCCAACCCGATCCCTTGCCCCGCCGCCCCCGTATCCCCCAGCATCAGCGCCGGATGGGTCACATCGGTGTCGGGGTGCATCCGTTTGCTCATCCGCAACTGGGCATAGGATGTTTCGGCGGCCCGGTAGCGGCTGTTGTTCCAGTCAGTGACCCACGACGTCAGTGTGTGATCGGCGGGCAAGGCCGCATGGCATGCATCGCTGAGCGCGGTATAGTCGCTGTCGCCGTCGTCAAATTCGCCCACGGTGTCCTGTCCGGTGCCCACGCCCAACAGATGCCCGTGGTCCTGTGGCCCCGGCGCGCCGCGCACCAGAACGGCGACCGCCGCCTCGCCCGGGA
>JBGSIZ010000273.1:0-5561 GCA_041742255.1 Marivivens sp. | reverse complement strand
GACCATCGTGCCGGCCCTTGTGGGCGGCGGGGCCAAGGTCCGGGTGACCGACCCCCAAGGCGCGCACGAAGGCGAGGCGTTGTTGCCCGGTGTGGTCTGGGTTGACGACGCCTACAAGGCCGCGCGTAAGGCCGATCTGATCGTGCTTCTGACCGAATGGAACGAATTCCGCGCGCTTGATCTCAAACGGATCGCCAAACACATGGCGACGCCCCGCATGGCGGATTTGCGCAACATCTACTCGGCCAAAGACGCGAAAAAGGCGGGCTTTTCGGCCTATGTGTCGATCGGGCGCAATCCGATGGAAACCACCCCGGTTGAGTAAAACTGGCGGCAAACGCCAAACCGGGGCCATGTTTTCGCGCAGCCCCTGACGCATCCGCCCGGCACCTGTGACCCTGGGAAATTCAGGGGTGAATGTCTTGGCGGTGTTTACACATGTCGCAACCGTGTCGTCGGGTCCGCAAACGTCGGGCATCGGCTGTCTGGAGGTTGCGTGGATCAATGGCGTGGCCAAACTCTTTGTCGGGTCAGAGGCTGCGGGGGGCATGGCCGTCTATACGCTGTCGGCCACTGGGGCCGTGTATCAGGAACAATTGGGCTACGCGACCAACCGGGGCACCGCCGGGATCAGCGATCTGGACGTGGTCACCGTGGGCACGCAAACCATCCTGATCCCGTCCGGGCGCTATGACGACCGCTTGGCGCTCCACCAGATCGGTAGGGACGGCGGCTTTGACGGGCTGTCGATCCTCGGGGCCAGCCCCACGCTCATTGGTAACCTCAACGAAAGCGTCGCGATGGAGGTTGCGGGCAAAACCTTTCTGGTGTCGTCGCAATGGGGCAAATCCGGGTTCCAGACCTACCAGATCCGCGAAGACCTGAGCGTGGAGCACAAGAAAACGTGGGCCGACACCGCCGGGTCGCATGTGGGCGACATCTCGGCGATGGCTACGGGGGTGCTGGCAGGGCGGACCTATTTCTTTGCGGCGTCCGGGGTGGATGCGGGGGTCAGTAGTTACTGGATGGGGCAATGGGGCAATGTCAAACTGGTCGGCGGGCTTGGCATCGCGGATGGGCTTCCGGTGTCGGCCCCTTCGGCGCTGGATACGGTGCTTTTGGATGGCAAGCTGTTCATCCTCCTTGGCTCGGCGGGCAGCGGCACGATCTCGGTTCTGCGGATGAACACTTGGGGCGGGCTGTTTCACGAAGACACCTATCTGGACAACCTGAACACCCGGTTCGCCGGGGTCGAGGCGATCGAGACATTCACCATCGGCAACCGAGCCTTTGTCCTTGCGGGCGGGGCGGATGACGGGCTGTCGCTGTTTGAACTGCACCCGGACGGCAGCCTGTTTCATCTGGAAACCATCGCGGACCAGACGAACATAAACCTGCAAAACGTGGAAAACATCGTGGCCACAGTGATCGGCGGGCAGGTGCATGTGGTGGCGTCCGGGTCAGACGCGGGGTTTTCGCAGTTCAAGATCGACTTGGGCGCGCTGGCCCCGCTCAAATCCGGGACGGACCTTGGGGATACGCTATCGGGAACGGCGGGCCACGACCTTCTCTATGGCAAAGACGGGGACGACACGATCTATGGGCTGGCGGGTAACGACCGGATCATCGACGGGGCAGGGGCAGACACGCTTTGGGGGGGGGCCGGGGCGGATGTGTTCATCTTTTCGGACGACGGGCGGATGGACGACATCAAGGATTTCAACCTGACCCAAGACCGGATCGACCTGTCGCAATTCCCCATGCTCTACACCTTCGGGCAGCTCAACCTGACCCAGAAAAGCTATGGCGTGCTGGTGACCATCGGGGATGACCGCATCCGGATCGAAGGGGACGCGGGCAGCCTCCTTCTTGTGGCGGACCTGAACGCAGGGCATTTCATCTTTGATTTCTGACTACTTGCGGGCATAAATGTCGTCATACCGGACGATATCATCCTCGCCCAGATAGCCCCCCGTCTGCACCTCGATCAGGGTCAGGGGCAGCTTGCCGGGGTTTTCCATCCGGTGAACCTCGCCCATCGGGATGAACACGGACTGGTTTTCAAACACCATCTTTTCGGTCTCGCCCACGGTCACCTTGGCGGTGCCTTCGACCACGATCCAATGTTCGGCACGGTGGGCGTGGGATTGCAGGGACAGTTTGCCGCCCGGATGGACATGGATGCGTTTCACCTGAAACCGGGGGCCCATGGCAAGGCTCTCGAACCAGCCCCACGGGCGGTGATCGCGGCTGAACTGTTCGGCCTGACGGGCCTTTTTGGCCTTCAGGCTTTCGACCACCTTGCGGACCTCTTGGGCGCGGGACCGGTCGGCGACCAACACGCCGTCGGGCATGGCCACGGCGATCACATCGCGCAATCCCAGCCCGATCAATTCCTGCCCCTCGGCCACCGCCCACAACAGGCTGTCGTCGCAATCAATGGCGGTGGCGGGGCCACGGGTGGACGTGCCCCGGTCGGCGGCAGTGGTCCACCGCACGGCTTCCCAATCACCCAGATCGGTCCATCCGGCGGGATAGGGCATCACGGCAAGGGTGTCGGCCTTTTCCATGATGGCGTAGTCGATGGATATCTTGTCACAGGTGGCCCATGGGGCGGCGGCCAGCCTGCAAAACCCCAGATCGGCCTCAGCCTGATCCATGGCCGCTTGGACCGGGCGCATCAATCCGGGCGCATGGGCGGCAAAGGCAGCAAGGATCGCGCGGGCAGAAAACAGGAAAATACCGGCGTTCCACAAATACTGGCCCGTGGCCAACATCGCCTCGGCGGTGGCGCGGTCCGGTTTTTCCACGAACCGTTTCAACGGGACGGTGCCAACCCCGTCCATGTGGCCGGGCACCCGGTCCAACTCCAGATAGCCGTATCCGGTTTCCGGACGGTCGGGCGTGATGCCAAACGTCACGAGCGCGCCCGCCTGTGCGGTGGGCAGGGCCGACATGACAGCCGCACGAAACGCGGCACCATCGGGGATCGCATGGTCGGACGGGGCAATCAGCAACATCGCCTCTGGGTCGCGGGCGGCCACGGACAACGCGGCGGCAAGGATCGCGGGGGCGGTGTCGCGGCCTTCGGGTTCGACAAACACCCGGGCGGGGGCAATCCCGATAGCTGCCAACTGATCGGTGACGATAAACCGGAACTCCTCGGCAGTCATGACAACGGGCGGGGCAAACTCTGGCCCGGCCAATCGGCGCACGGTGTCCTGAAACAACGTGGTGCCGCCGTCAAACGCAGAAAACTGCTTGGGAAAGCTCTTGCGCGACAACGGCCATAACCGGGTTCCAGACCCGCCCGCCATGATAACCGGAGTAATCACTCGCCCTGCCCCTTGTGCAACATCCACTCAACCCATTTCACAACATGGTAAACAAAACCTTGGCAAGACAAAGGCGGGATGTTGAAAGAACATCAATCGCACTCTGACCAAAGGCCCGCCATGCCCCACGCGCTTGTCACCGGTTCCGCCGGGTTCATCGGGTTCCACCTGTGCCGGCGGCTGTTGTCCGACGGGTTTACGGTCACCGGCTTTGACGCGATGACGGATTACTACGATGTCCGGCTCAAGGAACGGCGGCACGCGGTGCTGTTGCAGATGCCGGGGTTTCGGGCGGTGAACGACCGATTGGAAACGGACGGTGCGCTGCACGCGATTGTCGCGGATGAACGGCCCGATGTGGTGGTCCACCTCGCGGCACAGGCGGGGGTGCGGTATTCCATCGACAACCCCCGGTCCTACATCGACGCCAACATCATCGGCACCTTCAACTTGCTGGAGGCCGTGCGGGCGACGCCCGTGCAACACCTTCTGATGGCGTCCACGTCCTCGGTCTACGGGGCCAACACGGCCATGCCCTACAGCGAAAATGACAAGGCCGACAGCCAGATGTCATTCTACGCCGCGACCAAAAAAGCGACCGAGGCGATGGGCCATTCCTATGCCCATCTCTACGGTATTCCGACCTCCATGTTCCGGTTCTTTACGGTTTACGGGCCGTGGGGGCGGCCGGACATGGCGCTGTTCAAATTCACCAAGGCGATCCTGAGCGGCGACCCCATCGACGTCTACAATCACGGCGACATGGCGCGGGATTTCACCTATGTAGAGGACCTCGTTCACGGCATCCGGCTGTTGATCGACGCGGTTCCCGGAACGGCTCCCGCCCCCGGCGACAGCTTGTCGCCCGTGGCACCCTACCGGGTGGTGAACATCGGCAATGGCTCTCCGGTGCAGTTGTTGGCGTTCATCGAGGCGATCGAGGCCGCAACGGGCAAAACCGCAATCAAGAATTTCATGGACATGCAACCGGGGGACGTGCCCGCGACGTGGGCGAACGGGGCGCTGCTGCGGGATCTGACAGGCTACGCGCCGCAAACCTCGCTGGCGGATGGGGTCGGGGCCTTTGTGGCGTGGTATCGGGATTTCTATGGGGTGTGACGCGGGAATGGGCACCGTTTCTTAACGGTCGGGGCGGTAACACTCGGGGCATGATTATATGCCACAGCCGCCGATTCATCTTTTTCTCGAACCCGAAAACCGGGTCCGAATCGGTGCGCAAACTGTTGGAGCCGTGGAACGAAGAAGCCGTCGTGCCCTACCGGAAGCGGTCTGCGTCCCGGGTGTTCTACCCCCACATGTCCCCGTCAGAGGCGGCAATCGCGTTTGAGGTTAAGGGGATACCCTTTGACAGCTACACGCGGATCACCTGCGTGCGAAACCCCTATACGCGACTGGTGTCGCTCTACCGGATGATCGCGGCAGTGGACGGGGTCTGGCGGTTGCGGCGGCAACTGGGGCTTGGGCAACCCAACTTTGCGGGCTGGCTGCACGGCACCCGGCCCGATGGGCGGGGGGGCGGCGGGCGGGCACATCAACGCTGGCGCAAATACGGGACATGGTCGGCGCAGGCTTGGTGCGCGGGACGGGTCACACATGTTCTGCGACTGGAACATCTGGCGGATGACCTGCCGCCCGTTCTCGCCAGTCTGGGGATCGCACCGTCGGATCTGCCCCGGCTTAACGCGCGTCCAGACATTGATCTGGCGGACTGGTATGACGCGCGGTCAACGGCGCTGGTGGCCACGCGGTATGCGCGGGACTTATCGGACTACGGCTATGCCAAACCGGCCCGACTGGCACAGGCGGGCTAGGGATGGATCAGCCACAGGCGCTTGTCATCATCCCCACCCTGAACGAGGCGGCGCATATTCGGCAAACCCTGCTGGACCTGCTGCAGGGGGGCGGAACATGGCCCATCGTCGTGGCCGACGGGGGCAGCAGGGATGGCACCCAATCCATCGTGCGAACCATGGCGCAGGACCATCCGAACATCCGGTTGGTGACAAATCCGGGGCGGACGCAGGCGCACGGGGTCAACCTTGGGGGCATCCTCGCGGCACATGCCGGGGCCGGGGTTTTGATCCGGGCGGATGCGCATGCGCGCTATCCATCGGGATATGTGCGGGGGCTGATCGACACGCTGACGCAACACGGGGCGGACAGCGTTGTGGTCCCGCTGCTGGCCTCGGGCGACGCGGACCCGTG
>JBGSIZ010000272.1:0-4232 GCA_041742255.1 Marivivens sp. | reverse complement strand
CCATCGCCGGCGTGATCGATTCGAGCGGTCCAGTAAAGCCGAGCAGAACGCCGATCTTGATGTCTTCGGCCTGTGCCATCCCGGCGACCAGTGCCGTGGCCGCAGTGGCCAAAAGCAGTTTTTTCATTGATAGTCTCCCTATCGGATATTGTATCCTGCAGGCCAGACTATTGAGGCGAAACGCAAAAGGGAAGCCCGAACCGTCAGGCGATCCGCCCGCTTTGGGGCCTATTCTCGGCACCTTGTCCGGCAAATCCGGTCAGTTGCGCGGTGAAGTCCACCGGACGTTGTAGGTGATCGGTTCCACCTCGCCCAAGGTCACGCGGTCGGTGCGCAAGTCGTCAAGAGTGTGCATCGCGTCATCGACAACGTTACCTACGGCAACGGCACTTTGGACTGTGCGCTCCAACAACGCCAGATCGCGGTAGGGGGCGATCATTGCGGACGGATCGAACCCATCGAGCGCCGCACAGGCCTCCGGGGTGCAGGTGACGTCATAGCGGACCAGCTCGATCCGATCGGCGTCTGGCAGGATTTTCACGGTACCGCCGATGTTCAAGGCTGGTCCGCTGACTTGTGACTGCTCAAACTGCGTCAGTTCCCGCACCCACTGGTCGCGGTGGGTGAAAGCATAGTTGTCCGCGTGGGCAGCCATGTGATCCTCCAAGGCCTGGTCAAGGGCCATTCTGAAATCAGGTGGGGGATACGCGCCATCGGTCCAGCTATACCAGATAGCAGGCAACGTGACGCGCCGCTGCGCATCGAACGCTTGAAAGTTTTGCGGCAGCGTGACCTGCTCGGATTCGGGGTCTGCCGTAATCCGGGCCTGCAAATCCTCGACCTCGGACCGGGTCATGGCCTGTTCGTGCATGTCCACCGGGCGCGCAAACGGGCGCAAATTGCTCAGATCCATCCGCCGCCTGTTGCAATAGGCACGCTCCGCTTTGATCTGTCCGGCAATTATATGCCAGATAATCTTCGAGTTTTTCTCTCCGCAATAGACTGGGACGTGCTGCCTGCCGCCAAACAAGGCCTCTCCCATCCGTACGCCATAAACACCAATCGTTACGCCGTCCAAGGTTGCCGGGGCGTCGATGACAAACCAGCCAGCCCGGCCGTCCTTGAACACCACTTTGCCAGTCTGGGAACGGTTCAGCGCAAGGACAGACAGGACATATGCTTGCCTAAGATTTGAATGGGCCTGCGTGACATTCCCTAGTCCAAACAAACTGTTAAACAATAACCACACCGTCACCACCAATCCGCCGACAACCACGGCCCCGAAAACGGTGACGACCGCGATAATGCGCCAGACCGACTTCATATCGACAATCGCGCCGCGTGTGTCCCCCGTTCGCGGTAGGGAGTCGTGTCGTAATGCGACCGGTAGCATTTGGAAAAATGCGACGGCGACGCGAACCCGCAGGCCAATGCCACGTTGATCACGCTCATATCCGTCTGCATCAACAGGTTGCGGGCCTTTTGCAGGCGCAATTCCATGTAATACCGCTTGGGGCTACGGGTCAGATAGCGGCGGAACAGCCGCTCCAATTGCCGGGTGGACATACCCACATCGCGCGCAAGGGTGGCCGGGCTGATCGGTTCCTCGATGTTCTTTTCCATCAACTGGATCACCCGGCTCAGTTTGGGATGCCGCACGCCAATCCGTGTCGGGATCGACAGGCGCTGGGTGTCCTGATCGGTGCGGATGGCGGTATAGATCAACTGATCTGCCACGGCGCTGGCCAATTCTTCGCCATGATGGTCGGCAATCAGTTTGAGCATCAGGTCAATGGACGCGGTGCCACCTGCGGTCGTGATCCGGTTGCCGTCCACCACGAACACCGATTTGGTGAGGGTCACATCCTCGAATTCCTCGGCAAAGCTGTCCTGGTTTTCCCAGTGGATCGTGGCCTTTTTACCATCCAGCAACCCGGCCTTGGCCAACGTATACCCTGCCGTGCACAGCCCGCCGATGATGACCCCTTTACGGGCTTCGCGGCGCAGCCACGACAACACCTTTTTGGTGGTGGCGGCCTGTACATCAATGCCGCCGCACACCATCACGGTATCGTCGCGGGTCAGGTCGGCCAGATCGCTCTGCATCTTGAATTCGGTGCCGTTGGAACAGGTGACACTGGTGCCGCCTTCGCCCGTCAGAACCCAAGTATACAGGGTCTTGCCCGCCATCCGGTTGGCGATACGCAGGGATTCCACCGCACTGGCGAAACACAGCATGGTGAAATTATCAAGCAGCACAAAAACGAACCGGCGCGGCTTGCCACTGCTCGCGACGTCTACTGTTTGCGGCTCGATCTCCATGATCCGGTCCCTGCTGATCCCCGGCAAAATCCATCACAGGTTTGCCCGGACGCCGCAAGAGGTGTCATTTGCGGCGTCAGGTGTCGGAAACTGCAAGCCGATGTTGGGGATTTGGCCTGTTTTGCCATTGGCCCCGGCGCAGGTGGGCGATATACCCTTGCCCTGATACCGCAAACGCCCGGCATTCGTTGGGCAAGACGGGCACAGACGACCAACTGATGGAGCACGACCCATGACCGAGTGGCACAAATCTGACTGGCGCAACAAGCCGCGGGTTCAGATGCCCGACTATCTGGACGCGGACACCCTGCACGGGGTCGAGGCGAAACTGGCCAGTTATCCGCCGCTCGTTTTCGCGGGCGAGGCGCGGCGTCTGAAAACCCATCTGGGGGCCGTCAGCCGGGGCGAGGCGTTCTTGCTTCAGGGCGGCGATTGCGCCGAGAGTTTTTCGGAATTTGCCGCCGATCAGATCCGAGATACGTTCAAGGTCATGCTGCAAATGGCCATGGTCCTGACGTTCGGGGCCAAGGTGCCGGTGGTCAAGGTGGGCCGCATGGCGGGCCAGTTCGCCAAACCCCGCTCCACCCCGACCGAGGTCGTCGGTGGTCAGGAATTGCCCAGCTACCGGGGCGATATCATCAACGGGTTCGATTTCACGCCGCAGGCGCGCATTCCCGATCCGGACCGCATGTTGCAGGCCTATACCCAATCGGCGGCCACGCTGAACCTGTTGCGCGCGTTTTCCACGGGCGGTTTTGCCGATATTCACCGGGTCCATTCGTGGACGCTGGGCTTTACCGATCAGGACGAAGCCCAGAAATACCGCGACATGGCGCAGCAAATCTCGGGCGCGCTGGATTTCATGACCGCCGCAGGTCTGACCAGCGAGCGCAACCACGAACTGGCCACCGTCGAATTCTACACCAGCCACGAGGCGCTGTTGCTGGAATACGAAGAGGCCCTGTGCCGGATCGATTCGACCAGCGGCAAATGGCTGGCCGGGTCCGGGCATATGATCTGGATCGGGGACCGCACGCGGCAACCGGACGGGGCGCATGTGGAATTCTGCAAAGGTGTGCAAAACCCCATCGGCCTGAAATGCGGGCCGTCGATGACGACGGGCCACCTCAAGGCGCTGATGAACAGTCTGAACCCGACAAACGAAGCCGGGCGTCTGACCCTGATCGCGCGGTTCGGGGCGGGGCAGGTGGGCGAACACCTGCCGCGTCTGGTGCGCGCCGTTCAGGAAGAAGGGGCAAAGGTCGTGTGGACCTGTGACCCGATGCACGGCAACACGATCAAATCCTCGACCGGTTACAAAACCCGCCCCTTTGACAGCGTGCTGCGCGAAGTCCGGGAGTTCTTTGGCGTCCACAATGCCGAAGGCACGATCCCCGGCGGCGTTCATTTCGAAATGACCGGCAAGGACGTGACCGAATGCACCGGGGGCGTGCGCGCCGTGACTGACGAAGACCTGTCGAGCCGGTATCACACCGCTTGTGACCCGCGCCTGAACGCGTCGCAGTCATTGGAGCTTGCGTTCCTTGTGGCCGAAGAACTGACGGCGCGGCGCACCCGACTGGCGGATGTTGCCTCGCTCTGATCCGGCATCAATCGTTGGACACAACCAGATACAAAGGCGGCCGTCCATCGGCCGCCTTTGGCGTTCTGGACGCCTGCGGACGGGCGGCGGCATTGGTCCATGTGGTCAGGGTCTGAAACACCGGGTCACAGCGGATCGCACCGGGATCGACGAATTCGATGCTGCCTGTGCCATGGGTCAGGTCGGTTTGATCGGTCACAATCGCGCCCAGCGCGCGGTTCACCTCGCCCCCGGTGCCCTCCAGCGGCAGCAACAGCATCTTGGCGGTCAGCGGGCGGCGCAACCGGCCCCGCGCGATCGTCAAATC
>JBGSIZ010000271.1:0-2542 GCA_041742255.1 Marivivens sp. | reverse complement strand
ATCGCGCGCGGTGGTTTGAACGAGGCGCTGGGGGCCGCGCACGGCGACACCAACGCCGACGGCGACGCGCAAAAGGCGCTCGACGTCATCTCGGACGACATGGCGCGCGCGGCGCTGGACGGGTCGGCGGTGCGGTTTTACGCCTCCGAAGAACAGGATCATGTGGTGGACCTGAACCCGGCGGGCACGCTCGCGGTCGCGATTGATCCGCTGGACGGGTCGTCCAATATCGACGCCAATCTGTCCATCGGCACCATTTTCGGCCTGTTTCCGGCGCTCCGGGACGGCACCGACAGCGTCCTTCGGGCAGCCCGCGATTTGCTGGCGTCGGGCTATATCATCTACGGGCCGCAATGCTGTCTGATACTGCGGGTCGGCACCGCGGCGACGCGGAAATATGTGCTGGACCCGGACGCGGGCATCTTCCGGGACCTCGGACCAGTTCCGGCAATTCCGCTCGAGGCGCGGGAATACGCCATCAACGCGTCCAACTACCGGCATTGGGCGGCCCCGGTGCGGGCCTATATCGACGACCGGATCGCGGGATCGGGCGGGGTTCTGGGGCGCGATTTCAACATGCGCTGGGTGGCGTCGCTGGTCGCGGAAACGCACCGGATCCTGTCGCGCGGCGGCATCTTTCTGTATCCGGGCGACGACCGCAAAGGCTATGAAAAGGGTCGGCTCCGGCTGGTCTACGAATGTGGACCAATCGGCCACCTGATCGAAGGTGCGGGCGGCCGCGCCACCGACGGCTTTCTGCCCATTCTGGACCTTGTGCCCGACAGCCTGCACGCCCGGACGCCGTTCGTGTTCGGCAGCGCACACAAGGTGGACCGGGTCGCGAATTACTTCAGCCTCCCCGACCACGAAATCACGGCCCTGTTCGGCAAACGCGGCCTGTTCCTCAGCTGACCTCAATCGGAGCATTCCCATGAGCAAGAAATTCCCGATCATTTCCGTGGTCGGTTCATCCGGTGCGGGCACCTCGACCGTCAAAGGCACCTTTGACCAGATTTTCCGGCGCGAAGGCGTCAAGGCCGTCTCGATCGAAGGCGACGCATTCCACCGCTTCAACCGCTTGGAAATGAAGGCCGAACTGGAACGGCGGTTCGAGGCCGGGGATTTCACCTTCAGCCACTTTTCCTATGAAGCCAACGAATTGGGCGAACTGGAACGGGTGTTCCGGGAATTCGGGGAAACCGGCAAAGGGCGCAAACGGACCTATATCCATGACGCGCAAGAGGCCGACCGCCACGGCGTCCCCCCCGGCGAATTCACCGCTTGGGCAGCCTTTGACGACGGCGCGGACCTGTTGTTCTACGAAGGTCTGCACGGCTGTGTGGTGAATGACACGGTCAACCTTGCGGCACTTGCCGATCTCAAGATCGGGGTCGTGCCGGTGGTCAATCTGGAATGGATTCAGAAAATCCACCGGGACCGGTCCACGCGGGGCTATTCGACCGAAGCCGTAACCGACACGATCCTGCGCCGGATGCACGCCTATGTGCATTGCATTGTGCCGCAGTTTTCGGAAACCGACATCAATTTTCAGCGGGTTCCGGTGGTGGATACGTCCAACCCCTTCATCGCGCGCTGGATCCCCACCCCCGACGAAAGCCTTGTGGTGATCCGGTTCAGAAACCCGCGCGGGATCGATTTTCCCTATCTCACCTCGATGATCCACGGATCATGGATGACCCGGGCCAATTCCATCGTGATCCCCGGCAACAAACTGGACCTTGCGATGCAACTGATCCTGACGCCGCTGATCGAACGGCTGGTGTCCACCTCCACGCGGCTCCGCTGACAAAGGCAACCCAATGAATATCCAGTCAATTCCAGCAAACGAAACCCGTATGGCCAATGCGATCCGGGCCTTGACCATGGACGCGGTGCAGGCGGCCAATTCGGGGCACCCCGGCATGCCGATGGGCATGGCAGACGTGGCGACCGTGCTGTTCAACCGGTTCTTGACTGTGGACCCGGCCAACCCGACATGGCCCAACCGGGACCGGTTCGTCCTGTCGGCGGGGCATGGGTCGATGCTGCTTTATGCCATTCATCACCTCTTGGGCTATGACGACATGGGAATGGACCAGATCCGGGCATTCCGGCAATGGGGCAGCCGGACCGCAGGACACCCCGAATACGGCCACGCCAAAGGGATTGAGGTCACGACCGGCCCCTTGGGCCAAGGCATCGCAACGGCGGTCGGGCTGGCGATTTCCGAACGACTGGGACAGGCCCGGTTTCCAGACCTCATTGACCATCACACCTACGTTCTGGCAGGCGACGGCTGCCTGATGGAAGGGATCAGTCACGAGGCGATCGACCTTGCCGGGCATCTGGGGCTGGGGCATCTGATCGTGCTATGGGACGACAACCGCATCACCATCGACGGTGACACGGACCTTGCGACCTCTACCAACCAAATGGCGCGGTTCGCGGCTGCAGGCTGGCATGTGGTCGCCTGTGACGGGCACCACGCTGACGACATCGCCCTCGCCATCACCGCCGCGCGCAGCGATCCCCGGCCCAGCAT
>JBGSIZ010000270.1:0-6573 GCA_041742255.1 Marivivens sp. | reverse complement strand
TATCACGGCGGCGTCTGCGACGACCAGTTCCGGTGCGGCAGGTGTTGCCCCCGGACGTGCGACGGGTCGCAGGCTGGTTTGCACCTGTCCGGTGACGCGGATCGTCTTGCCGGCACCCGCTGGTGTCCCTTGGGTGGAACCCGCGATCACGAGGGGGGCCGGGGCCGCCTGCGGTGCCGGAACCTGTGGTGCGGCGGGCCGTTGCACCCGCGCATTGCCCGGTGCCTGTGCAAAGCCGAGATCCAGAAGTTCGGTGATCCGGGCGTTCCGCGCGGCGGTAGAGGTGCCGCCGAACACGGTTGCGATGATCCGCACGTTGCCCCGTTGCGCCGAGGCCACAAGGTTGTAGCCCGCCGCGTTGGTGAACCCGGTCTTGATCCCGTCCGCGCCCGGATAGGCGTCAAGGAACCGCCGGTTGGTGTTGTTCACCTGCGCCATGCCCGCATCAGCCGACCGCCGCGCAAAGATGTTATAATATTCTGGGTAGTCATAGATCACATGCCGCCCCAGCACCGTCATGTCCCGCGCCGTGGACAGGTGCCCATCTTGCGTCAACCCGTTGGCGTTGCGGAATGTCGTGCTGTTCATGCCCATGGCCTGTGCTGTCCGGGTCATCCGATCCGCGAATGCCTGTTCAGAGCCGGAAATCGCGATGCCGATGGCTGTCGCCGCGTCGTTGGCCGATTTGACCGCTGCTGCCCGGATCAGATACCGCAGTTTGATCCGCTGGCCTGCGCGCAACCCCAGTTTGGAGGGCGGTTCATTGGCCGCAGTCGCCGTGATCGTGACCTCTGTATCAAGGCTGATTTCGCCCCGTTCGATGGCCTGAAACGCGATATACAGCGTCATCATCTTGGTCAGGGATGCCGGATGCAAACGGGTGTCCGCGTTGCGGCTGTGCAACACTTCGCCGGTGCGTGCGTCCATTACCATAGCCGCATAGGGTGCTGCCCATGCTGTGACCGGTCCAAGGGCGAGTGACGCCCAAAATACGATATACAACAGCCCGCGAAGGGCCGCCTGTCCCAAACGACTTGCCACTGTCGTAACCTTTGCTCTGCCTCGCGGTGCCAATTAAGGCCGGCACCTTTGTGATTTGTCCAAACCCTAGCATGGGAACGCCGATCCGAAAACACCTTTAATTCAAGGGCTTTCACGAAGTTGTTTGGTGGACTTCCCAGATATGGTGGTTGGTGCCCCCGACCCTACCAGATCGGCGAATTTGGCAGGAATGTGGCGCGTTATCGGTCCAGAAAATCCAAAAGCCCCGGCAATTCATCCAAGGTTTGCAGGCTGTGATAGCGCGGGTGCCCCGTGGGCGGTTCCGCGTGTTCCAGTTCCCACGTCAGGTCATGCGGGACATGCACACCCCACCCGCCGGCCTCCAGCGCCGGGATCACATCGGATTTGAGCGAATTTCCCACCATCATGGACCGCCGCGTGTTCCCCCGCGCAAAGATCCGTTGATAGACGGCGGGTGTTTTTTCGCTGACGATTTCGACGCCGGTGAAGTAATCCCCAAGCCCCGATTGCGCCAGTTTGCGTTCCTGGTCCAAAAGGTCGCCTTTGGTGATCAGCACCAGATCGACCCGTCCGGCCAGTGCTGTCAGGCAGTCCTGCACCCCCGGCAAAAGGTCGATGGGATGCGCCAGCATATCCCGCCCCAGCGCCAGAAGGTCCCCCAGAACGGTGGTGGACACCCGCCCGTCTGTCGCTTCGATCGCAGTTTCGACCATGGACAGCATGAACCCCTTGATCCCATAGCCATAGATCCCGAGGTTGCGCCGTTCCGCCGCCAGAAGCCGCTGCATCAGCGCCGGATGGTCAATGTGGTCCGCCAGCATGGCCGCGAACCGCGTCTGGGTCAGTTGAAACACCCGTTCGTTGTGCCAAAGCGTGTCGTCTGCATCCAGCCCGATCAACCATTGTTTTGTCACACACGGCCCCCCTTGCATCTGCGGGCTTTTCTTAAACCGCCCGTCGCCTATATAAGGCCCTGACAGACATAACCAGAATCTGCAAAGGACGTGCAAGGCCCCCATGGTCGCTGAATTTCATATGATGGCAGACCGCGAAGGCGGCGATGACTCCGAATTCGGTGTCAAGCTGGAGACGCGCCCAAAGACCAAGCGCCCGCCAATGTACAAGGTTCTGATCCTGAATGATGATTACACCCCGATGGAATTCGTCGTGCATGTGCTAGAGCGGTTTTTTGGCATGACCCATGCCCAAGCGTTCGAGTTGATG
The DNA here is from genome assembly GCA_041742255.1 of Marivivens sp. GTDB lineage: Bacteria > Pseudomonadota > Alphaproteobacteria > Rhodobacterales > Rhodobacteraceae > JBGSIZ01. The sequence continues at coordinate 4,326 of JBGSIZ010000270.1, read as the reverse complement.
TTGACCGTCCACAAAAAGGGCGTGGCCGTGGTGGGTGTGTATTCCCACGAGATTGCAGAAACCAAGGTTGCCTTGGTCATGGATTTTGCCCAGCGCCATCAGCACCCGCTGCAATGCACGATGGAGAAAGAATAGCGGTCCGCCGCTGTTCGCCAAACACATGTCCGCACTTTCCCGCCTTGCCACTGCCGTTGACACCGACGCGCTGACCCTGCCGGCGGGGCCTGTTGCCGTTGTCCGCCCCGGTGCCACCTATGATATGGATCCGCTGGCGGGTTTGCCGGTGACCGTTGTGCAGACCTATGCCCCCGATGCCATCCGGTGGGCCGATGCCGGTCTGCCCGTGGTCCGTGTTCTGCCCCCCGTGGCCGTTGCCATTGTTGTTGTCCCCCGCGCCAAGGCGTTGGCCCGCGCGATGATCGCCGATGCCTGTGCCCATGCCGCCCTTGTGGTGGTGGATGGGCAGCGCACCGATGGCGTGGACGCCCTGTTCAAGGAATGTCGCGCCCGGTTGGGCGATTTGCCCTCGATCCCAAAGGATCATGGCCGCCTGTTCTGGTTTGCCGCCACGGATGCCTTTGCCGATTGGGCCGCCCCGCCCCCCCAACTGGGCGATCACGGCTATTTCACCACGCCCGGCGTGTTTTCCGAGGATGGGATTGACCGTGGGTCTGCCGCCCTTGTTGCCGCCTTGCCCGCCAAGATGCCGGGCCGGATGGCCGATTTCGGTGCCGGATGGGGGTATCTGGCCGGGGCCGTTCTGGCCCGCGACGGTGTCCAGTCTGTTGACCTGATTGAGGCCGAAGCGCTTGCCATTGACTGTGCCCGTCTAAACCTGTCCGACCCCCGCGCCACGTTTCATTGGGCCGATGCCACGACCCATGCCCCTGCCGTTCCGTATCAGGGGATTGTGATGAACCCGCCGTTTCACGCTGGACGCATCGCCGATCCCGCGCTGGGCCGCGCGTTTATCACCGCAGCCGCCCGCGCATTGACCCCCCAAGGGCAATTGTGGATGGTTGCCAATCGTCACCTCCCCTATGAGACCACGTTGCGCGCCGCGTTCAAGGTGGTGACCGAGGTGGGCCATGACCCGGCGTTCAAGGTGTTTCACGCAACTCGCCCCCAGCGCTGAAATCAGTTAGGCTGCGCCGGGGATACAGGAGACCACCATGTCATTTTCCATTGCCGGCAAGACCGCCATCGTCACCGGTGCGGCCAAGGGGGTTGGCCTTGCCATCGCCCGCCACTTTGTCGATCAGGGCGCCAATGTGGTGTTCGCCGACATGAACGAGGCCGCGTTGCAGCATGAGATTGGCGAGGATGCCCGCGACACTGGGCCTGTCCGCCTGTTTGCCGGCGATCTGCGCAAAAAGCTGTGTGTGGCCAACCTGTTGTCCACTGCCGTGGATGCGTTCGAGAGGATCGACATTCTGGTGAACGCCGCCCGGCAGGTGATGCCGACCGACCCGTTGAATGTCGAGGACACGTCCGTTGAGGTGTTGCTGGAACAGAACATGATGATCGCCCTGCGCCTGTCGCAGGCCGTGGCCCGCCGCATGATTAAACAGGCCGAGGATCAGACCAACGGGCAGGTGGGCACGATCATCAACCTGTCATCTATTGCTGCCCGCCGCACCCGTGCCGATTTGCTGGCCTATTCGGTGTCCACCGCCGCCGCCGATCAGATGACCCGGAGCCTTGCCGTGGCCCTTGCCCCGCACCACATCCGCGTCAACGCCGTCGCTTTTGGCAGCGTGATGAGCGAATCGCTCAAGGGCACGCTGAAGGAACATGACGAATTCCGCGATGACATCATCGACCATACCCCGTTGCACCGGATCGCCAGTGCCAGCGAGGTGTGCGATGCTGTCCAATATCTGGCGTCAGAGGCCGCCGGGTTTGTCACCGGTCAGGTTCTGACCGTGGATGGCGGCCGCACGTTGATTGATCCCGTTGGCAATTCCGCTCACTGAGTTGGGGCGACAGGGTATGTCGCCTGACACTGTGCGATTGTCGCCTGCACCGCCCGTTCCATTTCCGTCCGCCGCGCCACCATGGAATTCAGTTTGTCCTGTTCATCGTTCAGGTTGATCGCCACGGGCACCCGCCGCGTGCTTTCGATGGTTTCGGGGCAGGGGTAGCGGAAGGTGGTTCCGTCCGCGTTCTGTCCCCGGCAGGTCCGGTCGATTGTCCGCTGTTCCCGCACCGTTTCCAGCGCATAGCCCCGCGCCACGTTCGCCTGGGTTTCCGCGATCAACCGGTTCAGCGTCGTCAGTTGCGCCCCCGCCCGCAAGATGCACCGGTCCCGGTCGGAGGATTGCGTGCCCACACAGGCCGTGAGCGTGACAAGAGCGAGGAGCGGAAGGGCGCGGAACATGGCAGTCTCCGGGGGAATGGATTGATCTGGATCAGGGTCGTGGTTGACCCGCCCACTAAGAGATAGGACAAGATGATAATCAATAACAGAGGTGTGACCGATCCATGACCGACCCCTTCAGCGCAGAAAAAGCCGCCGCCGCCGCATGGTTCCGCAGCCTGCGTGATGACATCGTTGCCAGTTTTGAGGCCCTGGAAGATCGCCAGACCGAGGGCCCCTGTGCCCCGTTGCCCGCAGGCCGGTTTGAGGTCACCCAGACCACCCGCACATCCGACGATGGGTCCGAAGCCGGAGGCGGGTTGATGTCCGTGATGCGCGGGGGCCGCGTGTTTGAAAAGGTCGGCGTGAACGTGTCCACCGTGTTCGGCAGTCTGGGCCCGCAAGCCCAAAAGGCCATGGCCGCCCGGGGTGTTCCCGGCATGGCCGATGATCCCCGGTTCTGGGCCAGCGGCATCAGCCTTGTCGCCCATATGCAGAACCCCCATGCCCCCGCCGTCCATATGAACACCCGGATGTTCTGGACCCCTCATGCCTGGTGGTTTGGCGGCGGGTCCGATTTGAACCCCTGCATCGAATATGCCGAAGATACCGCCCATTTCCACGCCACCCAAAAGGCCCATCTGGACCCCCATGGCGCGGATCATTACCCCAAGCTCAAGGCTTGGGCCGATGAATATTTCTATATCCCCCACCGCAACCGCGCCCGGGGGGTGGGTGGCATTTTCATGGATGATTATTGCACCGGCGACTGGCAGGCCGATTTTGATCTGACCAAGGATATCGGCCGCGCGTTCCTGCCCGCCTATGTCCCCTTGGTGGATCGTCGTCGCAATACCCCATGGACCGACGCCGACAAGGACACCCAGTTGATCCATCGCGGTCTGTATGCCGAATACAACCTTGTGTATGACCGGGGCACCAAATTCGGCCTGACCACTGGTCATGATGCCAATGCCGTGTTGATGAGCCTTCCTCCGCTCGCCAAATGGGTCTGAGGTGCTGTTTGACCTGCCCTGGACGGTGGTGGCCGGGTTCGCTCTGACCAGTGTTCTGATCGAACTGACGCCGGGGCCGAACATGGCCTATCTGGCGTTGGTCGGTGTCACCGAAGGCCGCCCGCGTGGGTTTGCCGCCGTGGCCGGTGTCGCCCTTGGTCTTGCCATTGTGGGGATTGCCGCCGCGCTGGGCCTTGCCGCCGCCATCAATGCCGTCCCTGTGTTGTATCAGTCCCTGCGCTGGGCCGGGGTCGCCTATTTGCTGTGGCTGGCGTGGGATGGCTGGCGCGATGCCCGGGACGCCGTGGAGCATGCCGATCTGGGCAGCAGTGCCGCCACGTTTTTCCGCCGGGGGTTGGTGACCAATCTGCTAAACCCCAAGGCCGCCGTGTTTTATGTGGCTGTCTTGCCCGGATTTGTGGTGCCGGGCGGTAATGTTGTGGGCCAGACCCTGTTGTTGTCCGCCGTTTACGTCACCGCCGCGACGGTCATCCATGTTATCATCGTGGCCGCTGCCGCCACTTTGCGCCCTTATCTGGACGACCCCCGCTGGTCCCTGATCGTGCGCCGGGGGTTGGCGGTAGCGTTGGCATTGGTGGCGGTTTGGTTCGCGGTCAAGACCGCAGGTTGAGAACCGGCGAGCGGGTCCGCGGGTTGCCCATCACCCCGCCCGAACGGTGTCGATCATCAGTTGCACGTTTGCAGGGTCCGCGTCTGGTGTGATCCCGTGCCCGAGGTTGAAGATGTGCGGGCCTTTGGCAAAGGCGTTCACGATGCGCCGGGTTTCATCGACGAGCGTTTGCCCGCCTGTCACCATGTGCGACGACGCGAGGTTCCCTTGCACGCAGCCGCCGGTCTGGACGTGGGCCGCTGCCCATTCCGCTGTCACGCCGTCATCGAGTGCCACGCAATCCGCCCCGGTCGCCGCATGTAGCCCCGCATAGCGGTCCC
>JBGSIZ010000269.1:0-7608 GCA_041742255.1 Marivivens sp. | reverse complement strand
CGAAGATGATGACGTCCTGTCCGGCGACGGCGGCAATGACATCCTCAATGGCGGCGCGGGCAACGACAATCTGCAAGGCGGCGACGGGGACGATGTGGCCTTTGGTAACGCGGGCGACGACGACATCGCGGGCGGTCTGGGCAACGACACATTGCAAGGCAACGTGGGTGTTGACGCGATGGCGGGCGGCGACGGCAACGATGTCCTCTCTGGCGGCAGCGGCAACGACGATATGGCTGGCGACGCGGGCAACGACACCCTGTCCGGGGATAGCGGCAATGACGTGATCACCGGCGGGCTGGGCAACGATGCCTTGTTCGGGGGCACCAATGCCGATGAACTGGACGGTGGTCTGGGCAATGACAGCCTATCGGGCGGCAACGGCGATGACGTCCTGCGCGGGGCGGCGGACAATGACGTTCTGGACGGCGGGCTGGGCAACGACATGCTCTATGGCGGGGCCGGGGCGGATACGCTGATCGGCGGCCAGTCCGACATGTTCGACGGGGGCAGCGGCGACGATACGCTCGTCGCTGTGGATGGCGACGGCACGATGAAAGGCGGCGACGGGGCAGACACCTTTGCCGCGTTCAACCTGAATTCCGAAGATCAACCAACGGTCGAGGATTACGAAGCCGGGGTGGACACCATCGTCCTGTCCATCGCCTATGTGCCTACCGATGCGACCGATGCGGTAACGGATGCGCCGGTGCCCACGTTCACCCTGACCGAAATCACCACGCCGGACGGTGTGGCGACCCGGATCGACGCGGTGTTCCCGGCTGGCAGCAACGGCGATGTGACCTATGCCGATCCGGCGAAATCCGGGATCATCCTGATGGGGGTCACCCCGGCACAGGTGAACCCGGACGACATCGTGGTTCTGCTGGTCGAGGATGCAGCCCTCGCCGACCCGGCCACGCTCGCCGCCAACGCGGCCTGATACGGCAGCCGCACGGGGTCACCACACACCAACAGCACAGCCCGAGTCCCTTGCGAGACTCGGGCGGTTTGTATATCTGGCGTGACATGCAAATGGTTTTCGACATTTCCGACCGGACGCGCCTGCCCTGGCGGTTCTTTGGTGCAGCCCGCGCGATCCTCGCCCGACTGTAACCCCCGGCGCATCTGCGCCCGCCATTTCCCTGTTTTCACATCCATCATATGGGAGAGGACACATGTCCCCCAAAACGCTCTATGACAAAATCTGGGACGCCCACGTCGCCCATCAGGCCGAAGACGGCACCTGCCTGCTGTATATCGACCGGCATCTGGTCCACGAGGTCACCAGCCCGCAAGCCTTTGAAGGATTGCGGATGACGGGCCGGACGGTCCGCGCACCCGAAAAAACCATCGCGGTGCCGGACCACAACGTGCCCACCACGCTGGACCGGGTGTCCGGCATCATCGCGAACGAAGAATCGCGGATTCAGGTGGACGCGCTGGACAAGAACGCGCGGGATTTCGGCATCCACTACTACCCGGTGTCCGATGTGCGCCAAGGCATCGTGCATATCGTTGGCCCCGAACAAGGGTGGACCCTACCCGGCATGACCGTGGTGTGCGGCGACAGCCACACCGCCACCCATGGGGCCTTTGGCGCGCTGGCCCACGGCATCGGCACGTCCGAGGTGGAGCACGTTCTGGCGACCCAGACGCTGATCCAGCGCAAGGGCGAGAACATGAAGGTGGAAATCACCGGCAAACTGCGGCCCGGCGTCACCGCCAAGGATATCACCCTGTCCGTGATCGGCGAAACCGGCACGGCGGGCGGCACCGGCTACGTCATCGAATATTGCGGCGAAGCGATCCGTGACCTGTCCATGGAAGGGCGGATGACCGTCTGCAACATGGCCATCGAAGGCGGGGCGCGGGCTGGTCTGATTGCGCCCGATGAAAAGACGTTCGCCTATTGCATGGGCCGGCCCCACGCCCCCAAAGGGGCGGCATGGGAGGCGGCGGTGGCCTACTGGAAAACCCTGTTCACCGACGACGGTGCGCATTTTGACAAGGTGGTGACCCTGCGCGGCGAAGACATCGCGCCAGTGGTCACATGGGGCACCTCGCCCGAGGATGTTCTGCCGATCACCGGAACCGTTCCCGCACCAGAATCGTTCACGGGTGGCAAGGTCGATGCGGCCAAACGGGCGCTGGACTATATGGGCCTGACGGCAGGTCAGAAACTGACCGATATCCAGATCGACACGGTGTTCATCGGGTCCTGCACCAATGGCCGGATCGAAGATTTGCGGGCAGCGGCGGCGATCCTCAAGGGCAAAAAGATCAAGGATGGTCTGCGGGCGATGGTTGTGCCCGGTTCCGGCCTTGTGCGTGCGCAGGCCGAAGAAGAAGGTCTTGCCGACATCTTCAAGGATGCAGGGTTCGAATGGCGGCTTGCGGGCTGTTCCATGTGCCTTGCCATGAACCCGGACCAACTGGCCGAGGGCGAACGCTGCGCCTCGACGTCCAACCGGAACTTTGAAGGGCGGCAAGGCTACAAGGGGCGCACGCACCTTGTGTCGCCTGCGATGGCGGCGGCGGCGGCCATCACCGGACACCTCACCGATGTGCGGGACATGATGTAATCCAACAGGGGCTGCGGCGCGAAAACCAGACCGACGCGATACCGACGGGAAACCGACGCAATATCACAGCGGTCTGTGTTGCGCGCGCCGCCCCTGCCCCGTTAACCCGCCACCGGACGGTGGCCGTGGAAAGGCAACGACAACATGGAAAAGTTTACCAAAGTGACGGGTATCGCGGCGCCGATGCCGCTCGTCAATATCGACACGGACATGATCATCCCCAAGGTGTTTCTCAAGACGATCAAGCGGTCTGGCTTGGGCGTGAACCTGTTCGACGAAATGCGTTATGACAGGCAGGGCAATGAAATTGCTGATTTCGTGCTGAACAATCCGGCCTACCGGGCGGCGCAAATCCTTGTGGCCGGAGACAATTTCGGCTGCGGGTCGTCACGCGAACATGCGCCGTGGGCGCTCGCGGATTTCGGGATCAAGTCGATCATCTCGACCTCGTTTGCGGACATTTTCTACAACAATTGCTTCAAGAACGGCATCTTGCCGATCATCCTGCCACAAGACGCCGTGGACGTTCTGATGGCCGACGCCGAAAAAGGCGCCAATGCCCGGATGGAAATTGATCTGGAAGGCCAAACCGTCACTGCCTCCGACGGTCAGGTGTTTGCATTCGACGTGGACGCCTTCAAAAAACACTGCCTGATGAACGGCTTGGACGATATCGGCCTGACCATGGAAAAGGTGTCGTCGATCGACGCATACGAATCCCGCGCCAGCGCGGAACGTCCGTGGGTTTGACCCGGTTCTAAACATTTCCGGGGCGGGCCATCGCGGGCCGCCCCGTTTCAGGTCAGCACAGGAAATGGCTGGTCTTGTTGACAGATTTCGGACTGCTACCACTGCTGGTAGAACCCCGAAAACCGGCCCCACCCCCGCTTTGGAATGGTTGCATTCCCGCACCAGTTTGGCCCCAAATCCGCCGCCTTTTCCGCCTTTGATAGCAGGGTAACTTGCAGCAACAGCGAAAGTGGGCAAGATTGTGTCAAAGATGAGGCAGTCCGCCACAATGGGGCGGGATCACGACGGGACAAAGACGCGGCATCGTATCGCGGCTGACCATGGTGAGGGTGAACGAACAGTGTTTTCACGTCTGACAGGGGCGCTGGTGCGCGCAATTCTGATGGTGTTGCTGATCGCGACGCCGTCCGTGTTGTTGCCCGGCACGCATACGGACACGACGCAAATCGTGGTCCTGCTGGCGCTTGTGGCGGCGGTGTTCACGTTTGTGGAATACAACAGCGTCTATCCCAGCCTTGTGGAATTCCGCGACGCCCCACCGTTCAACCGGGTTCGGTTTCTGGCCCTTTTGGCCTGTGTTTTCGCCTTGTCGATCATTGCGCGGGGCGAATTGACCCCCTCCACGCTCACCGGTCTTTTTGAAACCATCGGCGACCGGATCGCGCTCATGCTCGATTTTCCTTATTCGCCTGTGCGCCTTATGGTCCTTATGATGCCGTCCGATGCGCCTGCCGAACTGATCGCGTCTGTTCGCACGGCGGCCGGCCTGTCTTATCTCGTGTCCATCCTGTCGCTGGCGATTTTCGTTCTGGCGCTGCGGTTTTACCGGTGGCCGTCGCAGGCGGGCGGGTTCAATGTGTGGGTCAATCTGCCCACGTTTGATCCCACCATGGGCGGCGATGTGGTTGAGCGGCTGAACCGGGACAGCCAGATTAACCTAATCTTAGGGTTCCTTCTGCCATTCATCATTCCGGCGTTTGTCAAACTGGCAAACCAGATGTTCGACCCGATCACGCTAGACGATCCGCACACTCTGATCTGGACAATGACCGCATGGGCCTTTTTGCCGTCCTCCCTCTTGATGCGCGGGATCGCGATGGGCCGGGTTGCGCAAATGATCGAAAACAAGCGCAAGCGGGCCTTTGCCGCCGCGCAATCGGATGGTTTGTTGCCGGCCTGATCTGCATTGCGGCCACTGCCGCGACGGCGGAAACCCTACGCATCGCCACCTTTGCCGCCCCGCTCAGCCGGGCAGGGCCGGGACTGCTGCTGCGCGACATCCTCAAGGGCGAGGATCCGCAGATATTGGCCACGGCCGCGATTGTCGCGCGGGTCAGTCCCGATATTCTGGTGCTGACAGACTTTGACTATGACCTTGGCGGCGTCGCGCTGGCCGAATTCGCAGACCGGGCGGGAGGCTATCCGTTCCAGTTTGCGCTGCGGCCCAACACCGGGATGGACACCGGGCTGGACCTTGATGGCAACGGACGGCTCAATGAGGCCCGCGATGCCCACGGGTTTGGCCTATTTGCAGGCGACGGGGGCATGGCGATCCTGTCGCGTGTGCCGATTGATACGGGCATGACAGAGGATTTCTCGTCCCTTCTTTGGGCGGACCTGCCGGGTGCAACCTTGCCCGGCCCCCCCTACCCCGTGGCGGGGGCCGCTGTGCATCGCCTGTCCACCACCGGGCACTGGGTGGTGCGTTTCGCACCCGTTGACGCACCGCCCTTTGACGTTTTGGCGTTTTCGGCGACGCCCCCGGTCTTTGACGGCCCCGAAGACCGCAACGGCCTCCACTCCCGCGACGAACTCCGCCTGTGGGAGATTTGGATGGACGGTGGCATCGGCCAGGGGCCGACCGCCCCCTTTGTCATTGCGGGTAACACAAATCTGGACCCTGCGGACGGTGACGGGTTTCGGGATGCCATCGCGTCCTTTCTGACCCATCCACGCCTTCAGGACCCAACCCCAAAAAGCAGGGGCGGCACACAGGCCGCCGATGCCGATCAGGCGGGGGACCCCGCGCTTGATACCGCCGATTGGCCGGACGGGGCGCCGGGAAACCTGCGGGTGTCCTATATCCTGCCGTCCCGCGACTGGACGGTCACCGGGTCCGGGGTGTTCTGGCCCGGCCCCGATCACCCGGACGCCACCCTATTGGGTGACGACGGTTTGGCCGCCGGACCCCATCGCCTTGTTTGGGTAGATGTGGGCCGATAACCCTGCCAACATGACAACGCGCAGGTCGGTGGGCACGAAATCCGGCAACAGCCGCGCAAATTTGGCCCCGCCCAAGGCGTGTGAGGTTTCCCACAAATACCGCATTTCCCGCAGTTCCCGCGCCAGTTCCCAGAACGGCGACAACAGGGTCATCATCCACCACGGAAACCGGGAAAGGGTCAGGGGGCGGTTCAACGCCTGTTCCAGAACCGGTTTGAATTCCGCCATGGTAAAGGCGGGACCGGGCATCGGCACGTCCTCGAACCGGGCCAGGTCGCCGCGCATTTCCGCCAGCGCCACAGCCGCCCGCGCCCAATCGGGCAAATAGGCAAAGGCGTGGCGGGTGTCCGGACGATGAGCCAATGTGATCTTGCCCTTGGCTATATCGCGCAGCAGCATGGCGTCCATCACGTCGCCATTGTGGTTGGGGTCGATGAAACTGCCCGCCCGCAGAACGATGGTTTGCACGCCCGATGCGGCATAAGCCTGTTCGGCGGCGACCCGGATGCGGCCCTTGCGGCTGGGCGGCTGGTGCGGCGTGGTTTCATCCCACACACCGGGAATGGCGGCATAGTTGTAGACGTTGCCGGGCAGGATCACGGTCGCCCCGCTGGCCTTTGCCGCCGCGATCACTTGCGCCGTGATCGCGGGGATCAAGGTGGCCCAGTTATGATAGGCGGGCGGGTTGAGCCCGTTAACGATCACATCAACGCCTTTTGCGGCGGCAGTCATGTCGGTCTTGCGGTCATACTTCCGCACGGTCCAACCGGCGGCCCCGAACGCGACGGCGGCATGGGTGCCGATCTTGCCCGAGGCGCCAAGGATAAGAACTGTTTTGGTCATGGTGCATCTCCTGTTGCTGATGTTCCCAAGATGACCCATTCGCATAATGATATGAATTGCACGAATATGCAGATTATGTATTCATGAATGAATGGATGCTCCGCTCTCCCCTCTCGATTGGTCATTGATTCACGCTTTCCTTGTTGTGGCCGAAACGGGCAGCCTTTCGGGGGCGGCCCGGGTCCTGAACGCCAGCCAACCCACGATTGGTCGTCAGATCAAGGCGATGGAGGATCAGTTGGGCGCGGACCTGTTTCACCGCCACCCCCGGGGTCTTGACCTGACGGACACCGGGGCCGCGTTGGTCACCCCCGCCCGTGCAATGCGCGATGCGGTGCGTCAGATGGAGCTGACTGCGGCGGGTCAACAGGCGCGGTTGGCCGGAACGGTCCGGATCACCTCCAGCATGGCGACCGCCATCAACAGCCTGCCCGCGATCATCGCAGGGATCCGCGTGGCAGAGCCCGATATCGCCATCGAACTGGTCCCCTCCGACGACACCCAGAACCTGCTTTGGCGCGAGGCCGATATCGCCGTGCGGATGTTCCGCCCCACGCAACTTGACCTGATCACCCAGCATATCGGGGATATCGAACTGGGCCTGTTTGCGGCGAAATCCTATGTCGCGCGCCGGGGATTACCCCGCACCCCGGCCGAGGTCATGGCGCATGACGTTGTGGGCTACGACCGCAACAGCGCGATTGTGGACGGGTTCCGGGCCGCCGGGTTCGACGTGGACCGCAATTGGTTCAAGGTCCGGTGCGATGACAACGAAACCTATTGGCAATTGGTGCGGGCGGGCAACGGGATCGGGTTTGCACAGGCGCATATGGGTCGGCGCGATCCGGACATGATCCAGGTTGATCTGCCGTTCCCCCTGCCCGTCCTGCCCGTGTGGTTGACCGCCCATCAGGCGATGCGCCACACCCCCAGGATCCGGCGGGTTTGGGACTTGTTGGCGGCTGGCCTGCGCCCGTTGGTTTCTTGACCATTGCAGCCCAAACCGATACGCGACACCAACCCGTTTTCAGCCAAGGAACATCGCCATGTCGAACCCGTCCCTCCTGATCCTCGCCGGTGACGGCATCGGCCCCGAGGTCATGACCGAAGTAAAGCGCATCATCGGTTGGTATGGGGACAAGCGGTCGATCCATTTCGATGTGTCCGAAGATCTGGTGGGTGGGTGCGCCTATGACGCGCACGGCGC
>JBGSIZ010000268.1:0-10256 GCA_041742255.1 Marivivens sp. | reverse complement strand
CCGCGCCCCGAAGTCGCGCCGCGCGGGATTTGATTGTGGCCCCGTTCACCGCAGGCATCCGCGCCGCGGGCGTGCCGGTGCGCGCGGAATAGGGAAAGACGTGCAGGAATGTCAGGTCGCAATCGGTCACAAGCGCCAACGAGTTCTGGAACATCGCGTCGGTTTCCGTCGGGAAACCGGCGATGATGTCGGCCCCATAGGTCATGTCAGGGCGCAGTTTGCGGGCGTCCTGGCAAAACCGGATCGCGTCGTCGCGCAGGTGCCGCCGTTTCATCCGTTTCAGGATCATGTCGTCGCCCGATTGCAGCGACAGGTGCAGGTGAGGCATCAACCGGGGTTCGGTGGCGATGGCCTGCATCAGGTTGTCATCCGCCTCGATGCTGTCGATGCTGCTGATCCGCAGGCGGGTCAGGTCGGGGACCAGCCGCAGGATCCGCATCACCAGATCGCCCAGACGCGGGGTGCCGGGCAGGTCGCCGCCCCAGGATGTCAGGTCAACTCCCGTCAGCACGACCTCGAGAAACCCCTTGTCCACCAGCCGTTTGATCTGGTCCACGACCACGCCTGCAGGCACCGACCGCGAATTGCCCCGGCCATAGGGGATGATGCAAAACGTGCAGCGGTGGTCGCACCCGTTTTGCACCTGCACATAGGCCCGGTGCCGCCCGAACCCGTCGATCAGGTGCCCTGCCGTTTCCCGCACCGACAGGATATCGTCCACCAGCACCGGTTCCGTCGTGCCGATCAGGTCTGGCGTCAGGCGCGCCCATGTTTCGGGCTGCATTTTCTCGGTGTTGCCGATGACCCGCGTCACCTCGGGCATGGCGGCAAAGGTGGCGGGTTCCGTTTGGGCCGCGCAGCCCGTCACGATAATGGGCGCATCCGGATGGGCACGGCGCAGTTTGCGGATATCCTGTTTGGCCTTGCGCACGGCCTCGGCTGTCACGGCGCAGGTGTTCACGATCACCGCATTGGTCAGGCCGGCGGCGGTGGCCAGTTCCTTCATCGCCTCGGATTCGTAGGCGTTGAGCCTGCATCCATGCGTGGAAAAGACGGGTGCGGCAGTCATCCCCGCCAAATCCCGTCAAACACATGCGCGGTGGGGCCGGACATCCAGACCCCATCATCGCGCCAGTCCACCAACAGGGTGCCGCCGTCCAGATCAATCTGGACTGCCCGCCCGGTCAGCCCGCGCCGATGCGCAGCCACCGCCGTGGCACAGGACGATGATCCCGAGGCAAGAGTCTCCCCGACGCCCCGTTCCCAGACCCGCATCCGCAGGTGGTCTGGTCCGATTACGCTCGCAAACTGCACGTTCGTGCGCTGTGGAAACAGCGGGTGATGTTCCATTCTGGCCCCAAGCGCGGACAGATCCACTGCCGCCGCATCGTCCACAAAGAACGTGCAATGCGGGTTGCCCATGCCCGTGGCCGTGGGCGCGCCGTCGATGGGCAGGTGCAGCGTGTCCATTGCGTGGGACAGCGGGATGTCCTGCCACTCCAGTTGCGGCGCGCCCATGTTTACGGCGGTCAGGCCATCGCCAAGGTCGCGCGCAAACAGGGTGCCCCGGTCGGTGGTGATGGTCAGCCCGGATTTGGCCGTGCGATCCATTTCCCAGCGCGCGATGCACCGGGTCGCGTTGCCGCAGGCCGCCGATTGGCTGCCGTCCGCGTTCCAGAATGTCAGATGCAGGTCTGCATTGCCCCCGGCGGTGATCGTTGCCAGTTGGTCAAACCCAACCCCCCGGTGCCGGTCCGCGAGGGTCATGGCAAGCACGGCATCGACGGCGGGCCCGGTGTCCCGTTCGTCAATCACGACAAAGTCGTTGCCAAGCCCGTGCATCTTCATGAAGGGCAGGCCAATATCCCGGCGTGCGTGCATCCGGCGCATATAGCCAAGCCTGCCCGACAAATCCAGACGGGATGCATTTTGGGCCATATGCATTTAAGGGTTGACCCTGTGCGCGGTCCTTTCTATGCAGCGCGCCAATGGGGGCCGGTAGCTCAGCTGGTAGAGCAACTGACTTTTAATCAGTAGGTCTCGGGTTCGGATCCCGACCGGCTCACCATTTTCCACAAGACACGACGACGGCAAGGACCGCACCGCATCGGGCGCGCGGCCCTTTCGCCGCCGTGCCGTTGTGGGCTAGGGTCCGGGTCAGGAATATCCTGTCAGGACGTCACGCCATGCCATTCTTGTTTCCGGCACCCCGGATCAACACCATTCCCGTTGTGGGCACCGATGCCCTGTTTCCCGTGCACCGTATTTTCTGCGTCGGACGCAACTATGCCGCCCATGCCGCCGAAATGGGGGGCGAGGTGGACCGAGAGGCGCCGTGGTATTTCACCAAGACCCCGCAGGCCACCTGTGCCAGCGGGTCCGTGGTGCCCTATCCGCCGGGCACGGCCAATTTTCATTATGAGATGGAAATGGTCGTTGCCATCGGTGCGCCCGCATTCCGGGTGCCCGTGGATCAGGCCGGGGCGGTTGTGTTTGGCTATGGTTGCGGGCTTGATATGACCCGGCGCGACCGCCAACAGGATGCCAAGGATCACCGCCGCCCGTGGGATCTGGGCAAAGATGTCGAGAATTCCGCCGTGTTCGGCGCACTGACCCCGGTGGCGCAGGTGGGCGCGTTGGGGGATCGTCGGATTCATCTGGCGGTGAATGGCGTGGTCCGGCAGGACGCCCAGTTGTCCGATATGGTCTGGTCCGTGCCCGAAATCATCAGCCATTTGTCGGGCTATTACCATTTGCAACCGGGTGACGTGATCCTGACCGGCACCCCGGCAGGTGTGGGTCCGGTGGGGCCGGGCGATGTGATGACTGGCGGGATTGACGGGTTGGCCCCTGTCAGACTGACCCTGACGGACCCGGAATGATGGAATTCTGGGGGTATTTCCGATCCTCCAGCAGCTATCGGTGCCGGATCGCCTTTGGGATCAAGGGGGTTGATCCGGTGTTCCATCCTGTCCATCTGATCCGTGATGGCGGGCAGCAGAAAACAGACACTTACAAGGCCAAAAACCCGCAAATGCTGGTGCCTGCGTTGGCGGTGGACGGTGTCACATTGACCCAATCGCCCGCCATTCTGGAATGGCTGGAGGAGGTGTATCCGGACCCGCCCTTGCTGCCCCGCGATCCTGTGGCGCGGGCGCAGGTCCGGGCGTTTTGTGCCGCCATCGCCTGTGACATTCAGCCCCTGCAAAATCTGCGTGTGCTGGAGTATCTCACCGGGACATTGGGTGTGTCGGACGCCGCCCGTCGGGATTGGCTGCACCGCTGGATCGGCGAGGGGTTGGCGGCGTGCGAGGGGTTACTGGCACAGCACCCCGACACCCGCTTTGCCTTTGGTGATGCGCCGGGGCTGGCGGATGTGTATCTGGCGCCACAGATGTATTCGGCGGAACGGTTTGGCGTCCCCTTGGTGGGTATGCCCCGGTTGCGGGCGATTGCGGCGGCCTGTGCCGATACCCCGGCGTTCGCGGCGGCGCATCCCAGCCAACAACCGGACGCAGAGTGATCCGGACCCGATTGTTGGGCCGATCTCCGAAAACCGGTGACAACCTAATTTAGTTATGCATCATACCTATCTGGGAGAGATTCGGTGTGCCGCGTCCCGCGAGGCAGGCACACCGAGACAAAACGCCGAAATACACAGACGCCCCCCCGCGCCTTGAACGCCTGCGGGGGAATAGATCAGGTCACTGGGAGGATATGACATGACCCAACGCAGAACAGTTTTTGGAATTATGGGCGGGGTGGCCTTTGCCGCGCTTACTGCCACCAGCGCGTTCGCGCAGGAGGTTGTGCTCAAGCTGGAGCATTTCCTGCCCGCGCAGGCCGCCGTGCCGACGCTGATCCTTGATGTCTGGGCCAACAAGGTCGAGGCGGATTCGAATGGCCGGATCAAGGTTGAACGCTATGCCGGTATGTCGCTGGGTGGCACCCCGCCCGAACTGTATGACCAGGTTGTGGACGGGATCGCCGATATTGGCTGGACCGTGGTGGGCTATACGCCTGGCCGTTTCCCGACCACCGAAGTGTTCGAGCTGCCGTTCATGGTGGCAGATTCGCGCGCGGCCTCTTACGCCTACTGGAAGATGTACGAAGAACACATGGCATCGACCGAATTCGCCGATGTGAAAATGCTGGGCACATGGGTTCATGGGCCGGGCGCGTTTCACACCGCAACTCCGGTGACGCAGCCGTCCGACCTTCAGGGTATGAAAATCCGCGGCGGGTCGCGTCTGGTGAACCAATTGCTGGAGCTGACCGGCGCAGAACCCGTGGGGATGCCCGTCCCCGCCGTGTCCGAGGCCCTGTCCAAAGGTGTCATCACCGGCACCACCATCCCGTGGGAGGTCACGACCTCGCTCAAGGTGGCGGAACTGGTCCAGAACCACACCGAATTCGAGGGTCCCGCACTCTATACCCTGACCTTTGTGATGGTGATGAATCAGGACAAGTACGACAGCCTGCCCGATGACCTGAAGGCGGTGATCGACCAGAACTCCGGTCTTGATTTCTCGGTGTTCGCCGGGGGGACGCAGGCCGATGCGGATGCGCCCGCGCGGCAGATTGCCGTTGATCTGGGGAACAACATCATCACCGTGTCCGAGGCCGATGCGCAGGCATGGCGCGATCTGGTCGAACCGATCTATGGCACATGGGTCACCGATATGGCCGCCAAAGGTATCGACGGTCAGGCCCGGATTGATCAGGCCCGCGCGTTGATGGCCGAATACACCGCCGCCAACTAGGTCTGGCAGATGTGACCGGGGCCGCGCCAAAAACTTCGGCGCGGCCCCCTTTTTCCACAGTTTCAACCGGGACAAGGGGCGCAGGACATGCACCGCACATTCCTTTGGCTTGCCCGCGTCATGGCCATCCTTGGGGGCATCACGCTGTGCGCGCTGATCCTCATCACCTGCGCGTCGATTGTCGGGCGGACGTTGAACACGGTCCTGCATTATGACGCGGTTGCGGGCGGGGTGGCGACGTGGCTGCTCGGGCTGGGCATCGGCCCGATCAAGGGCGATGTCGAACTGCTGGAGGCGGGCATGGCATTTACCATCTTTGCCTTCCTGCCGCTGGCCCAGATGACGAACGGGCATGCCTCGGTGGATATTTTCACGGATTGGTTGCCCCGGCGCACCCGTTTGGTGCTGCGCATGGTGATCGAATGGGTTTTCGCCGCCGCCCTGGTCGTGATCGCGGTGCAATTGAACGAAGGACTGGCAAGCAAGGCACGGTCGGGTCAGACCTCGCTCTTGTTGCAGTTTCCGGTGTGGTGGGGCTACGCGGGCGCACTCTTGGGGGCGACCGTGACGGCGGTTGTGTCGATTTACATGGCGGGCGTGCGCACCGCCGAGGCGGCAACGGGCCGGACCCTGCTGGCCGATGAACAAGGGGCAGATCATTGACCAATCTTGAAATCGGGCTGTGGTCGTTTCCGGCCCTGATGGTGCTGATTTTCCTGCGGGTGCCCATCGGGCTGGCGATGTTCGTGGCGGGCTTTGTCGGCATCACGCTGTTGAACGGGGGCAGCCCCAATATCGCCTTGGCCAAGCTGAAGTCGGAAAGCTATGGATCGTTTTCCAACTATTCCTTGTCCATCGTGCCGATGTTTCTGCTGATGGGGCATTTTGCAACGCTGGGCGGGTTGTCGCAGGCGTTGTTCAAGGCCGCCGAGGGCTGGTTGGGCCATCGCAAAGGCGGCGTGGCCATGGCGGCCATCGGGGCCTGTGCCGGGTTCGGGTCGATCTGCGGATCGTCGTTGGCCACTGCCGCCACGATGTCGCGCGTGGCCCTGCCCGAATTGCGCAAGTATGGCTATGCTGGTGGGTTTTCGACGGCGGCGCTGGCGGCGGGGGGCACATTGGGCATCCTGATCCCGCCGTCCGTCGTGTTGGTGATTTACGCCATCCTCACCGAACAGAATATTGCCAAACTGTTTCTGGCGGCGTTCATCCCCGGTATTCTGGCGGCCGTCGGGTATATCCTGACGATCTCGATCTATGTGCGGGTCAATCCGGGCAGCGCGGGCATCCGGCCCCGTGTGCCCTATGCCGAACGGTTCCGCGCGCTGGTGGCGGTCTGGCCCGTTCTGGTGGTGTTTGTGGCCGTGGTGGGCGGCATCTATGGCGGGATTTTCACGCCCACCGAAGGGGCTGCCGTGGGCGCGCTGGGCACCGGGTTGATCGCCTATCTGAACGGCGGTCTGACATGGACCACCTTGGGGGAAAGTTTCACCGTGACCGCGCGGGCCACCGCGATGATCTTTTTCATCGTGCTGGGGGCGGGGTTCTACAACGGGTTTCTGGCGCAAACGCAGGTGCCGCAGGAATTGTCGAACTGGGTCGTGACCCAAGGTTTCAGCCCGATGACGGTTCTGACCATCATCCTTGTGTTCTATTTGGTGTTTGGGTGCCTGATGGACAGCCTGTCGATGATCTTGCTGACCATTCCGATCTTTTTCCCGGTGGTGTCCGCGCTGGATTTCGGGATGTCGCCGGAACATGTGGCGATCTGGTTCGGGATTCTGGTGCTGATCGTGGTCGAGGTTGGGTTGATAACCCCGCCTGTGGGGATGAACCTGTTCATTATCAATGCGATGGACCGATCCACCCCGATGATCGAAACCTACAAGGCGGTGATGTATTTCGTGGCATCCGACATCGTGCGGGTCATCATCCTTGTGATGTTTCCGGCGATCACCTTGTTCTTGTTGCCATGACGGGTGCCGCAAAACGGCTTGAGAAAACCGAAAATAGTTACTAAAGATAATGATTATATATCATATCTAATCTGGGAGGAGGCGATATGCAGATCAACGGCAAACTGGCGCTTGTCACGGGCGGGGGCAGCGGTTTGGGTGCGGCCACGGCCCGGTATCTTGCGGCACACGGCGCGCTGGTCGCGGTGCTGGACTATGATCTGGTCCGGGCCACCTCTGTTGCCGCCGACATTCGCGGGTTCGCCGTGCGGGTGGACGTGGGCGATGCCGATCAGGTGCAAGCCGCCGTCGCCGAGGCGATGGACCATTTCGACACCCACCCCCGCATCGCGGTCAGTTGTGCGGGCATCGGGCTGGCCGCCCGGATCGTCGGGCGCGAAGGTAAACTGTCGATCGACACGTTTGAACGGGTGATCCGGGTCAATCTGCTGGGCAGCTACCACATCATGTCTTTTGCCGCCCGCGCCATGCAGGCCGCCCCGCCGCTGGATACGGGCGAACGCGGGGTCATCATCAACACGACGTCCGCCGCGTATGAGGATGGGCAGGTTGGCCAATCCGCCTATGCGGCGTCCAAGGGGGCGATTGCGTCCATGTGCCTGCCCGCCGCCCGTGAATTCGCGCAGACGGGGATACGGGTCATGGCCATCGCGCCGGGCCTGTTCCGCACCCCCATGATGGAGAGCCTCCCCGACGAGGTGACCGCCAAGATCACCGCCAACATCCCGTTTCCCGCCCGGTTGGGCGATCCGGCGGAATTCGGGCGGCTGGTCGGCGACATCGTTGAAAATCCTTATCTTAACGGCACCGTCATCCGGTTGGATGGCGCCGTGCGCCTGCCCCCACGGTGACCCTGATGCGCCACGTTGACATAGACATTGAAGGCCCCGTCGCCACCCTGACGATGAACCGACCCGAAAAACGCAACGCCATGTCCGACAGCCTTTTGGCCGAGATCGGCGCGTTTTTCGTGGCCCCGCCCAAAGGGGTCAAGGTCGCGATCCTGACGGGCACGGCGGGGCATTTCTGTTCCGGGCTGGACCTTGCCGAACATGTGGAACGGGACGCCGAACAGGGCATCTATCATTCGCGGGGCTGGCACCGGACGCTGGACACGATCCAGTTTGGGGGGCTTCCGGTGGTGTCTGCGATGTCAGGGGCCGTGATCGGCGGGGGGCTTGAACTGGCGACTGCCACCCATGTGCGCATCGCAGAACCCTCGACCATCTTTCAACTGCCCGAAGGGCGGCGGGGGATTTTCGTGGGTGGCGGGGCGACGGTGCGGGTGGGCCGCATCCTTGGGGCTGACCGCATGATCGAAATGATGCTGACGGGCCGCAAATATGGGGCCGAGGATGGTCTGCGGCTGGGCCTGACCCACTATGCCGTGGGCGAGGGCGAGGCGCTGGGTCTGGCCCGCACGCTCGCCCATCAGATCGCAGGCAACGCGCCCTTGTCCAATTACCTGATGATTCAGGCGATTGCCCGGATCGAGGATATGTCCAAACAGGACGGGCTGTTCACCGAAAGCCTGTGCGCCGCCCTTGCCCAATCCAGCCCGGACGCCCGCGAAGGATTGGCGGCATTTCTGGAAAAACGCAGCCCCCGGTTCCGGGAATGACCGCGCCCGATGACAGCCTGCGGGTGTTTGCCGGCTATGCGATGAAACGCGCGTTCAACGCCATTCAGGCCGATCTGAACGCGACTTTGCAGCCGTTCGGCCTGCGGATGGTGACGTTTTCGGCGCTAGCGGTCATCGGGGCGCATAGCGGCCTGCGGCAATCGGCTCTGGCGGATGTGTTGGCCATTGAGCGGCCCAATCTGGTGTTGATCGTGGATGAACTGGAACGCGCCGACCTGATCGTGCGGGACCGCGCCACGGATGACCGCCGCGCCTATGACCTGCGGCTGACCCTGCTGGGTCGCCGCGTTCTGGACAAGGCGCGGGGTGCCGTGGCGGACCATGATGCCCGGATGTGTGCAGGCATGACGGCACAGGACAAGGACACACTCGCGCAGACCCTGCGCACCATTGAATTGAACGGGAGACGCGACAATGACCGCCGGACCCTACCGCGCGCATAAGATCACGCGCACGACCCGGCCCGATGGGGCGGTGATCGTGACGACCGATTGGCCGCTTGGCCCGGTTGTGGATCGCACCACGGACTGGTTGCACCACTGGGCCGCGCAAACGCCGGATGCGGTGTTTCTGGCGGAACGGTCCGGGGCGGGGTGGCGGACGGTGACCTATGCGCAGGCGCTGGAACAGGTGCGCGCGTTGGCGGCGGGTCTGCTGGACCGGGGGTTGACGCCCGACACCCCGTTGCTGATCATCTCGGGGAACAGTGTCAATCATGGCCTTTTGGCGTTGGCCGCGCAATATGTCGGTGTCCCGGTGGTGCCTGTGGCCGAACAATACGGGTTGATCCCGGCGGCCCACGGGCAACTGGCCCATGTCGCCGCCGTGACCCGCCCCGGCATGGTCTATGCCGACAGCCCCCGCTTTGCCGCAGCCCTTGATCTGCCGTGTTTTGACGGGATGCAGCGGTTGACGGATGCGACCATGCCGGACCTGTTGCGGGCCACGGGCGATGTTGACAGCGCCCATGCGGACATTGGCCCGGACACGGTGGCCAAGATCCTGATGACGTCCGGCAGCACGTCGCAGCCCAAGGGGGTAGTGACCACGCACCGGATGATGTGCACCAATCAGGCGCAGTTGCAGGTGGCCCTGCCGTTCCTGACCCGGCAACCACCGCGCATTGTGGACTGGTTGCCGTGGAACCACGTTTTTGGCGGCTCGCATAATTTCAACATGATGCTGGCCAATGGCGGCGCGTTGTATATCGACGATGGCAAACCGACCCCGGCCCTGGCGGCGCGGACGCTGGAAAACCTTGGGCTGGTGACGGGCACCATCGCGTTCAACGTGCCCGTCGGGTTTCAACAGGTGCGCGACGCGATGAAAACCGACGCTGGCCTGCGGCAACGGTATTTCCAGGACCTTGATATGCTGTTTTACGCGGGTGCCAGCCTGCCACAAGATGTCTGGGCGGACCTGTTGGAAATGGCGCAGACGGTCCGGGGGGAACTGCCCCTGTTCACCTCGTCCTGGGGGCTGACCGAAACCGCGCCGTGCTGTTTGATCCAGCATGAACAGACCACGCAATCGGGGGTCATTGGGGTGCCCGTGGCGGGGGTGACCCTGAAACTGTTGCCCGATGCCGATGGAAACGCCGGTGGTCGGGCCGAGGTCCGGGTCAAGGGGCCGTCGATCACGCCCGGCTATCACAACGCGCCAGACAAAACCGCCGAAGCCTTTGACGACGAAGGGTATCTGTTGACAGGCGATGCCGTCTGCTGGATCGACCCCGACACGCCCGCGCTGGGCCTGCGGTTTGACGGGCGGATCGCGGAAGAATTCAAACTGTTGTCGGGGACATGGGTGCGGGCGGCGGGCCTTCGGCTGGCGTGTCTGGACGCGCTGCGGGGGTTGGCCGCCGATATCGTGCTG
>JBGSIZ010000267.1:0-30723 GCA_041742255.1 Marivivens sp. | reverse complement strand
GTCGGCGGCGATGCCGATGTTCGGGGTCTACGCGCTGATCGCACAAGACGCCGGCCATCAGGGGTTGGCGGCCATGGCACTGCTGGCCGCCACCGTGGGCGCGTTTTTCACCGTGTCCGGGTTGCTGTTTTATCTGCTTTAGGCGGTCGCGGCGGCCAGCCCGATTTCCATCAACGCCTGAATATCCCGCTGTGATGTGCCCGCCACAATCATCCCCAGCCGTTCGTCGCCTTTCAGCACCGCAAGCGTGGACCGGCGCGGCACCTGCAACCGCAGGGTCAGGGGGTCGTTCTGGTAGGTGTCCCAATCCACCCGGATAAAGGTCATCGCGGCGGCATAATCGGGCCGGGCTTCCAGCAAACTGTCGATCACCCGGCTTTGGGCGCGGCAGGTGGAACACCATTCGGCGTAAAAATCGACAAACACGGTTTCGCCCGCCGCCAGCCGGTCATCGACCAGACCGGGGGTATAAGGCAGGCCCGCCGCCCGCAGCGACAGCGGGGTAAACAAGGCGGCGGCGGTGGTCACCAGAAACGAACGACGGTGCAGCATGGGGATAACCTTTCAAAAACGGACCGACAGGTCCTGTAGCCAATAGGGAAGCGTATCCAGCAACCAAATCTCGGCCGCCTGAAACCAGTGAAACCAGATCGCGAGACCGGTCAGGATGAAAACCGCACCCATGACCGGGCGGGCGCGCATGGCCAACCCGCGCAAGGCATCGCGCCGCGCCCGGATGGCCGATTGCGCGCCATAGGCCAGCGCCAGAATGACGGTCGATATGCCCAACGCGAAACTGGCCATGATCGCACCGGCCCAGCCCACGCTTTGCCCGGCCGAGGCAAGTGCAATCGCGCCGCCCAATGTCGGCCCGACGCAAGGCACCCAGACCGCCCCCAACAACGCCCCGCCCAAGGCCTGACCGCGCAGGCTGCTCCGGTCGATGCGGTCAAAACCAGTGTCTGCATTAGCCGAAACGCCCGCCGTGACCATCGCGAAGCCAGCCGAGGCGCGCGGGATCAGCAGGACGAGGCCAAACGCCACCATCATCACCGCGCCGACCCGCGAAATCATCACATCGTCAATGCCAACCGCCCGGCCAAACACCGCCACGCTCAGGCCGACCACGACAAACGACAGGCTCATGCCCGCGGCCAATGCGACCGGCCCCCAGCGGTTGGTTTGCATCGCGGTGGCCAATACGATTGGCAACACCGGCAGAACGCAGGGGTTTATCAGGGTCAACAGACCCGCAACATATCCAAGAACCAAATCCATGGCCGCACCATGGCGCGGGGCGCGTGCCCTGTCAGCCAACAAACCGGTGAACGGCCGTCACATTCCCGTAGGCTTTTGTTTCGACATCTGCACGGCCAGAATGCCCGCCGCGATGATGACAACGCCCAGAACGTCAAACATGCCCAGTTGTTCGCCCAGCAAAACCGCGGCAATGGCCACCCCGAAAAACGGGTTCAGGAAATGGAAAGTGGCGGCGCGAACGGCCCCGATCCGGCTGACCAACAGGAACCAGACAAACGTGGCGGCCAGCCCCGGCACGATGGTGGTATAGGCAAAGGCCACGATCAATTGCCATGTCCATGTCACCTGTGCGGTTTCCAGCAACAGGGCGGGGGGCCACAAAATGGCGCTCCCCACAAACATTTGCAGGCCCACGATCATCAACAAATTGCCGCCCGAGGATGCGCCCCGCACCGCCAATGTTGCCACAGTCAGGGACACGACCCCGATCCCGCACAGCACGACACCGTAAACATCCACACCGCCACCAAACCGCGCCCCCATGATCAACGCGACACCGACCACCCCGGCCAGCAATCCAGCCATCGCCAGCGGGCGCAGCCGGTCCCGGAAAATCAACCATCCCGCCAGTGCCACCAGCAACGGCATGGTTGACGCGATGATCGCAGCCAGCGACGCCTCAATCGTCTGCATCGCCACGAAGTTGAGGCCGAGGTAGAGCGCGTTCTGGCAAATGCCAAAGATCACCGTGGCCTTCCATTGCGCGCGGGTCAGGCGGGCGGACTGGCCCAAGGCCGCCGCGATACCGACACCAATAAGGCCTGAAATCAAAAACCGCAGGGCCAGCGCGTGCAACGGCGGGGCATACTCCACAATCACCCGCGCCGAGGTAAAGGCAGATGACCACATCAGCGCAAACGCCAACCCCATCCCAATCGCGCGAATATCCATCGGTCTGTCCTGAAATGTAAAAAGGGCCGCCTGTCGGGGCGACCCTTTCTTATCCATGCATCGGGCGCAAGATCAGCCGTTCACGCTGTCCTTGAGTGCCTTGGCGATGACCATCTTGACGACCTTGTCGGCCGGCTTCTTGATCTGTTCGTTGGTGGCGGGGTTGCGCACCATCCGCTCGGGGCGTTCACGGCAATAGATCTTGCCGATACCGGGAAGCGTGACAGCACCGCCGCCGCCCACTTCCTTGGTGATGATCGCGATCAGCGCGTCCAGCGACGCGGCTGCGGATTTCTTGTCGGACGCGGTTGCATCGGCAAGTGCGGCAACAAGCTGTGCCTTGGTCATTGGTTTTGCCATTTTACTGGTCTCCCTATTATTGCCCGATATAGGGCCTCATACCCTGCTATGTAACGGTATGTTGTAGGTCACCACAACTATTTGTGGGCCCCTGCATGACGCTTTCGCGCATTTTGATGGATATTTTTTGGGCTACAGGAACGCGGTTTCTTCAAAACTGCGCAACTTGCGGCTGTGGATGCGTTCCAGCGGCATATCGCGCAGGCGCTCCATCGCGCGAATACCGATCATCAGATGGCGCGCCACCTGCGTTTTATAGAAATCCGACGCCATCCCCGGCAGCTTCAACTCGCCATGCAGCGGTTTGTCGGACACGCACAACAACGTCCCATAAGGCACCCGGAACCGGAACCCGTTGGCCGCGATTGTGGCGCTTTCCATGTCGAGCGCGATGGCACGCGATTGCGACAATCGCTGCACCGGACCCTTTTGATCGCGCAATTCCCAGTTGCGGTTGTCCACACTTGCGACGGTCCCGGTCCGCATGACCCGCTTCAATTCATACCCGTTCAGTTCGGTCACCCCGGCCACGGCGGTTTCCAGCGCGATTTGAATCTCGGCCAGCGCCGGGATCGGCACCCACAGCGGCAAATCGTCGTCCAGCACCTTGTCCTCACGCAGATAGGCGTGGGCCAGAACGAAATCCCCCAACCGCTGGCTGTTGCGCAACCCGGCACAGTGGCCAACCATCAGCCACGCATGCGGGCGCAAGACGGCGATATGGTCGGTCGCGGTTTTCGCGTTGGACGGACCCACCCCGATATTGACAAGGGTGATGCCGCCGCCCCCTTCGCGCTTGAGGTGGTAGGTGGGCATCTGCGGCAGTTTCGGCGGCGCAGGCAGCGGGGTATCGGGCGACGTGATCTCGATATTGCCGGGACCGACAAACCCGACATAGCCGCTGTCGGGGTCGGCCAGCATCAGGCGGGCAAAGGCCTCGAACTCTTCGACATAGAACTGGTAGTTGGTGAACAGAACGTGGTTCTGGAAATGCTCGGCCTTGGTCGCGGTATAATGCTGCAACCGGGCCAGCGAATAATCCACCCGTTGCGCGGTAAACGGGGCCAAGGGGTGCGACCCGTCGGGATAGGTGAACCCATAGCCGTTGACGATGTCGTCGTGCGTGGTGTTCAGGTCGGGCACATCAAACACATCGCGCAGCGTGAATTCGGACGCACCTTCTTGGGGCACGGTCAGGCCGGCATTATTGGCCACCGCGAAATGCACCGGCATTGGGGTATCGGACGCACCCACGGTTACGGCAACATCGTGATTCTGGATCAACAGACCGATCTGTTGGCGCAGATAGCTGGCAAACAGGTCCGGGCGGGTGACCGTTGTGGAGTAGATCCCCGGCTGGGACACATGGCCAAATGATAACCGGCTGTCCACGGTGACAAAGCTGGTCGTGACCAACCGGATTTCCGGATAAAACGCGCGGAACCGCGACGCGGGCTTGCCACTGGCAATGGCCCGCGCGAATTCGGCGGACAGGAACCGGACGGCGGTTTGATACAACTCCTCCAACCGGACCACGGCGGCAGCCGGATCGCGGAAGGTTTCGGGGGCGGGCACAACGGGCGACACAATGCCGGTTGCAGGATCGGTAAAATTCATGGGGTCACCTGTGGGACGTCAAAACGATGGCGGACGGACAATTGATCCGGTGGCGCCTGCGACAATGGGGGATGGGGGGCATATGGTTCCATTTCCGAATCTGACACCACTTGGGCAACAGCCGCAAGACAGTTCCGCATGGTCCCAACCCACGGGACGCGACGACAGGATGAAAACCTGCGATTGCGGCGGCACGGCGGATATGGTGCGATAGTAGAGAACCGCCCCGGCAAAAGGTCCGACGCCCCGATGACACCCGCAGCCACCCCCACCCTGCTCTCGTTCGGGCACGGCTATTCCGCGCAGGGTCTGGCCCGCATCCTGCATCCCCAAGGCTGGCACATCACCGGCACCACCCGCAGCCCGGACAAGGCAGCACGGCTGACCGCCGATGGGATCACCGGCATCGTCTGGCCGGGCGGCGACATCATTCCGGTGCTGGACGCGGCCACGCATCTGTTGATTTCGGCGGCACCGGATGATGACGGTGACCCCGTTCTGGGCCTTGTCAGAGACGAAATCGCGGCCCGCGCGGCCCAATTCCACTGGGTCGGGTATTTGTCCACCACGGGGGTTTATGGCGACCACAACGGCGACTGGGTGGACGAAGACAGCCCCCTGTCCCCTTCCACCACGCGCGGCATGGCGCGGGTCCGGGCCGAGGCGGATTGGGCCGCCATTCCCGGCCTGCCCCTGCACATCTTTCGGCTGGCGGGCATCTATGGCCCCGGTCGCGGCCCGTTTGAAAAGGTGCGGCAGGGCACGGCGCGGCGCATCCTCAAACCCGGCCAAGTGTTCAGCCGGACCCATTTGGACGACATCGCACAGGTTCTGGCGGCGTCCATCGCGCGGCCCAACCCCGGCACCGCCTATAACGTCTGCGACGATGACCCGGCCCCGCCCGAAGACGTGATCGCCTATGCCGCCGAACTGCTGGGCCTGCCCATCCCCCCCGCCGAGGATTTTGCAACCGCCGACATGACCCCCATGGCCCGCAGTTTTTATGCCGAGAGCAAGAAGGTCCGGAACGATCGGATCAAGACCGATCTGGGTGTGGTGTTGAAATACCCGGATTACCGGGCCGGGCTTCGTGCGCTTCTGGCGTTGGAAACATCCGCCGGATCGCCCACGCCAGCGCGGTAAAGACACAGAGCAGGACCACGGCAACCACGATATTGGTGACATAGAATCCGGCCCGCCCGTCCCACGGCAGGTTGTTCAGAAACCGATACGGCAACCCGCTGGTGACGCTGCCCGATGGGGTCGGGTTCATCGGGCCAACAACGCCCTCGATCCACAGGACATAGGCACCAATAACGCCAAACAGGGTCAGAATGGACGCGCCAAAGCGCCGAAAGGATCGGCGGACCACCAGCGCGTCAATCCATTGCAGCAGGGGGCCTAGCAGGTGCAGGTAATATTCCTTCCACCACGCGCCCAATTGGCCGTCTTGCGTGACGGATGTGGGATCGGCGAAATACAATCGCCAATACAAAAACACGACCATGGCATTCAACACCGCGACAGCCCCCACCGCACCATCCCACCGCCGCGCGCTGCGCCCTTCGGTGAGGGACAGCATCCGGGATGCCACAAAAAACGACCCCAACAACGCCCAGATCGTCAAATACCGGAACGGCCCGCCAAACCCGTCAAAATCCCCGAACAAGACCATCCGGTTCACATAAAACGCCGCGAGCAGGAACACGGTCCAGCGGTAGATCAAAACAGGACGGATCATGGGGGGCCTCCTATGGGTCGCGTGGTATGGGACGGTGCCACTCCCCCGGTCGTCAAGTCCCATTTCGTGTTTGATCCATGATGCTCCTGGCCCGATGAGAACGCCAAAGGACACGACGGCGGCCAAAATTGACCTTGCGGCCCACCACCGCGCCCCCATATCTGGCAAAATCAAACCGACAGGACCAACATGACACTCCGCGATCGTATCGGCCTTTGGCTGGACAAGCCCTTGGTCAACAACCTTATCCTTGCGGTGATCCTGTTCAACGCCGTCCTGTTGGGGTTGGAAACCTCGGACGAGGTTATGACGCAATGGGGCAGTTGGATTATCGCCCTTGATACCGCCTGCCTGATAATTTTCGTGGCCGAGATCGGGGCAAAACTGTTCGCGCAAGGCGGGCGTTTCTTTCGGTCCGGGTGGAACCTGTTTGATATCACGATCATCGGCATCGCGCTGGTCCCGGCGGGGCAAGGGTTCGCGGTCTTGCGGGCACTGCGCGTTTTGCGGGTGTTGCGGGTCATATCGGCCGCGCCGCGCCTGCGCCGGGTGGTCGAGGGGTTCATCACAGCCTTGCCTGGCATGGGGTCGGTGTTCCTGCTGATGGGTATCATCTTTTACATTGGGGCCGTCATCGCCACCAAACTGTTCGGCGCCCTGTTCCCGGACTGGTTCGGCGACCTCGGGCAATCAGCCTATACCCTGTTCCAGGTGATGACACTCGAAAGCTGGTCCATGGGGATCGTACGGCCCGTGATGGAGGTTTACCCCTACGCCTGGGCGTTCTTTATCCCGTTCATCATGATGACGACCTTCGCTGTCGTGAACCTTCTGGTGGGTCTCATAGTGAACTCGATGCAAGACGCCCATTCCGAAGAAAGCAATGCCGCGACAGACAGCTACCGGGATGCGGTGCTGCAACGGCTGGAAGCAATCGAGAAACGGTTAGCAGAGCAATCGGGCAACCGATAGTCGCGCAGATGCGGGGGGCCTACGCCCGCTTGCCCACCACCGCCACGCCCAGCACGTCCAGCACCTTGGCCTCTATATCCTCGGCGTTCAGGCCCGCGACGGCATACATGTCGCGGGGGTTGGCCTGATCTATGAAAATGTCAGGCAACACCATGCTGCGGTATTTCAGACCCCGGTCAAACACGCCGTTTTCGGCCAGCAGATGGGCAACGTGGGACCCAAACCCGCCCACCGATCCTTCCTCGACCGTGATCAGCGCGTCGTGATCGCGGGCAAGGGCCAGAATCAAATCGCGGTCCAGCGGTTTGGCAAAACGGGCATCGGCGATGGTTGGCGTGATCCCCTTGGCGGCCAGCGCGTCGCAGGCGGCCTCGACCTCTTGCAACCGGGTGCCGAACGACAGGATGGCAACGCCGCTGCCTTGGCGGATCATCCGGCCCCGGCCAATTTCCAACGGTTCGGCATTGACGGGAATGTCCACGCCCACGCCTTCGCCACGGGGAAACCGGAACGCGATCGGCCCGCTGTCATGCCGGGCGGCGGTGACAACCATACGCACCAATTCGGCCTCGTCGGCGGCGGCCATCACCACAAAACCGGGCAGATTGGCCAGAAACGCCACATCGAACGCGCCGGCATGGGTGGCCCCATCGGCACCCACCAGCCCCGCGCGGTCAATGGCAAACCGGACCGGCAACCGCTGAATGGCGACATCATGCACGACCTGATCGTATCCGCGCTGCAGGAACGTGGAATAGATCGCGCAGAACGGGCGCATCCCGCCCGCGGCCAACCCGGCGCAAAACGTCACGGCATGTTGTTCGGCAATGCCCACGTCGAAACACCGGGACGCATAGCGGTCCATGAATTTGCTCAGGCCGGTGCCATCCGGCATTGCGGCGGTGACGGCACAAATACGGGGGTCGCGGGCGGCCTCGGCCAACAGGGCATCGGCGAAAACGGCGGTATAGCTGGGGGCGTTCGTCTGCGTCTTGGGCTGTTCACCCGTCACCACGTTGAATTTGCCGGTCGCGTGCCCCTTGTCACGGGCAGCTTCGGCGGGGGCGTATCCCTTGCCCTTTTTAGTGATGGCATGGATCAGGATCGGACCCGTCGCACGGGTCTTGACGGTGCGCAACACGGCCAGCAATTGGTCCATATCGTGCCCGTCGATGGGACCAAGATAGGAAAACCCCAACTCCTCAAACAAGGTGCCGCCAACGGTCATGTGTTTGAGCATATCCTTGGCCCGCCGCGCCCCTTCGCGCAACGGTTCGGGCAAGAATGACACGGCCCCCTTGGCGGCGGCTTTCAATTCCTGAAACGGCTCGCCCGCATAAAGACGGGACAAATACGACGACATCGCGCCAACTGGCGGGGCAATCGACATTTCGTTGTCGTTCAGGATCACAAACAACCGTTTTTTCAAATGGCCCGCGTTGTTCATCGCCTCATAGGCCATGCCGGCACTCATTGCGCCGTCCCCGATGATGGCGATGGCGTCGCCGGACCCTTCCGGCGGGGCACCGCCCAGATCGCGCGCCACGGCAAAACCGAGAGCGGCCGAAATCGACGTGCTGGAATGGGCCGCGCCAAAGGGGTCAAACGGCGATTCGCTGCGTTTGGTGAACCCGGACAACCCGTCTTTCATCCGCAAGGTGCGGATCCGGTCGCGCCGCCCGGTCAATATCTTGTGCGGATAGGATTGGTGGGACACGTCCCAGATGATCTTGTCGCGGGGCGCGTCAAACACGGCATGCAAGGCCACGGTCAATTCAACCACGCCCAATCCGGCCCCCAGATGCCCCCCGGTGACAGACACCGCGCTGATGGTTTCGGCGCGAACCTCTGCGGCCAGTTGCACCAATTGGGCGTCGGTCAACCCCTTGAGGTCGGCAGGACCGGTCACGCGGTCCAGGATCGGGGTGTTCGGTCTGTCGGTCATCACTTGTCCCGGGATATGACAAATCGGGCGGCATCGCACAAAATGTCAGCATTTGTATCATAAACAGCTAGGGCATCACACGCCCCCTGCACGAGGTCACGGGCGCGGCGTTTCGCCCCGTCCAACCCCAGCAGGGACACGAACGTCGCCTTGCCCGCACCGGCATCCTTGCCCACGGCCTTGCCCACGGTGGCGGCGTCGCCTTCGATATCCAGAACATCGTCCCAGATCTGAAACGCAAGGCCCAACCGTTCGCCATAGGTTTGCAGCGGATCAATCCCCGCTTGGGCCAATCGGGCGCCTGCGGTGGCGGACCATTCGATCAGGGCCCCCGTCTTGCCGCGTTGCAGGTCGATAATGGCCTCCAGCGTCAAGGGGGCGGCGGCGGTTTCGGCGGCAATATCGCGGGCCTGTCCGCCCACCATGCCCGCAATCCCGGCGGATTTGGCAAACGACAGGATCAGGTCGCGATAGGCGGGCAACGGGGCGTCAATCCGGGCGAGCAATTCAAACGCAAGTGTTTGCAGGGCGTCCCCCGGCCAGAACGGCGGTCGCCTCGTCCCATTTGCGATGCACCGTGGGCTGGCCCCGGCGCAGGTCGTCGTCATCCATGCAGGGCAGATCATCGTGGATCAGGCTGTAGGCATGCAAACATTCGATGGCAGCAGACGCGGCGGCGGCAGACGCCACCGGGACGCCATGCAACCGGCACCCTTCGGCCACCAGAAACGCGCGCAACCCTTTGCCCCCCGCCACGGCATACCGCATGGCGTCGGCCACCGGACCCGCCTGCCCGGTCAGGGCGTGCGTGATCCGGTCCTGCGCCATGGCTGCGGCGGCTGCCAGAACTTCGGGAAACTGCCGGGTCAAAACGGATCAGCCAGCGTCAAGCGGGGCAGTGCCCACCGGGGCACCATCGGCTCCGAACGTGATGCGAGCGACCTTTTCCTCGGCCTCTTTCAACTTGGCCTCGCACCGGGCCTTGAGCGCGGCACCCCGTTCATACAGGGCGATACTGTCCTCCAGCGCGACATCGCCGCGCTCCAGCTTGCCGACCACGGATTCAAGCTCTTTCATCGCCTGTTCAAACGTCATGTCGGCCACGGGCAAATCTGTCATCGGCTTCTTTCCTTCAATACGCGAACGTGGGCGGCCGCACTTGCCGCCAATGCCACCAGATCATAGCCGCCTTCAAGACAGGATAGCACGCGGCCGTCACATACGGCATCGGCGACGTCGCACAACCGGCCTGTGACCCATGCGTAATCCTCGGTCTGAAACATCAGCCCGGCCAATGGATCATCCTTGTGTGCATCAAATCCTGCGGAAATCAGCAGAAGTTCGGGTTTGAACGCAAGCAGGCGCGGAAACACCTGCGCCTCATACAGATCGCGGAATTTCTTGGACCCGGACCCGTCCGACAGGGGCAGGTTGACCACATTATCGGCCACGCCCGTTTCGCTGGGAAATCCGGTGCCGGGATACAGCGGCATCTGGTGGGACGAGATGAACAAACAGCGGGGGTCATCCTCCAGCAGATTCTGGGTGCCGTTGCCGTGATGCACGTCAAAGTCCACGATGGCCACGCGCGCCAGGCCGTGATGGTCCAGCGCGTATTTGGCGGCAATGGCCACGGTGCCAAACAAACAGAACCCCATCGCGGTGTCGCGTTCGGCATGATGACCGGGGGGGCGGACGGCGGCAAAGGCATTTCCGGCCTCGCCCCCCATCACCATATCGACGGCGCGCACAGCGGCCCCAGCGGCCCGGGTGGCAGCGGCCAATGTGCCCGGCGACATATGGGTGTCAGCATCCAGACTGCGAAATCCGGTGTCGGGCGCGGCGGCGCGCACCGCGTCCACATAGTGTTTGGGATGGACCCGCAGCAGGTCATCGTCGGCGGCCATCGGGGCCTTGACCCGCAACAGGTCCATGCCCTCCAGCGCGGTCAGAACGTATTCCAGCCGGGCGACCTGTTCAGGGTGCCCTGCCGGGGTGACATGCCCAAGGCAATCGGAGTGGGTGATCAATGCAGTTGTCATAACGCATAGGAACCGCAATGCCGGGCCAAGAACAAGGGCGGTTTTACGTCGCGGGGCGCGGCATCAATCGGGATCAATCGGGGGCGATCATGTATCCCGACCCGCGCACGGTTTGCAGATACCGGGGTTCCTTTGGGTCGCCTTCCAGCTTGCGGCGCAACCGGGTGATCTGCACATCGACGGCGCGTTCCTGCGTCTGGCCCCCGGACCGGCTCAATTCTTCGACCAATTGGGTGCGGGTCACGGGCTCGCCGGGGCGGGCGGCGAAAATGCGCATCAACTGGCTCTCGGTCGCGGTCAGACGGACCTGCGACGCGCCATGCCACAACTCGCCCCGGTCCAGATCATACCGCAATGGGCCAAGGTTCAGCACCTTGGGGCGGACAACGGTGGGCTCGGCCAAGGGAACGCGGCGCAAAATGGCATTGATCCGCAGCAACAGTTCCTTGGGCTCGAACGGTTTGGCCAGATAATCATCGGCCCCAGCCTCAAGGCCCGTGATCCGCTCGGCGGTTTCACCCTTGGCGGTCAGCAGCAGGATCGGGGTGGGCAGCCGGGACCGCAAATCGCGACACAGGCTCAGACCGTCTTCGCCGGGCATCATTACGTCCAGCACGATCAGGTCAAATTCCAGACCGGACAGAATCCGACGGGCATGGGCGGCATCGCGGGCGGCGGTCACCAGAAACCCGCTGCGCATCAGAAACTTTTGCAGCAGGCCGCGAATCCGTTCGTCGTCGTCAACAATCAAAAGGTGGGCGTCATCGGCACTCATGCGCTTCGGTCCTTGAGCGCCTCGTAATGACGGCGCATGTCTTGATCCATCATAGCCTCCAACACTTGCCGGAAACCAGCCACCGCAACAGGGCCTGCCGCGCGATATGCGGCCCGCATCCGGTCACGTTGCGCGTCCGACAGGGCACGCTCCAACGCGGCCCCCGCTTCGGTCAGCACAAGGTGACGCTCGCGCTTGTCCTCGCGACCGACCCGTGATTGCACCAAACCGTCCTCGATCAGGGTGCGCAACACACGATTAAGGGATTGTTTTGTAACACCAAGGATCGACAACAGGTTGTTGACCGTGGTCGCCGGGCTGCGATGGATGAAATGGATGGCGCGGTGATGGGCGCGGCCATAGCCCTTGTCGGACAAAATCCGGTCCGGGTCTGCGGTGAAACCGCGATAGGCAAAGAACATCGCCTCGATGCCTTTGCGCAACTGCTCATCCGTCAGGAACAACAGGGCCTGCCCGGTCTGGGCGGCGGGGGTCTCTGCCATCGTGTCCTCCCTCTTTGCGCTCACAAGATATGTCAGCCTTGTTGACACTCCAAGCACCAAGTGCTAGCGATTTCGTGTTTTCACGCAACATTATGTCCGATACGGACATATCCGCGTAACAAATGCAAACGGAGGGCAGCCAAATGGCAGGTGCATACGACGACCGCGACGGCAAGATCTGGATGGATGGCACATTGATCGACTGGCGCGATGCCAAGGTCCACATCCTGACCCATGCAATGCACTACGCCTCGTCCGTGTTCGAGGGCGAGCGGTGCTACAGCGGCAAGATCTTCAAGGGGCACGACCATTCGCTGCGCCTGATCCGGTCGGCAGAATTGCTGGACATGACCGTGCCCTATGACGCCGCACAAATCGACGCGGCCAAGGACGCCATGTTGCGGGCGAACGGCTGGACCGATGCCTATGTGCGGGCGATCGTCTGGCGCGGCTCGGGCGAGGATATGGGCGTGTCGGCCAAACGCAATCCGGTCCGCATGGCGGTCGCGGGTTGGGAATGGGGCAACTATTACGGCGACGCAAAAACGCGCGGCGCGAAACTCGACATCGCCAAATGGAAACGGCCCAGCCCGGAAACCATCCCCCACGAGGCAAAGGCGGCGGGCCTGTATATGATCTGCACCATGTCCAAACATGCCGCCGAAGCCAAAGGGTGCAGCGACGCGATGATGTTCGATTATCGCGGTTATGTGGCCGAGGCGACCGGGGCGAACATCTTTTTCGTCAAGGACGGCGAGGTGCATACACCGCTCGCCGATGCCTTCCTTAACGGGATCACGCGCCAGACGGTCATCGGGATGCTGCGGGACAAACAGATCAAGGTCCACGAACGGCACATCCTGCCCGCCGAGCTTGAAGGGTTCGAACAATGCTGGTTGACCGGCACCGCCGCCGAGGTGACGCCCGTGGGCCAGATCGGTGACTACACGTTCGAAGTGGGCGCGATGGCACTGGATGTCGCGGCCTGCTATGAACGGCTGGTCCGAGCGTAAACACGCCCCAAACAGACACCAAACAGGCCGGAACCCCGTTTTCGGCCTGTTTCAGTTTGCGCCCGGCGACATCGCCTTGCGCTGTTTCGCGCGCTCCAGACCCAGATGGCGTTCGCGCAGAATGATGATGACGCCTGCGGCAATGACAATCGCGGCACCCAACATCATCACCACTGTGGGCACCTCGCCAAACACGGCATAGCCCACGATCAACGCCAGCAACATGGACGTATATTCAAACGGCGCGATCAGGGATGCGTCGGCATAGCGGTAACTCGATGTCAGGAATATCTGCCCGACCCCGCCCAATAACCCGGCCAGCACCAGCAACCCGGCCTCAACCGGGGTGGGCACGACCCAGCCCCAGAATATCGTCAGTAATGACAAGACGGACGCCGTGACCGAAAACCAGAACACGATGGCGGGTGTGCCTTCGGTCTGCACCAACCGGCGCACGAACACCTGCGCCAATGCAGCAAACACCGCCCCGCCCAGCACAACAACCGCGCCCAGCGTTTCCTGCGTGCCCAGGTCGGCGCCGACCGACAACCGGGGCGACAACACGATCAAGACCCCAACAAGGCCCAATCCCACCGCAGACAGGCGAAACACGCCGACCTTTTCGTTCAGAAACATCGCGGCGAACACCACCACCAGCAACGGCGCGGCATAGCCAATCGCCGTCACTTCGGGCAAGGGCAACAGGCCAAGGCCTGCAAACCCCAGCCCCATCGCCGTGGTCCCGACCAATCCGCGCCAGAAATGGCCCATCGGATTGGCGGTGCGCAAACCCGTCTGCACCTCGTGCCGCCACAGCAGCCACACGACAATCACCGGAATGGCGAAAAAGGACCGGAAAAACACCGATTGTCCGGGCGGCACATGATCCGCCACCGCCTTGATCAACGAGGCCATGGCGACAAACACGCACACCGAACAGATCTTGAGGACTATACCGCGCAACGGCTGCATGACACGTTCCTTTCCGCGCAACCCTAGGCGGGCGGGTGGCAAAGGAAAAGGACGGTCAGCAGCCCCCGCAGGCGTTCAGCGCAGGATGCCCCGGTCGATCCGCAGAAACTCGCGCAGCCGGGCGGCCCCGCGCGCGTCCAACGGCCGCTGATGCACGGCGCGGGGGGCGGGTTGCAACCCGGTCTGGCGGTCAATCCGCAGGAATTCCCGCAGCCGGGGCGCATCGTCAGCGGGGCGGGGTTGGTCGATGATATGGCGTGTCATGGCATCCTCCCATTGCAGACCCCGATCATAGCACAGATTTGGCGGCCCCGCTCATTCGCCGGGAACAACGCGCAAAACGGCGCCATCCTGCGCATCAATCAACACGAACACACTGCCATCGGGCAATTGCTCCACGTCACGAACCCGGCCCACATCGGGCAACAGATGTTCCTCGCCCGTGACCTGCCCGCCCTCGATCCGGAGGCGGACCAACGCGCCGGGGTTCAGGGACGCGATCAATGCATCGCCCCGCCACGGCGCATAGGCCCCGTCATAAAACACCATGCCGCCCGGCGCGATCACCGGGTCCCAGTAATACACCGGCTGTTCCATGCCGTCCTGCACGGCGCGGCCCGTGCCCACCGGGGTTCCATCGTAATTGACGCCATAGGAAATCTGGGGCCAGCCATAGTTGCGCCCACTTTGGGGTCGGTTCAATTCATCCCCGCCCGCAGGTCCATGTTCCAGCGTCCACAACGCGCCCTGTGCATCGACGGCGGCCCCTTGCACATTGCGGTGGCCATAAGACCATACCGCCGGATCACCGCCCCCCGCCACAAACGGATTGTCGGGCGGCACGGACCCATCGGGAAACAGGCGGATCACCTTGCCATAGGGAATGTTCGGGTCTTGGGCGCGGCCCCGCTCCCATTCCACAGACCGCTCGCCGGTGGTGATGAACACATGGCCCGCCCGGTCAAACACAATCCGGGACCCGAAATGCAACGGCGAGGTCGAGGCAGGCGTCTGCACAAAGATATCGCGCACCTCCGTCAGGGCGGTCAGGTCATCAGACAACCGTCCCCGTGCGGCGGCCGTGGCCATGCCGCCCGCCACGGGCTTGGCATAGGTCCAGAATACCAGCCGGTCACGGGCGAAATCCGGGCTTACCGTGACATCCAGCAACCCGCCCTGCCGGATAGCGGCGACCTGCGGCACGCCTGCAATCGGGTCGGACACCCGGCCATCGGGGAACAGCACGCGCAACCGTCCCGCGCGTTCGGTCACCAACCAGCCCGTGCCGGGCAGGGCGGAAATGCCCCACGGGTTTTCCAATCCACGGGCAAAGACGCCCACCGTGACAGGGGTCGGGGACAACGCCGGGGCGCGGGTCTGGTTGGCAAAGGCGGGGGTGAACGCGGCGTTCCGCTCACCTTGGGGCACCTCAGCAACTACTGGCCCCGCGGCCACCATCAACGCGAGGATCAATCGGATCATGGCAAACTCCTTTGCACGGACCTTACCGCGCCAACGCCAGCAGCCCGGTCACAACCACGTCAGCGGCCTTGGGTCAGGCGGTCCAACGCCCACCGGGCGGCATCGGCCACAACAGGATCAGCATCCGCAACCAACGGGGCCACGGCGGCAGCCAGCGCGGGATCGCCGGAATTACCAATGGCATAGGCGACATTGCGGACAAACCTGTCGCGGCCAATCCGCTTGACCGGGCTACCGGCAAACATCAGGCGAAAGGCGGCATCATCCAGCGCGGCCAGATCGGCAAGCGCGGGGGCGGTCAACCCGCGATACCGCATTTCTCGGGCGTCGGCGGCGAATTTGTTCCACGGACACACGGCCAGACAATCGTCACAGCCATAAATGCGGTTGCCCAACTTCCCGCGCAGCTCCGGATCCACCGGCCCCTTATGCTCGATCGTCAGATAGGAAATACAACGGCGGGCGTCCAACTGATACGGGGCAACAAAGGCGCGCGTGGGACAAATATCCAGACACGCAGTGCAACTGCCGCAATAGCTGACCTCGGGGGCATCCACGTCCAGCTCAAGGGTGGTGAAAATGGCGCCCAGAAAAAACCAGTTGCCCAAATCGCGGCTCAAAACGTTGGTGTGCTTGCCCTGCCATCCCAATCCGGCGGCTTGGGCCAACGGCTTTTCCATGACGGGCGCGGTGTCCACAAACACCTTGATCTCGGCACCACCGGCGGCGTCGATCAACCAACGGCCCAGCGACTTCAGGCGTTTCTTGACCACATCATGGTAATCCTTGCCGTGGGCATAGACGGAAATGGCGGCGCGGTCGGGCTGGGCCAGCACGGTCATGGGATCATGATCGGGGGTATACACCTCGGCCAGCATGACCACAGACCGGGCCTGCGGCCATAACGCGGCAGGGTCGCCGCGCCACGCCATCCGGTCGGCCATCCACGCCATCTGGCCATGGTGGCCAGCATCGACATAGGCACGCAACCGGGCGGCGGCATCAGGAATGGCATCGGGGCGGCACACCCCCATTGCGGAAAACCCCACGGCATGGGCCTGCGCGCGCAACCGGGATGTCAGGGACTGGGTCATCAGTGCCTTTGTGCCACAAATATCCCGGGGGAGGCCGCAGGCCGGGGGCAGCGCCCCCCGCGCGGGATCGGCTTAGAAATCAAGGTCGGTATAATGGGCGGACGGGCGAAATCCGGAAATCTGATCGGCCAGAATGGACCGGAACGCGGGGCGGGATTTGATCTTGGCATACCAATCCTTGACCACGGCGGACCGGTTCCAATCGACGTCAGACACATAATCCAGACAAGACAAATGGGCGGCGGCGGCAAAATCGGCAAGGGTCATTTCATTCCCCGCCAACCAGCGGCGGCTTTCCAACAGCCAGGCCATGTAATCCAGATGAAACTTGATCGCCTTGGCCCCGGCCTTGACGTTGGTGCTGTCGGGATACCCGGTGCCCATGATCTTGCGAAACACCCGTTCGCCGATCAACAACTGGGTGACCTCGTGATAGAACTTGTCATCAAACCACGCGATCAGGCGGCGAACCTCATACCGGGCATCGGCACCCTGGGGCATCAGGGGCGGGGTGGGATGGGTTTCTTCCAGATATTCGCAAATCGCCTGACTGTCGGCCATCAGCCGGTTGCCCAGCTTCAGGATGGGCACCTTGCCGGCGGGATTGCGGCGCATGAACTCGGGGTCCTGCTCCCAATACCGTTCTTCCAGCAGCTCCACCTCGATCTTCTTTTCCGCAAGGCTCAGGCGCACTTTGCGGGAAAACGGGGACAGGGGATAATGATACAGTCGGTTCATGGGCGTCCCTCCAGACGGGGTCATCCCTCAATGCCCCAACCGGGGCGCGGTATCAATCCCCGCTCAGCGCTCGAAACAGGCCGCGCGGCCATCGGCCTGAATGGTGGCGGCACCGTCCAGGATGCGGGCGGCCTGCCTGCGGACAAACTGGGATGGGTCCGATGCGGACCGCCCCTTGGGGTCGGGCAATATGGCGGCCAGACGGGCGGCCTGCACCGGGGTCAGATCGGCGGCATCGACCCCGAAATAATGCTGGGCGGCGGCTTGCACGCCAAACACGCCTTCGTCAAATTCGGCGACGTTCAGATACACCTCAAGGATACGGCGCTTGGTCCAGACAGCCTCGACCACGGGGGTCAGAGTGGCCTCCATGGCTTTGCGGACCCAACTGCGGCCATGCCACAAATAGACATTCTTGACGGTTTGCTGGCTGATGGTGGACGCGCCACGCGCGCCGCCATCGTCCAACGCCGCGCGGATTGCGTTCAGGTCCAGACCCCAGTGCAAACAGAAATTGGCATCTTCGCCCGCCACGGCGGACCGGGCCATGACCGGGGCAATATCGGCCATCCGGACCCAATCCCGGTCCAGCGGGGCACCCAGCCGCAAACGCTCGGCCACCATATAGGGGGTGACGGGCGGGCGCACGATCGCGAACAACACGACGACAAACGCCACCGCCATAATACCGACGACACACAGACGCAAAATGATACGGCGCGCACGAACCCACCAACCGCGGCGGGGCGGGGTTTCGACCTTGGGTGGCGTTGCGGTTTTGCGCGGTTTGGCCATGGCTCTGCATAGGCCTCATGCCAACCCGGGCGTCAAGAATGTAAACAATCGCCCCGCCGATCCTAGGACAGCAGGCTGGTTGTCTTTGCCGACATGAACGCGCCCTTGGCATCAGTCAGAACCTTGGCATAGTCATCTGACTCCCAACGATACAGATTGATGCGGCCCTGACAAACCGACACGCCGATGCTGACCGCGTCACTTTTTGTGACCTCTTTGGTTTTGGACACTGACAACATCCCGATCTCGGTCTTTCCAACCGGAATACGGCTGGTCAGGTCAAAGCCGTCGGCAATGCTATTGGCTGGATCGGTCAATCGTCCATTCTGCACCGTCCCCGACAAAAGGATGCTACCTTGCCCCCCTTCGCGGTTCGCAAATGAAATCAGGTTGTCCGACCCAAAAACCTTTTCCCGAATATGGAAATTCAGGGTCGCGCCATCAGCTTCGGGAATATTGTGCATCTTTAGAATGACTTTTTGTCCGGCATTTTCCAACGACCAGACCGGCGTCACATATTCCCACGCAATATCGGTGCCGACCTTTGTCATCGTTTGCCATTCATACCAGATACCGGCACCCACCGCGACGGCCACCGGTGTTGGAAGCAAGACAAAGCTGGGCGAACTGGATGATGTGCTGAAATCACCCATCAGACCCTGGACCGCTTTTTTTGCGCCTTCATGGCTGGCCCAATTCCCCGTCGAGGTCGCAATCTCGGCAACCGCCTTTGCGGCCTTTGACCCCCCTTTGACAAGGCTGTCCGCCTTCAGACCAAGGGCAAGCGCCCAGTCAACCCCACTGGATTTGATCTCGGTAAAACTGTTTGGCGATGGCACGCCGGACAGGAAACAAACCGCATGGGCGGCCTCGGCCTGTGCTGTCAATCCCAGCCGTTTCCCGAATACCAGCACGCGCAGCGGGACATTCCCACCCGCCATATTCCAAAGGTTGAGCTGGTATGCGCCCATTCCCCCAATAAGAGAAAATCCAAACCCGCCACCGGCGACGCCCAACCATTTATCGCTCCAATCCATAGCCTAACTCCTGTTCAAACGATTCCGCATTAAATGCGAAAAGTGTCCAACAGCAGGAAGAACGGATCAAGTAGAAATCGACGTTTGTCAGACAAGCATCGCCAGCGCCTCATGCGCGCGGGCCACAGGGCGGGCAGTTCCGGCGCAGCGGGCGTTGCGGACACGGGCCGCAATTCCCGCCCGAATGTCGGGATCATACAGCGCCAGATCACCGCCAATATCGAAACTTTCGGTCGGACACCCTTCGGCATAGACAATCTCGTGGGCGTCAAACACCAGATGCAGATACTCTACCTTCTCCATCTTGTGGACGTGGATGGTATCGCCGTTGACCAGATGTTTGGCGGCCACCAGCACCTCGTCCTGACCGAAAAACAACTCGGCCCGCCAGCCTTCGATGACAAACCGGTGCTGCGGGGACACGATCATGTCGCGGGCGTTGCCGATGGCGCCTTTGCACAACCGGATCGGGGCATGGCTGCCTGTGCCATCCGTTGTGCGGCGGGCGACCCAGCGCAGGGGCTGCAACCCATGGTCGCGGGTCAGAACCAGACACCCCTCCTCCAGCGTTTCCACCGGGCGGGGGCCGTCTGCGGTGTCGATCAGTATACCGGGGGTGAAACAGGCGGGGCCAAGGTCGGTGACCGGCATCTGCGTATTCGGCCCCACCCAGGTAGAGCTGACAAAGGTGGACCCGTTTTCAAGGATCGACCCGTCCTTGGGTGTGAACACCCGCTGCCCGTTGGCCAGATAGAACGTGACACCGGTGATGGTCACAACCCCGCCCGATGGCAGGTCCACGGTGATAGTATCGCCATTATAGGTGGCCGTGATGTCGATCCCGTTGATCCGGTCATTCCCGGCGGTGCCGACATCGCCGTCATCATCCTGATCGGTCAGGTTCAGAACCGTGAAATTCAGAACGGTCCCCGGCGCGGGTGGCGCATAGGGGTCGATGAAAAAGAACTGATCGCTATAGGTCGTGGGCATCGCAGCCTCCGCCAAGGGGAACTCGAAACAAGTCCCTTTGTGCGGGGCAAATTAGCCCTCAATTTGAAACAAATCGGGTCGATTGGATCCATTTCAGGGTCATTCCGGGGCAGGACAGCCCCGGAATGTGGCAGTATGCGGCGTTACTCTGCCGGGATTGCGGCCTGTTCCACGGTCAGCGGATAGGCCAGATGCACCAGCATTTCCTTTGGGCAAACCTGCACAAAACAACGCTTTTCGGTCTCCCAGTGCTGCAGGATGTCGGCGGCCTTGCGGCTGCTGGTTTCCTTCAGGTGCTGTTCGATCAAGCCGCGCAATTGTGTTTCCCAATGGGCAACAGTGACGGGACAGGTAACA
Source organism: Marivivens sp. (assembly GCA_041742255.1). Lineage (GTDB taxonomy): Bacteria > Pseudomonadota > Alphaproteobacteria > Rhodobacterales > Rhodobacteraceae > JBGSIZ01. Next base: position 10,079 of record JBGSIZ010000267.1, on the reverse strand, counting down.
AGGCTCTCCATATTGATCAGCGGGGCACAGGTGCCGTCGGGATCATACAGATAGGCCATGCCACCGGTCATGCCCGCGCCAAAATTGGCACCGATCTGGCCCAGAATGACGGCAACACCGCCGGTCATATATTCACAACCGTTCGTGCCGCACCCTTCGACAACCACGCTGGCCCCAGAATTGCGCACGGCAAACCGTTCGCCGGCACGACCAGCAGCAAACAGCTTGCCCGCCGTTGCCCCATACAGAACAGTGTTCCCGATGATCGTGTTTTCGGATGCAACCAAGGGCGAATTCATCGGCGGCCGGACCACGATCAACCCACCAGACAACCCCTTGCCGACATAGTCGTTGGCGTCGCCCGACACCTCCAGCTTTAGCCCCGGCGCGGCAAACGCGCCCAGCGATTGACCGGCGGACCCCTTCAGCTTGACCGTCAGATGGTCCGGCTGAAGGCTGTTGTTCATGCCGAACTTTTGCACGATGTGGCTGCTGGTGCGGGTGCCGATGGTGCGCAACGTATTCTGCACGGCATATTCCAACTGCATCTTTTCGCGGTCGTTCAGGAACCGGGCGGCATCCTTGACGATCTCGGCATCCAGCGTGTCGGTGACCACATTGCGGGGCTTGTTGCGGTCATACACGATCTTGTCCGCGCCATCGACGGTGATCAACAACGGGTTCAAGTCCAGATCATCCAGATGGGCAGACCCACGGCTGACCTGCGTCAACAGATCGGCGCGGCCAATCACATCATCCAGCGACCGGGCGCCGATACTGGCAAGGATTTCCCGCACTTCGGTGGCGTAGAACGTGATCAGGTTGACCACCTTGTCGGCGGTGCCGGTGAACTTGGCGCGCAAATCCTCGCGTTGGGTGCAGACACCCACGGGGCAGGTGTTGGACTGGCACTGGCGCACCATGATACAGCCCATGGCGATCAGGGCGGCGGTGCCGATCCCGAACTCCTCGGCGCCCATCATGGCGGCCATCACAATGTCACGGCCCGTGCGCAACCCGCCATCGGTGCGCAATGTCACACGTTCGCGCAGATTGTTCATCGCCAGAACCTGATGGGCCTCGGTCAACCCCATTTCCCACGGCAGGCCCGCGTATTTGATGGACGTGGCGGGCGACGCACCAGTGCCGCCATTGTGGCCGGAAATCAGGATGATATCGGCCTTGGCCTTGGCCACACCGGCGGCAATGGTCCCAACGCCACTGGAGGCGACCAGTTTGACCGTGACCTTGCAGCGCGGATTGATCTGCTTGAGATCATAGATCAGCTGGGCCAGATCCTCGATGCTGTAGATATCGTGGTGCGGGGGCGGCGAAATCAGGGTCACGCCGGGTGTCGAATGGCGCAACCGGGCAATCAGGGCGGTGACCTTCATGCCGGGCAACTGGCCGCCTTCGCCGGGCTTGGCGCCTTGGGCCACCTTGATTTCCAGTTCTTCGCACTGGTTCAGGTATTCGGCGGTCACACCAAACCGGCCAGACGCGACCTGCTTGATCTTGGCGCTGGGGTTGTCGCCATTGGCCTCGGGGACGAAATGCGCGGGGTCTTCGCCGCCTTCGCCGCTGTCGGACTTGGCCCCGATGCGGTTCATCGCGACGTTCAGTGTCTTGTGCGCCTCCGGGCCCAGCGCGCCAAGGCTCATGCCGGGCGTGACGAACCGCTTGCGGATGCTGGTGATGCTTTCGACCTCTTCGATGGGCACGGGCTTGCCCATCGCCTTGATGTCCAGCAGATCGCGCAGGTGGATCGGCGGGTTCGCCCGCATGACGGCAGAATACTGTTTCCACAACTCATAGGACGCGCGGTCACAGGCGGATTGCAACAGGTGCATGGTCTGGGCTTCCCAAGCGTGTTTTTCACCCGACCGACGGGCCTTGTAGAACCCGCCGATGGGCAACACGTCTTGGCCACCCAGCCAGCCGCGGGCGTGGACCTCTTCCAACTTGCGCTGGATACCGTGCAGGCCGATGCCGGAAATGCGGCTGTGCATACCGGGGAAATATTCGGCGACCATGGCGCGGGACAGGCCCACAGCCTCAAAATTCAGACCGCCGCGATAGGACGACAGGACCGAAATCCCCATCTTGGACATGATTTTCAACAGGCCCGCATCAATCGCATCGCGATAGCGGCGCATGGCGTCGGTCAAGTTCCCGTCGATCAATCCGCGCGCGATCCGGTCGGCAATGCTGTCTTGCGCCAGATAGGCGTTGACTGTGGTGGCGCCGCACCCGATCAGAACGGCGAAATAATGGGCGTCGATACATTCGGCGGCGCGGACGTTCACGGAACAGAACGTGCGCAACCCCTTGCGGGTCAGGCCGGAATGAACGGCGCTGGTGGCAAGGATCATGGGCATCGGCACATGGCCTTCGCGCTGATGCTCGTCCGTCAGAACCAGATGCCCGGCCCCGGACCGCACGGCATCCTCGGCCTCGGACCGGATCCGCTCCAGCCCGGCGCGCAAGGCGTCGGCGTCGCTCCCGGCAGGGAACGTGCAGTCGATAAAGGCCACACTGTCGCCAAAGGTTTTCACCATCTCGGCGAATTCGGCATTGGCAATGAACGGGCTTTCCAGAACCAGAATCTCGGTCTGGCTGCTGTCCTCGTCCAACACGTTCTTGAGGTTGCCAAACCGGGTCTTGAGGCTCATCACGCGGGCTTCGCGCAGGCTGTCGATGGGCGGGTTCGTGACCTGGCTAAAGTTCTGGCGGAAAAAGTGGGACAACGGGCGATACTGGTTGGACAAAACGGCGGGCGGGGTGTCATCCCCCATGGACGCCAGCGTTTCCTTGCCATCCTCGGCCATGGGGGCAAGGATCTGTTCCAGTTCTTCGATGCTGTAACCGGCGGCAATCTGACGGCGGCGCAGGTCGGTGCTGTCAAACTGGGGGCATTCTGGCACGTCTTTCATGATGGCGTTCAGGTCCACCACCCGCTGCACCCATGCGGCATAGGGTTGGGACGCGGCCAGCTTGTCCTTGATTTCGGTATCGTGGAACAACCGGCCTTCGACCATGTCCACGGCGATCATCTGACCGGGGCCAAGGGCGCCCTTTTCGCGCACGGTGGCTTCGTTCACCGGGACCATGCCGGTTTCAGACCCGGCAATCAGCAACCCATCACCCGTCACGACATAGCGCATGGGGCGCAGCCCGTTGCGGTCCAACCCGCCACAGACCCAGCGACCATCGGTCATGGCAAGGGCGGCCGGGCCGTCCCACGGTTCCATCACGGCGTTGCAGTAGGAATACATGTCCTGCCACGACTGGGGCATCTCCACGGCCTGCTTGGACCACGCCTCGGGGACCATCATCGTCTTGGCCATGGGGGCGTTGCGGCCCGCGCGGACCAGCACCTCGAACACACTATCCAGCGCGCCACTGTCGGACGTGCCGGCAGGGATGATCGGCTTGATATCCTCGGCCATGTCGCCAAACGTGTTCGACGCCATGCGGATTTCGTGCGACCGCATCCAGTTGACGTTGCCCTTGAGGGTGTTGATCTCGCCGTTATGGGCCAACATGCGGAATGGCTGGGCCAGCGACCACTGCGGGAACGTGTTGGTGGAATACCGCTGGTGATAAATGGCAAAGGCGCTCTCGAACCGGTCATCCTTGAGGTCGGGATAGAAATCGGCGACTTGTTCGGCCAACATCATGCCCTTGTAGATAATGGACCGGCAGGACAGGGAGCAGAAATACAGGCTGGCGATCTGGGCAGCGATGGCGGCCTTTTCGATGCGGCGGCGGATGATATACAACTCGCGCTCGAACTGGTCGGCGTCGATATCCTTGTCGCAGCGGATCAGGATCTGCTCGATCTCGGGGCGGGTGGCATTGGCCTTGTCGCCCAGCATTTCGGTGTTCACGGGCACATGGCGCCAGCCATAGATATAGTGGCCCATCCGCAGAACTTCGCTCTCGACAATCGTCCGGCAGCGTTCCTGGGCACCGAAATCGGTGCGGGGCAAAAACACCTGACCCACGGCAATCAGCTTGGTCATATCTGGTTCATGGCCGGTGCGGCGGACCTGATCGTAAAAGAAGTTGACCGGGATCTGCACATGGATACCGGCACCGTCGCCGGTCTTGCCATCGGCATCCACAGCACCACGGTGCCACACGGCCTTGAGGGCGGCGATACCCTTTTCCACTACGCTCCGGGACGCTTTGCCATTGATCGCCACGACCAACCCCACGCCACAGGACGCATGTTCATCGTCATCGCGATACAGGCTGTTTTCAGCCATCCACTTGCGCTTGGCTTCCTCGGTGGCAACCCAGGCGGCGTCATATGTGGTCATGGTGGTCACTCCTTGTTTCGGATGGTCGGGCCGGTTGGGTTGGTTCGGGTGCGGGATCACGGTTCCCAGGACGACAGGACGGTGCCACAGCCAAACTTTGGCCGGGTGGCAAGGAATCCGGTCTCGTCGGGAAAGGCAAATTCAATCGGATGGTCGTCGCTGTCAAAACTGTCGGTCGGGGTTTGCAGGGTGGACGTGCCGGACAGAAACATGCGCCATTCGGGGTGGACATATTCATTCCCGGCGGCGCGCCACAACTCTGTCCCGGCGGGGTCAAGGGCGCGGATCTGGTATTCGGTCCGGCGCAAGGTGACACCGTCGATGGTCACCTCCTCGCCGGTCAGACGGTCTTCGCCGACAAAGCGGGTCATCAGTCCGGTGTCGTCAATGACGCGGAAATCATAGGCATCCGCACCCTCGGCGATCAGGGCGGTAAAGGACGCGGGGTCCACCGGATTGTCCCGCAATGTCTCGGTCCGGCCGGCCAGCGCATGAAACGACGAAATCCACTGCGTTTCGGCGTCGATGGTTCCGTAGAACGTCAACCCTTCTTCGTCCAATTCGACACGGCGCTGATACCCTTGGGGGTCGGCGTCGCAGCGGAAATGATGGGACAACGTGCAATCGGCCTTTTGCACGGTGACAAAGGCGGTGCATCCGGCTGGCAGGCTGAATTGGCCGCTTTGGGCGGCGGCCACACCGGGAAAAAGGGTCAAGGCGGCGGCAAGGGCACGGATCATCGGATCACCTCAAAACTGGACAAAATGGCATCACAACCAAACCGGGGCTTGGACGACAGAAATCCGGGCTCGTCCGGGAATACGAATTCAACCGGGCGTTCGTCGGTTTCATAGGGGCCGTTCAAATCCTCGCCCTTGCGGATACCCGACAAAAAGGTGCGCCAGACGGGATGGATATATTCCTGCCCCTCCAGATCCCACAACAACGACCCGCCGCTGTCATAGGCGCGGGCACGGAACGTGGTCACCTGCAATTCGACGCCGTCAATCACCTCGACCTGTCCGGTCAACGTGTCCTGACCGACATGGCGGGTCAGGCCGAATTGGTCGGACGTGGTGGTGAAATCAAAACTGTCTGCCTTGGTTGCCATCAACTCGGACAGACTGGCGGGATCGCGGCCACCGGGGTCCAACCGGGATGTGCTGGCGCTGCGGGGGGAAAAACTTTCGACCCACTGCGTCTCGGCGTCGATGACCCCCAGATAGGTCATGCCATCCTCGTCAAAATCCATCCGGCGTTGGTGGCCTTCGGGATCGCTGGCACAGACGAACAAATGGCTGACTTCGCAATTGCGTTTCTGGATGGTGACATAGGCCATGCATCCGGCAGGCAACGACACGGATTCGGTTTGGGCCACGGCGACGCCGGGCGCGGAAAACGCCCCCAAAACAGCCGCCGCCATGTAAACCCGCACGAAACGCACCGTTCGCTCCCTCATGGGTCAGCCGCGCTGACCTATCAATGTCCAGCCCCGAAATCCGCACCGACGGATTACCGACGCAATACCGACGTAAAATCACAACCCTGTTTTGGGGCCGTGTGGCCCGGTGTTGCGCGGTTTTCAGGCCCCGCAACACCCCGCCTTGTTTACTCTGCAGCCACCGAAACGGACTGCGACAGATAGGTCAGGATCGCCTCGGCGGCATCGCGGCCATCGCGGATCGCCCACACCACAAGGCTGGCACCGCGCACAATGTCGCCCGCCGCATAGACGCCTTCCAGGCTGGTTTTGCCGCTGCCGAATTCGGCGCGGATCGTGCCCCAGCGGGTAACATCCAGACCGTCAACGCCCCACAGTTTGGGCAGATCCTCGGGTTCGAACCCCAACGCCTTGATGACCAGATCGGCACCCTCGACGTAGTCAGCACCCTCGATCAATTCGGGCATCTGGCGGCCCGTGGCATCCGGCGCGCCCAGCCGCATTTTCTGCACCGCAACACCCGTAACCGCGTCGCCCTCAAACCCGTTCGGGGCAGAAAGCCACACAAATTCAACGCCTTCTTCTTCGGCGTTCTGCACTTCGCGCTGGCTTCCGGGCATGTTGGCACGGTCGCGGCGATACAGGCATTTCACGGATTTAGCCCCTTGGCGGATGGCCGTGCGGACACAGTCCATGGCAGTATCACCGCCACCAATGACCACAACCCGCTTGCCTTCGGCATTCAATTCACCGCTGTCAAAATCGGGGACATCGTCTCCAAAACTCTTTCGGTTGGACGCGGTCAGAAAATCAATCGCCCGCACGATGCCGGCCGCATCGCTGCCCGGTGCGACCAGATTGCGGGTCTTGTAGACACCCGTCGCAATCAGAACCGCATCATGGGTGCCCCGGATCGCGTCAAACGACAGGTCCTCGCCCACGTTGCAATTCTGAACAAATGTGATGCCGCCCTTGGCCAGCTGGTCAATCCGGTTCATCACCGCATCTTTTTCCAGCTTGAACCCCGGAATCCCATAGGTCAGCAACCCACCCGCGCGATCATAACGGTCATAAACCGTGACCTGCACACCCTGACGGCGCAGCATGTCGGCAGCAGCCAAACCACCCGGACCGGCACCAATGATGCCAACGCTTTCGGCGCGTTCAACGGCAGGCTTGATCGGTTTGACCCACCCCATTTCCCACGCGGTATCGGTGATGTATTTCTCGACGGCACCGATGGTGACCGTACCGTGACCCGACTGTTCGATGACACAATTGCCTTCGCACAGGCGATCCTGCGGGCAGATACGGCCACAGATTTCAGGGAATGTGTTCGTCGCCTGACTGATCTCATAGGCTTCCTGCAAACGCCCCTCGGCGGTCAGACGCAACCAGTCGGGGATGTTGTTGTGCAAGGGGCAATGCGACTGGCAATATGGCACGCCGCACTGGCTGCACCGGCTGGCCTGCTCGGCGGCCTTGTCACGGGCATATTCGGCGTAAATCTCGTTGAAATCCTTGCGGCGCATATCCGCCGACCGTTTGGTCGGCATATCGCGTGGCATATCCACGAATTTGAGCATCTTTTGCGTCGCCATAGGCCCCTCCAAAGTCTGGAGCGCCTGCATATTCCGCCTTGAACCGAATGAAAAGTCAGTAGTGCTGACCTAAATAGCATATTTTTGCACACCCACCCGAAAACTCAGACGAAACTCCACCTTTTCATGACAGCAATGCTGACCTACCGTACTAGGCACTCAGCAATAGCGCCACCAAAGCAACCGAACCAACCGCGATTCGCCACCAACCGAACAAAGCATACCCGTTCTTGCTGACGAAATTCAGAAGCCACCGCACCACCATTAACGCCACAACAAAGGCGACAGCCAATCCCACGGCAATCTCGGTCAATGCCGAAAAATCCAGAACATCGCGGTTCTTATACAGATCATAGGAAAACGCGCCCGCCATAGTGGGCAGGGACAGGAAAAACGAAAACTCCGCCGCCGCCCGTTTACTGACGCCCAGCATCAGCGCGCCGACGATGGTCGCGCCAGACCGGCTTACCCCCGGGATCATTGCCACACATTGGAACAGCCCAATCGCCACCGACGTGCGCAATGGCAGGGCATCGGCAGCATCATGGCGGGGGGTGGGCGCAATCCGGTCCACAAACAGCAACACAATCCCGCCAAGGATCAACATGATGGCAATCAGCATCGGGGTTTCAAACAACACGGTCTTGATGAAATCATGGGCTAACACGCCGATGACAACGGCGGGCAAAAACGCCAGCAACACAGACAGTATAAACCGGCGCGCGGCAGGATCGCTGCCTGCGGTGGAAAACACCTGCCACAACTTGCCCGCATACAGAACCAGCAGCGCCAACACCGCGCCAAACTGGATCACCACCTCAAACGTGCGGCCCGCGCTGTCAAACCCCAGAAAATGCGCGGCCAACAACAGGTGCCCGGTTGACGACACAGGGATGAACTCCGTCAACCCCTCGATCAGGCCAAGGAGAGCAGCGATCAACGTAGAAGACTGGTCCATGTCCGTCTTTCAATGGGTCAAGACTGGCGCAGGTTCTTGGCCGAGTCCTTGATCGCGGCATATTGGCCCGACGGGCGGAACCGCCACAGGTATTCGGGCAACACGGCCTCCATCGCGGTGGGCTGGATGCCCAGATCGGCGAACCCGCGCGCGCCGTCGGACACGACATTATCAACCCGCAGGTTGATGACCTGATCGGCGGTAATCGGGGCCTTGATTATTCCCAGCGACACAACCTGACCCACCCGGAATGCTGCGGCCATGATCCGGGCGATGCCAAACGGAATATTCACGATCAACCGGCGGCGCTGGATCACGTCCAGCATCCGCTGCATCAATCCGCGGAACGTCTGAATGTCTGGGCCGCCCAGTTCATAGACACCCGGCGCAGCGGTCAGACCGGCAACAGCGGCCTGCGCCACATCATCCACCCAAACGGGTTGAAATCGGGCGTTTGCGCCGACTACGGGCAAAACCGGGCCGAACCGGGTCATTCCGGCAAACCGGTTGAAAAACTGATCCTCGGTGCCAAAAACAACCGACGGGCGCAGGATCACAGCGGATGGAAAGGCGGCGATCACAGCAGCCTCGCCTTCGGCTTTAGTCCGGGAATAGCCCGACGCGGATGTCGCATCGGCACCGATTGCGGAAATATGAACCAGTGCCCCGGCACCGGCCTGCGCCGCCAACCGGGCCACGCGGGCGGCCCCTTCGGATTGCAAGGCGTCGTAATTGTTGCGCCCGGTTGCATCAAACGTGCCCACGCAATTGATGACGGCATCGGCACCATGCACCAGACGGGCCACGCTGGCCTCGTCGCGGATATTGCAGAAAATCGGCTCTACCTGACCCACAGCGCCATAGGTCTTGACGAACAACGCCTCGTTCGGATCACGGGTCGCAACCCGGACGCGCCAACCGGCCTGTGCCAACCTGCGGGCAACATAGCGGCCCACAAACCCTGATCCGCCGAAAATGGTGACAAGTTTGGACATGGCCGCCTCGCTATGCTGTCTCCCCAGCCGTTTACCCCTCGGCCCAAAGCCAGACAAGGCGCAAATCCTGTTAGACACGCTCAGAAATGCCGTTGACAGCCCTGCACGGCCCGCTTACACGCCCCTCCACGACATCATGCCCAGATGGCGGAATGGTAGACGCGCTGGCTTCAGGTGCCAGTGGCCGCAAGGCCGTGGAGGTTCGAGTCCTCTTCTGGGCACCATCTGTTCTCCTTAATCATTGATTTTTAACATATTTTTGAAGGCGTGGCGTCTTGGTCCACCCTTTAGGCTACCCGTGCGCAGTCAAAAAATCTTTGTTTGCCAATCGCTAGAATCCGCTACCATCGACTCACCTAGGAACGTCGTAACCTGGGCATCGCGATGCTCTCTATTACTGGAGACATCGTGATGAGGATACTTTCAAAGCGCCAGCTCAAAGAGCTGGTCCTCTACTCGCCGCAACACGTCGCGAGACTGGAGAAAGCAGGCCTATTCCCCAAGCGGGTACAGCTGGGCTTGAACCGGGTCGGATGGGTTGAGGAAGAAGTTCTGGACTGGCTCAGACAGAGGCTGGACAGCCGCGAGTGACCAAACCGACGCTCTGGAAACAGAGCATGGTCTTGTCGCGGTTTGGTGCCGGTCCTTTGATAGCGCAATGTGCAGCAAAGGAGATGAACCATGGGCACAGCGAGAACGGATGAATTTCGCAAGGATGCGGTGCGGATTGCACTGACGAGCGGGCTTTCACGCAAACAG
>JBGSIZ010000266.1:0-10294 GCA_041742255.1 Marivivens sp. | reverse complement strand
CCGTAGCGCCCGCGCATTGCCGTCCGCCGTATCAAGCGTGAGGAGCGCCCGCCCGTAGCCCCCGAGGATGAGCGCGTTGCGCGGGGCCAGTTCCACCGCCCGCCCGTAGGCATTGACCGCCGCCCCGAATTGCCGCGATTCCAACAGGATCTGTCCCCGCAATTCATGCAGGAAAGGATCGTTTGGGGCTGCACCGACCACTTGGTCAATCGCCGCAATCGCCCGGCCCGCGTCCGGTTGCCGATGATACGCCACTGCCGCCCGCATTTGTCCGATCAGCGTTGTGTCGTCCCGCACCCGCCGCAGTGTCCACGACGGGTTCTGGGTAAAGGCCGACAGTTTGCCCTGTGCGCGTGCGAACCAGTAGTCCGCCGTGCTGCTGTCCCGGTTGCCCGCCGGGTTGGCCGCGACCAGCCCCCGGAGCGCCCGCAGCCTGTCCGCAGTGAGGGGATGCGACCGTGCGTAGGGGTCTTGGCGCGCGGTCGAGAGCGCCTCTTGCCCACGGATCAGATCCAGCACACCCAGCGCCGCCGCAGGGTCCACCCCTGCGGCCAGCATGAACCGGACGCCGGATTGATCTGCTGCCGCCTCCTCTGCCCGCGTATGCGAGAAGAACACCCGTTGTGCGCTGCCTGCTGCCCCGGCTGCGACCCCCGCCACCGCATCCCCCGGTGCCCCTGCTGCTGCCGAGGCAATCGCCAGCAACATGCCGATATTCGCGGCCCGTTGCCCCGTGCGGATATTGGACAACCGCCGCGTCACATGTCCGTTGGCGATATGCGCCGCCTCGTGCGCGATGACTGATTGCAGTTCCGCCGCCGACGACAGCCGCAGGATCAACCCCGAATGAATAAAGATCGCCCGCCCGTCGATGACAAAGGCGTTGATGTCCCCGTCGTCCACCACAAGGATGCGCACCTGTGCAGGTGACAGCCCTGCCGCCTGAAGGATCGGTGCCGCAAGTTCCCCCAGCGCATATTCGATGTCCGGGTCCCGCAACAGCCCGACCGCCCGCGCCGGACCCGTCAGAACAAACACCATCAAGCCCGCCATCAGAAGCCTGAGCGCGGAAAGGTGCATTGACGGGGCAAGGGTCAGACGGGCAAACACGGGCAAAGCATAAGGGGCAGGGCATGAAGTATTCAAGACGTGGTGAGGTTGATCCCTTTATCGTGATGGATGTGATGGACGCCGCCCGCCGCGCCGAGGCCGCCGGCCGCCATATCATGCATATGGAAGTGGGCCAGCCCGGCACCCCCGCCCCGGTGCAGGCTCGTGATGCCTTGGTCGCTGCCATGGCCGTTGACCCGCTGGGGTATACGGTCGCCCTTGGCCTGCCTGCGTTGCGCGCCCGCATTTCCCGCCATTATGCGCAGGTTCATGGCCTGACCGTGGACCCGGACCGCATCATTGTGACCGCGGGCGCGTCGGGGGCATTTCTGCTGGCGTTTACGGCCCTGTTTGACACCGGCGCCCGCGTAGGGTTGGGCGAGCCATGCTATCCGTCCTATCGCCAGATCCTGCGCGCGTTGGATATGGTCCCGGTTGGCATCCCCACCACGTTGCAGACCCGGTTTCAACCGGTTCCCGCTGATGTCGCCGCCCATGATCTGGACGGGTTGATCGTCGCCTCGCCCGCCAACCCGACCGGCACCATGTTGGACCGTGCCGAGATGGCCGCCCTTGCCGCCGCTTGTGCCGCCAAGGGGGCCGCGTTTGTGTCGGACGAGATTTATCACGGCATCGGGTATGATCGCGCCGCTGTCACCGCCCTGTCGGTCACCGATGACGTGGTCGTCATCAATTCGTTTTCCAAGTATTTCAGCATGACAGGCTGGCGCGTCGGGTGGATGGTTGTCCCCCCCGACATGGTCCGCAAGGTGGAGCGGATTGCCCAGAACATGTTCATTTGCCCGCCTCATGCGTCGCAGGTTCTGGCCTTGCACGCGATGGACTGCGCCCCCGAACTGGAGGCCAATCTGGCCGTTTATGCCAAAAACCGCCAATTGATGATGGACGGATTGCCCCGCGCCGGGTTCACCCGGTTTGCCCCGCCTGACGGCGCGTTTTATGTGTATGTCGATGTGTCCGAGCATACCGACGATGCGCTGGCGTTTTCCCGCGAAATTCTGGACCGCGTCGGGGTTGCCGTGACCCCCGGTCTGGATTTTGACCCGGTGCGCGGCCATCATTGGTTGCGGTTTTCCTATGCCCGCGCGACTGCCGACATTGTCGAAGGGTTGGCCCGGTTGCAGGCGTTCATGGCGGAGAGGGGGAAGTGATGCGGTGGTTGTTGGTTTGGTGGTTGGCCGTTGTGCCCCTGTTTGCGTTTGCGCAGGATTTCAGTGGCTTGGCCCGGTTGGACGTGGCCCAAAGTGTCGTCGCCCAGGACCGTCGCGGGATCAAGGTTGACCTGTTTCTGAGCCAGCCCGTGCCCTACCGCGTGTTCACGCTGGATGATCCGCGCCGCCTTATCCTTGATTTCCGCGAGGTTGACTGGCGCGGTGCCAGCAAGGATCAGATGTTGCAAACCGACCGCGCCGCCGATTTGCGGTTTGGCGTGTTGCGCCCCGGATGGTCGCGGATGGTGGTTGATCTGGCGGCCCCGTTTGGTGTGACCGAGGCCGGCATGACCGTATCGCAGGCCGATGGCACCGCCCGGTTGACCGTCCGTCTGGCCCCGCAGGACGCTGCCGCTTATGCCGCCGCCGCAGGTGCCCCGCCGGACCCTGCTTGGCAGGCGTTGGTGGCCGCCGATCCGACCTTGCCCGTGATGCCCCCGGTGCGCGATGGCACGTTGACCGTGGTCATCGACCCCGGCCACGGTGGCGTTGATCCGGGTGCCGAACGTGACGGCATGGTCGAGGCCGATGTTATGTTGGCCATGGCCCGCGAATTGGCCGAGGCGATCAACCGCACCGAAGGGATGCGCGCCGTGCTGACCCGTGAGGCCGATGTTTTCGTGCCGTTGGAGCAGCGCATGACCATTGCCCGCAGTGTCGGCGCGGATGCGTTTCTGTCCATGCATGCCGATGCGTTGGAGATGGACGGGGCCGAGGGCGCGTCGGTGTATACCCTGAGTGCCGAGGCGTTGGATCAGGCGTCTGCCCGGATGGCCGAGCGGCACGACCGTGGCGATTTGCTGGCAGGCGTTGATTTGCGCGGGCAGGATGACACGGTGGCCACCGTTCTGATGGACCTTGCCCGGCTGGAAACCGCGCCCAAGTCCCTGCGGCTGGCCGATTTTCTGGTGGCGGGGATGGACGAGGCGGGTGCCACGCTCAATTCCCGGCCCCGCCGCGAGGCTGTGCTGGCGGTGCTGAATGCCGCCGATTTTCCGTCCGTTCTGATCGAGGTCGGGTTTTTGTCCAACGCAGGCGACCGCGCCCGTCTGGCCACGACTGAAGGCCGCGCCCCGGTGGTGGACGGTATTGTCATCGCCTTGCGCCGATGGGCCGTGGACGAGGCCGCCCGCGCCCCGTTGATCCGGCAATGACCCCACGCCGGGTCTGCATCCGGCGAAAACGTGACCGCGAAACCGGCATGTAACTGCCCATTCCCCCCGTTTGGGGTTTTGACGCCCCTGTGCGTTCAGCTTATAAGCGGGCATCTGGCCAAAGGGGCGACAGCACAGTGTTGCGTTTTATCATGTCATTTTTCGGCGGCATCTTTTCGATGCTGACCCTTGGTATTGGCATGGGTGCCCTGACGGTGGGTGCTGTGTTTTATATGTATGGCCGCGATTTGCCGTCCTATGAGGTGTTGGCCCAATACACCCCCAAGACCATCAGCCGGATTTATTCCGGCGAGGGCCAGATCATCGACGAATTCGCCGTTGAACGCCGTTTGTTCACCCCCGCCGAGGAAATCCCCGACATCGTCAAGCAGGCGTTTATCAGCGCCGAGGACAAGAATTTCTATCTGCACAACGGGTTTGACGCCCGTGGCATGGTGTCTGCGCTGGTCGATGCCGTCAAATCCGGTGGGTCCGACCTGCGCGGCGCGTCTACCATCACACAGCAGGTGATGAAGAACTTCTTGCTGGACGGGTCCCGCAGTGCCGAGCGCAAGATCAAGGAGATCATCCTTGCCGTACGGATCGAGGATGCGATGGGCAAGGAACAGATCCTTGAGTTGTATCTGAACGAGATTTTTCTGGGCCAGAACAGTTTTGGCGTGACCGCCGCCGCCTTGACCTATTTCAACAAACCCTTGTCCGACCTGACGCCGGGCGAGGCGGCCTATCTGGCATCCCTGCCCAAATCCCCGTCCAACCGCCACCCGGTCCGCAACCGCGAACAGGCTGTGTTCTGGCGCGATAACACCCTGCGGGAGATGTTCGAGAACGGGTATATCGACCGCGCCGTGTATGATGCCGAGGTCGCGTCCCCGCTGAAATCCGTGCAGGGCGGCGAATACGACAGTTTCCGGTCCCAACTGCCACCGCGCGACTATTTCACCGATGAAATTCGCCGGCAGTTGTCCCAGAACTTTGGCGAAGAAGAATTCTTTACCGGTGGTTTGTCGATCCGCGCCACCATCGACCCCGATTTGCAGGTGGTCGCCGCCCATTCATTGCAAAAGGCGCTGGAGGATTACGACCGTGGCCGGGGGCTGTGGCGGGGCACCGATCTGAGCCTGACCGCCGAGCAGATGGCGGACGAGGAGGCGTGGCGCGCGGCCCTTGCTGCGTTGGAAATGCCCCGCGATATCACGCTCGACAGTCCGTGGTTGCCTGCGGTGGTGTTGGGGGTCGAGGATCAGCAGTTGCTGGTTGGGATCGACGGCGTTGTCGCCACCGAGGCCGAGCCGCAGGTGGTGCCGCGCGAAGATATCCAGTGGATGCGCGGCGATTTCGTCGAGAATTTCACCGTGGGCGACGTGGTATACGTCCGCCGCATGGTTGGGGATGGCGATGGTGCGTTCCTGCGTTGGACCTTGCGCCAGATCCCCGAGGTGCAAGGCGCGTTCATGGCGATGGACGTGGACACCGGCCGGGTCATTTCCATGCAGGGCGGGTTCAGTTATCAGGCGTCCGTGTTCAACCGCGCCACCCAGGCCCAGCGACAGCCTGGGTCCGCGTTCAAGCCGTTTGTGTATGCGGCTGCACTCGACAGCGGATACAGCCCCGCCACCATTGTCGTCGATGCCCCGATCGAGATCGAAACCCCCCAAGGGATTTGGCGTCCCGAGAACGCCTCGAACCGGTTTTATGGACCCACCCCGCTGCGCACCGGGATTGAACAGTCCCGCAACCTGATGACCATTCGTCTGGCCCAAGAGGTGGGTATGGACGTGGTCGGCGAATATGCCGAACGGTTTGGTGTCTATGACCGGTTGCAACCCGTTCTGGCCAACGCATTGGGCGCGCAGGAAACCACGTTGTTCAAGATGGTCGCCGCCTATGCCATGTTCGCCAATGGCGGCGAGCGCGTGGAGCCCACATTGGTGGACCGCGTGCAGGACAGGTATGGCGCGACCGTGTATCAGCACGACCGCCGCACCTGTCCCGATTGCGTCAACGTGGCCTTGCCCGCCGGACAAGCCCCCGCCATCGTGTCCAACCGCGACCGGATCATGAATGCCGTCACCGCCTATCAATTGACGTCCATGATGGAAGGCGTCGTGGATCGCGGCACAGCCAGCCGGTCTATTGACCTGTCTGTGCCGATTGCCGGCAAGACCGGGACCACCAATGATGCCAAGGATGTGTGGTTCGTGGGCTTTTCGTCCAATATCGTGGCGGGCTGTTATATCGGGTATGACACCCCCCGCAGTCTGGGCGACGCCGCGTCAGGTGGTGGCATTTGCGGCCCGGTGTTCCAGCGGTTCATGTCGGAGGCCATTCAGCAATACGGGGGCGGCAAATTCCGCGTGCCGGACGAATGCCAGTTCATCAAGATCGACCGGTTTTCAGGTGCGCGTCTGCCCGACAGTGCCAGCGGTGACAACGTGATCGCCGAGTGTTTCCGCGCCAACGAAGAACCCGTGTTCGGCATCATGTTTGACGGTGGGTTTGCCATGGCCGAGGATTTGCCGTTGTTTGACGAGGTGCCCCGCGCCGCCCGTCAGGTCACCACATCCACCGGCAATACCGCCACGGTTGGCCCTAAGGCCACATTGGGCACGTTGTCGTCGGGCGGCTTGTATTAACCCACCCGTGCGCCGCCGCTTGTTCCGCCGCTTGTTCCGGGCCGGGGCCTGCGGTATGACCCCCCAAACTTGTGAGGCTTTGACTGATCCATGCGCGCAGAAACCCAGAAAACCGCCGACGCCATTGCCAAATCGCTGGAGCTGTTGGCGCAGCGGATGAATTGGGAAACCGCCCCTTACCGGCTTGAGGAATTCAACGCCCGTGTCGAAGACCCCACGTTGTGGGACGATCCCGCCGCCGCCCAAAAGCTCATGCGCGACCGTCAGATGCTGGTGGATGCCATTGACGGCTATGAGGCGATCAAGCGCGAACTGGCCGACCAGATCGAGTTGATCGAGATGGGCGAGATGGAGAACGACGCCGAGATCATCACCGATGCCGAGGCCGCCCTGAAGGCCCTGCGCGCCAAGGCCGCCCAAAAGGAGATCGAGGCGTTGCTGGATGGCGAGGCCGATGGCAACGACACATTCATCGAGATCAACGCCGGCGCCGGGGGCACAGAAAGCTGTGATTGGGCCAGTATCCTTGCCCGGATGTATGTCCGTTGGGCCGAAAAACACGGCTACAAGGTTGAATTGCAATCCGAAAGCGCCGGCGAAGAGGCCGGGATCAAATCCGCCGCCTACAAGATCAGCGGCCCCAATGCCTATGGTTGGCTCAAGTCCGAAAGCGGCGTGCATCGTCTGGTCCGGATCAGCCCCTATGACAGCGCCGCCCGTCGCCACACGTCGTTTTCATCCGTCTGGGTCTATCCCGTGGTCGATGACAACATCGAGATCGAGGTTCATGACAAGGATATCCGGATCGACACCTATCGGTCGTCCGGGGCCGGGGGCCAGCACGTCAACACCACCGACTCTGCCGTTCGTATCACGCACCTGCCCACGGGTATCGTCACCACCAGTTCGATGAAATCCCAGCACCAGAACCGCGACATTGCCATGGCCGCGTTGAAATCCCGTCTGTATCAGATGGAATTGGACCGCCGCAGTGCGTCCATCAACGAAGCCCATGAAAACAAGGGTGACGCGGGGTGGGGCAACCAGATCAGGTCCTATGTCCTGCAACCCTATCAGATGGTCAAGGATTTGCGCACGTCCCATGAGACGAGCGACACCCAAGGCGTTCTGGACGGCGATCTGGACGCGTTCATGGCCGCCACCCTGGCCTTGCAGGTGTCCGGCAAATCCCGCGCCGATGCCATGGCGTCCGATTGATCGGCAATCGCCGCGACGTTGATACAGATCAAGGAACCCGGACCGGACTTGCGCGCGTAGTGGTCTTATGACGCAGTCCGTGACCCCCATGCTGCCGCCGTCCCCTGTGCCTTTGATCGGGCGTGTGACGCTGGCCGAATTGTGGGGCGTTCTGAAGGCGGGGGCTGCCGATTTCCGGCGTGCCCCGCAGTTTGGTCTGTTTTTCTCGGCGGTGTATGTGGTTGGCGGCTTTGCCCTTGTGTGGTTTCGCGCGGGGCAGGTCAGTTGGGTGTTGACCCTGTCACTGGGGTTTCCGTTGGCGGGGCCGTTCGCCGCTGTTGGTTTATACGAGGTGTCCCGCAGGTTGGAGGCCGGATTGCCGTTGCGGTGGTCCTCCATATTGGGGGTCGTATGGGCCGAACGGGGCCGACAGGTGCCGTGGATCGGCGCCATCATCGTCATCTATTTCCTGTTCTGGACATTTCTGGCCCATATGATTTTTGCCCTCATGATTGGGCTGACCGCGATGACCAATGTCACCTCGAGCCTTGATGTGTTTCTGACCCAGCAGGGTCTGATGCTGGCTGCCGTTGAAATGGGCGTGGGCGCCGTTTTGGCGTTTGTGCTGTTTGCCCTGACGGTGGTAAGTCTGCCGCTGGTTCTGGACCGCGAGATTGATTTTGTCAGCGCCATGATCCTGTCGTTTACCATGGTGACGTCCAATCTGGCCGTTATGCTGGTGTGGGCTGGGATCGTTGCCGTTCTGACCGTTCTGGCATTGATCCCGTATTTTCTGGGTCTGGTCGTGGTGTTTCCGGTGTTGGGCCATGCGACGTGGCACCTGTATCGCCGCGCTCTTTATGATCCGGTTTGATCGGTTTGTGACACTCGCCATGGCCGCACCACCAGAAAGATCATATCCCAGAGAATATGGGCCACCATCGCCACCCACAGGTGTCCGGTCACCAGATAGAACAGCCCGAAAAATGCCCCGATGACCGTAGTCGCCAGCACCGCGACCCAGCCTTGATACCGGTGCGCCAGACCGAAGATCAGCGCCGACAGACCCAGTGCCCACCACACAGACGGGATCACCGTCAAGAGGACAAGGGGCAGGGCGAGCCGAAAGAAGATTTCTTCGACGATACCTGCGTTCACGGATACCGCCGCCCCCCACCACCGTTCGCCGTAGGTGCGCGGGATCAAGGGGGAGCGGTTGGGTTCAGGCCGGGGTGGCGGGAACCAAGGGTTGCCCGGATGCCGAAGTTTTTCGACGAGGATCGCAAGACCGATCCCGATTGCGCCAAAACCGATGCCGCTGAGCGATGCCCGGAGGTCAACCCTGAGCGTCGCATGTATCGGCCAAAACTCCGCAGGCAGATCCCAGATCGCCGACAGCCCAGCCAGTTGCTGCACAAGGACCACCCCGACGCAGCCGAATTGCAGGGCACATATGAGGATGATTTGCCGGAACATTCGATTTCGGGCTGGCCCGATGGCCAACAAGGCCACCCGTGCCATTCCCGTGCGGTTTGACAAAACGGCAGGCACCAGTGCGGCCACGGTCAGCACCCAACACAGGACGATCTGCCACGTTTGCAGGTCGTTGATCATGGCCACCCCTCTGACATGGGTCGGGCGCCAGAGGTTCCCCTGACGCCCGCCCGAAACACCATTACTATTGCATCAGCTCTTGGGCGTGTCGTCCATCGACGGCATCTTGGGTTTGGCGGCCCCGGTCGTGGAGAGGGGGTCATCCTGCCGTTGCACGGAGCCTTCGAAATGCGCCCCGCTCTCGATTGCGATGGTTTTGTGGATGATGTCGCCTTCGACGCGCGCGGTCGAGGTCAACCGGACCTTGAGCCCGCGGACCCGTCCGATGACGCGCCCGTTGACCACGACATCGTCTGCCACCACTTCGCCTTTGACCGTTGCACCTTCGCCGACGGTCAGCAGGTGGGCGCGGATGTCGCCGTCAACCTGACCCTCAATCTGGATGTCGCCGGTGGTCTTGAGGTTGCCCTTGACGTGCAGGTCAGAGGACAGGATCGACACCGGCGGTTTGGCCTTGGGCGCCTGCGCCTTGTAGTCTGGGGCAGGGCTGGCCGCGGGGGGCATTGTCGCCGCACTGGTTGCGGGATCCGCAGGTTTCGGCACCGGTTCGTTGATTTTGCTCTTAGAAAACATCTTGTCCAGCTCTTATATAGATCATGGGGTTGACGGGATTGCCGCCGACGCGGACTTCGTAGTGCAGGTGCGGTCCGGTCGAGCGTCCTGAATTTCCTGTATCACCGATGCGATCCCCGCGCGAGACCCTTTGGCCGACGACGACACGAATGTCATTTTGATGCGCATACCGCGTTTCGATGCCGAATTCGTGCTGGATCTTGGTCAGGCGACCGTAGCCCGAAAACCAGCCCGCGTAGGTCACGACGCCGTCCGCAGGGGCATAGATCGGTGTGCCGATGGGGGCCGCAAAGTCGGTGCCCGCGTGGAGCCGCCCCCACCGGGATCCAAAGCCGGAGGTGAACCGGAAGTTGTCCCGCACCGGCATGGCAAAGGGTGCCTTGTCTGCCGCAAGCCGATACAGGTTGATCCGGTCCAGCGACGCCAGAATGCCGTTCGCCCGTTCGGCGTCCGGATCGACGGTGCCGCCGCGCGTTGAAAACTGGATCGGGGTCAGTGGCCCGCCGGTGCCCGAATACCCCCGCCGCACTTCGCGCAGGAGCGTTTCGGGGTCCATGCCCGCCTCTCGGAACATCCGGTCGAGGGGTTCGACCGAGACGGTGAGCGCGTCCTCGAGTTGGCTGAAAATCTCGTCGTTGCGTTCTTCGAGAAGGCGGAGTTCCAATTGTATTTCCGCCGCCTGATCCAGCGCGAATTGCGCGTCGGCGGCGATCTGGTCCCGTTCGGCGGCGGTTTCCGCGAGCGCATCGGCAAGGAT
>JBGSIZ010000265.1:0-9416 GCA_041742255.1 Marivivens sp. | reverse complement strand
CCGGTCCCGGCAGAGCCGCCCCTGCTAGACCAGATGACCGCCGAATATCTGGGCACCCAGACCCGGGTGCAGCGCCGCCCGCCGGTTGCGGCCACCCCCTATGCCACCGCTGGCCGGTTGGGCGCGTTGTCTGCTGCGCTGGACCCCCATCTGGCCCCATTGCACGGCCACACCACCCCCCAGATCGCGTTTCGCGTCGCGGTCATCCTGATGCGGATGGAGGCCGTCGATGACCCCGCCTTGCGCGACGGCCTGCGGGTTCTGGGGGATGTGGCCCGGATGTATGAACACCTTGCGCTGTTGCAGATCGGTCCGGGGGGCAGCCCATGACAGGCACCCCCAACACCCAGCCAGTGGACCGTTTTCAGGACGATCCGACCCTGCTGCGGGCGCTGGCCGCCACATTCGCCCTGCATGGGTTCACCGCCAAGGCCCATGCCTTGCTGGATCTTGCCCAAACGCTCGCTCCGACGGACCCGGCCTCGCGTGACCTGCGCCGGATCCTGGCGCGGGCCGCACCGCAGTCTGACCCCGGTGCCCCCCTATCCCCCTCCACCCACACTCAGACCAAAGGATCCACCCATGGGACAAATTGAACCTGTTGCCTTGTCAACCGGCACGCCTGTTGCGTCTGCCCCTGTCGCGAGAACGACCAGCGCCCCTCGCCCCGGCCCCGCACCCGTGCAGCGCACGACCCCGAAAAAGGCCACCGAGGCCACCCAACGGTCCGCCCGCGACTATCAGGCCATCGCGTCCGACGATGCCGCGTTCGAGGACTTCGCCACCGCCCTGACCGGCAAGACTGCCGACCAGCGCACAGCCGAGGAAAACGCCGCACTGGACCAGTTGCGCCAAGACATGCTGAACGGCACCATCGCCCCCGATGTTGTGGTGACAGGCGGCGGCGATGACGCCTTGCCCGAGGGCACCTATGGCGCCTATGTGCCGGGCGAAAATGGCGCGCCGGGCACCATTATCCTGTCTGGCACGCTGGACAGCGAAACCCGGCAGATCACCGCCGACGAAGAGTTTGGCGAAGCCATTGCCGACCGTGCCCGCGCGTTGGGCGTGCCTGTGGCCGACGGCGACGCAGGCGAACGCGCCCGCCGGAGTGCTGCCGGTGAAACCATCACCCCCGACACCCGCCCCGACCTGTTCACCGCCGCCCCACAGGACGAAGTGACCGTGGTTCTGGACGGCGAGGCCGTGACCGCATCCGCCTATGCCGATTTTGTCGCCCCCGATCTTGAGGCGCTTGAAACCTATGGATTTTTCGCTGGCTATGATGCCGATGGCGACGGGTATCTGTCGCAGGACGAGATGACCAACGCCCTTGTTGCCTTTGGGGGCAGTGGCGACAACATTCAGGAAAAGCGGATCAAGATCCTGATGCGGTTGTATGGCGTCCGCATCGGCGACCAGTTTTTCGTGCCCTTGACAGATATTCCCGGTCAGGGACGCGGCCTGCCCGATCTGGCCCGCAATGGCGTGATTGCCCGGGTTGACGGTGGTATCGTCATCGACTTTTCCCGCGTATCCGCGAACACGCTTGCCTATGCCTTTATCGAACATGTCGCCCGCCAGCGCAGCGAAAAGGAAGGCCGCGAGGTGACCATCGCCGAGGTCGAGGCCACCGGCATCACCAACGCCGAATTCGACGAAGCCACCGACAACGACGATTTCATCAACGACTGGAAAGCGATCCGGTCCGACAGCAGCGACGCCCTTGTCCATCGGTTCGGCAGCCGCAAGGGCGGGTCTGACACGTTCACCCTGAATGCCGCAGAGCTGACCCATATCTTTGGCCGGGGCGCCGTGGTGGTCACCGCCGACAAACTGAACGACGGGTTCATGCCGATCAAATACAACGGCGACGTTGAACCGGACCTTGCGGACCCCGTTGCCCTGTATACCTACATGATGGGCTATGACGCCGACAACAACGGCGTTCTGGACGAGAGCGAGATCGTCGCCGCCCTTGCCCGGATACCGGCCCATGGCGCCAACAATTCAGGCGAGCGCGTCAAGCGGTTGTTGATGCTGTATGGTTTTTACGATGCCGGTCTGAAGGCGTGGGTCATGGCCCCGGCCGGGTTGGACAACGCCATTGCCGATGGCACGCTGGCCTTTGCCACCGATGTGGGACAAACCGAAACCCCCACGTCCGCAGGGCTGCGCATCGACTTTGGCCGGGTCCCGCGCGAGGTCTGGGCCTTTGCCATCCTGCAATACATCGCGATGAAACGCGGGGTGCCGCCGCACGAGGTTACGTCGATCACCGCGGCCGAGTTTGAAACCGCCATCGACGACATGACGGGTGACCACAACCCGGTCACCGGCACAATCGCCACCGACTTTGTCCAGACGTTCGGCACCCGTGTCGGTTCCCGGCTCGAGCTGACCTACGACAACCTTTTGGCGGTTTTCAATGCGGGCGGTGTGAATTTCCTGTCCGTCCCGGGCAAGGGTTTCATCCCGATCACCGTCAATCCCGATGTGCTGCCGGACCTGACCAACCCCGACGCCCTGACCGCCTATGTCTTTCGCTATGACGCCAATGGCGACGGATTGCTGGACGAGGCAGAGTTCCGGCAGGCAATTGCCAACATCGGCGGCACCCAGTTGACCAACGATCAGGTTCACCGCATTTTCATGTTGTTTGGCGGCAAAAGGGATGGCACGCAGGTCATCGCCATTTCCGGGTTCCACGAGGCCATGCAGGAATCCGTGCTGCGGTTTGATGGTGCGTCCCGGCAGTTCACGCTGGACCTGACCATGGTCACATCGGGCCGGATTGCACGCGCCGGGTTCCAGTATACCGCCGATCAGCGCGGCATCCCGGTGCAGGACCTGGATTACATCACTGCCGCCGAATTCGACATGATCACCGATCATGTCATCGGCGACTGGAAACCGGTGCGCACCTGGAACACCAATATCCTCGCCGACAAATTCGGCACCCGCGACACCGGGTATTCCGAACCCGTATTGTCCCGCAGTCAGGTGCAGAACATGTTTGACAGCGGCGCCGTCACCATGCACCCCGACGCCACCCGCGCGTTCATCCCCATCACCGTGGATGTCAACGCCACCCCCAACACCCTGCCACCCGTCGAGGGGCCGCAGGGCAATTTTCTGGATACATTCGATCCCGCAACGGGCAACGTCTATGACGTGCAGGATCATACCGACGACGACCCGGTGCCCGGTGATGCCTTTGGCGAAGGGTATACCGATCTGGAACACACGAACGGCTGGTTCACCACCGACACCGTGTCCGTCCCGACCGAGGTTCTGGAACCTATCGCCTCCCAGCCCGGCGTCTATGAGCCGCCCCAGATCACCAGCGGCGGGACGTTGTTTGGTGTATCCACCCGCGCCGCAACCCCCGAAGAAATGTCCCGCACATCCTATCCCGATGGTCGCGTCACATGGACCATCGGCAATAACATCATCGAAACCCGTGACGGCAGCAAGTTGGACCAATATCTGTCCGCCTATCAGAACCGGGGCGATCCGGGGGCCAATCCCCGCCCCAATGCCACCCTTGTCGAAAGCTATACAGACCCCGTCACCGGTGATCTGGTCGAGGTCTGGGCCCCGGCCACCTATCAATTCGAAACCGCCCCCGATGGCACCCCCACCCCGCCCGTGACCGAGCCGTTCGTCACCGTCAACCGTGTAGCCACCCAACAGTTGCGCGTGTTCTTTGGCACCTCGGCGCTGGATGGGTCGATGGTGTTCGGGATCGAGGTCGCGAACCCGACCCATGACCCGGCTGACCCCGCATCCCCCGCCACCCGGACCTATTTCCTTGATGTCGAGGAAAGCCCGGATGCCGACGTGCAGCGCCCGTTGATGGGTCTGTTTCAGACCGCCCGCGAAAATGGCACCCTGATCACCCTTGAAACCCTGCTGGCCGATCCGACAGACCCCGCCGCCATCGCCTATGCCGCCTATGAGACCCATCAGTTCGACACCGAACATGCGGGCGAAGCCGAGGAGTTGACGACCGACGCCGGCACCACCCTTGAAGAGGTCACTGCCACCCCCGAGGGGCAGGCCTATATGGATGACGCCACGGGTGATCTGCTGGAAACCGGGGTGATGGTGGACGGTGCCACGATGGAGGCCCTGGGCCTGATCCCGCCGGGCGAGGCGGACCCCAGCCAGATCTATTTCCTGCCCAAATCCGACGAATTGCAGGCCGCGTTCACCGAATTGGGGATGGGTGATATCAACGACGACGTTGTCCATCTGTTGCCGCCCGGCAGCCATGGTCGCGGGCTCAAGGCCGTGGTGTCGGGTGCCGCGGGCGAGGTTCTGTTCCCGCCGCAGGTCACCTATATCGACGACCACCAGTGGGAAAGCACTGGCACCGACAGCGCGGGCCGGACAATCACCCGCCGGTTCAACCTGCGCGCCCGGTGGGCCACGATGCCGATCGCCGCCCTGAACCTGCCGTTCTCGGTCACCGGTGGATTTGTCATTTTCGAGGGCACCAGCAACAACGGCGGACAGGTCCGCGCCGCTGTTCTCAAGGCTCGCAGCGCCGCCAGTGTCGTTCTGAGCGTTCGCTATGGCCGGATCACCCCTTGGGGTGGTGGCCGCGAAACCTATCCGATGATCGAGGCCGATGTCGGTTATTCGCTGTCTGGCCGCGCGTTCTTTGCCCCCCTTGGTGACGGATACGGCAAAGACGGCGACCCCGCCGTGATCGGCTATGTCCAGACCCCGTTTGTCAACGTGGTGTTCCGTTACCGCGCCTATACCAAGACGACCGGGGCCAGCATGCTGGGCAATACCGGCGGCTGGGGTCATTTCTATAACGCCACTGTCGCCCTGATCGGTGGCGCGCCCGCCTTGTTGACCGGTGCCGAATTGCGCATTCGCGGATCGGTGTATCGCGGCGAAAATGGCACAACCGTCTATCGCGGCGTGGCCGAGGTCGTTGGATTTACCATTTTTGCCGGGCCACGTCTGAACCCGGCAAGCTGGTTGACCAACTGGCCCAGCATGTTGGGCGAGGCGTTCCGCCGTTTCGCGATTTATTACGCCCTGAATTTCATCCGCAATGGCGTGGCCCCCCCGGCCCGTGACGGCCACAATCCGGTCTTTGCCCAGTTTATTGCGGCCATGTTGAACGAATGGGGCCCCGCCGCCCTGGGGGCCGTTTATGATGCGGTGACGGGCCTGTGGAACTGTGCGCAAATCTGGTGCACGCCCGTCACAAACGCCGATGGTGCGGTTGTGGGGATGCAGATCACCCGGATCAATGCCGACGGCACCACCGAGGTCGGCATCATGCACGACAATGGTGTGTTTGAACCGCAGGTGGGCGGCATCGTGGACCCCAACGCCGCCCCGCCCGAAGGCGCCGTGGTGATTGACCTGACGGGCGCGCCCGAAAATGCCATTGCCCCGGTCAACCCGGCGCTGCCTGCAGGCGACCCTGCCTTGCCCGCAGGCGACCCCGGTAACCCGGTTGCTGATCCCGCGACCGGCTATTCGGAATGGGAATACAAAGGTGAAAAGGTGTTGTGGTTCATCACATGGGCGCGGGGCACTGTGACGATCCAGTGGGGCAAGCTGGGCGAGACCGCCACGATCGATTGATCCCGCCCGGACAACCTTCGCCCGGACCAAGACCGCAAGCAGGCCGCCCGATCCCATGGGCGGCCTGCTTGCCTGTTGCGCCCTTCAGTTTGGCGCGCGGGCCAGCACGGCGGCCTTGTCCAGACCCAGCTTGACGATCTTTTCGTTCAGCGTGCGCCGCCCGATCCCCAGTGCTGTGGCCACGTCGTCCATCCGGCCATCGTGTTCGATCAGCGCGCGGGCCAGCAATTCGCGTTCGAACACTGCCACCGCTTCGCGCAGGGTGGCGGGCACGGCAAGGCCGTTGGTATCCTGCTGGATCGCCTGCGCGAGCGGCATTGCACCCCGGCGGCACGACAACACCCACCGTTCCGCCACATTGCGCAGTTCCCGGATATTGCCCGGCCAATCATGCACCAGCAGCGCCGCCAGATCCGGTTCCGTCAATTCCGGGCATGGGCAGACATAGATGCGTGCAAACTGCGCCGTGAAATGCGTGAGCAAGAGCGGGATATCCGAAGGCCGCCCCCGCAACGCAGGCAACCGCAGGGTCAGCGGATTGAGCCGATACAAGAGGTCACGCCGGAACGCGCCGGTGGCCACGCCGTCCTCCAGATCGGCATTGGTGGCCGACACGATCCGCGCCCGCAGCGGCCGGTCGTAGGTATCGCCCGCAGCCGTGAACGTCCGGGTTTCCAGCACCCGCAACAATTGCGCCTGAACCTCCAGCGGGCAGGCCCCGACTTCGTCCAGAAACAACGTGCCCGCCCCGGCCGCCGCCAGCATCCCCGGTGACTGCCCCGGCACCCCGAACATGGTCGCCCAGAACTCTGGTGCCGGGATCGTTGCACAACTGAGCGCCACAAACGGCAGGCCTGCGCGCGGCCCAAGATCGTGCAACGCCCGCGCGATCAGTTCTTTGCCGGTGCCGGTTTCCCCGCACAACAGCACCGGCGCGTCGATGTCCGCGAGGTCCAGAACCTGATGGCGCAGCGACACCGCCTGTTCGCTGACCCCGATATAGATGCGGTCCAGCCCGGACAGGGCCGCCAGCCGTTCGCGCATCCGCTGGGCCGATTTGACCAGAACGTGCCGGGTCGCCGCCTGATCCAGCAGCGACAGCAACTGCACACTGTCAAACGGTTTTTCAACAAAGCTGAACGCGCCGCGCTGGATCGCGTCCACCGCCATCGACACATGCCCGTGCGCCGTCATAAGGACCAGCGGCGGCGCGTCCGTCAGCCGCAGCGCGTCCAGCAACATCAACCCGTTCATCCCCGGCATCTGCACATCCGACAGGATCACATCCGGTTGGAACGTCACGATCGCATCACAGACCGTTTCCGCGCGCGGCAGCGCCAGAACCTCCCATCCGGCCAGTTGCAGCAGAACCGAAATGGACTCGAGCAGGGCCGGTTCGTCATCCACGAGGATCACCCGCCGGGTCCCCCGATCTGACAGCCGATCTGGTGCGCCTGCTGTGGCGTCCCCGCCGTCCGTGCCGTCCCCGCCGTGCATCGCCGATCCGGGGCCGCCTGTCGTATCGTGCATGATGGGTCCTTTTGGGAATTTTCGGGTCGTGTCGGGGTGATGTGCCCTAGTCTGAGGTGTCCCCGGACGAGATCAGACCGTAGCGCCGCATCTTGTCATTCAGTGTCCGCCGCGGCAGGCCCAGTTTTTCTGCGGTGCGCAGGGTGTTCCCCCGGAACCGGTCCAACGCCGCCGCGATTTCGCGCGCCTCAAAATTTGCGACCCGGTCCGCCAATGTGGTTTCCGTCAACGCCCCCCCGGTCCCCGACATCGCGTCCAACAGGCCCAGCGCATGCGCCCCCGCCGCCGCCTTGAGTTCCCGGACATTGCCCGGCCACGCCTGTTGCAGCAGATGTCGGCGCAAACCATACGGCACGTCCGGGTCCGCTCGCCCGTATTGCCGCGCGGCCAGTTGCGCAAAATGGGCAAACAGCAGCACGATGTCATCCCCGGTTTCGCGCAGCGGCGGCAGGTCCAGTTGCGCGCCATTCAGGCGAAAGAACAGGTCTGCCCGGAACGCGCCGCTGTCGCGGGCATCCCGAAGGTCCACCTTGGTTGTGGAAATCACCCGGACCGATACCGGGCGCGGCTGCGTTTCCCCCAACCGTTCCACGCTGCGTTCCTGTAGCACCCGCAGCAATTTCGCCTGATGCGCGAGCGGCAGCGATTCCACCTCGTCCAGCAGGAGGGTGCCGCCATGCGCCGCCTCGATCTTGCCCACACGGGCCGCACCGCTGCCCAATGTCCCGGCCGCGTGACCGAACATGAGAGACTCGAACATGCCTTCGGGGATCGCCGCACAGTTGATCGCCACGAATGGCCCCGCTGCCCGCCCCCCTGTCTGGTGCAGAGACCGCGCCGCGAGTTCCTTGCCCGTGCCGGTTTCGCCCGTGATGACCACGTCCACATCCAGCGCCGCAAGCGCCGCAATCCGTGCCCGCGCCGCTGTCAATGCCCGCCCCTTGCCCAGAAACGCCGCATCGTGCGCGGTGCCGATCATGTCTTGCAGACGCGCCACCTCGGCAGTGGCCGCGCTGGCCCGCAGCGCCCGCTGGATCACCAGAATGAGGTGGCTGGCATCATAGGGTTTTTCCAGAAAATCCATGGCCCCGGCCTGCATCGACTGCACCGCGTGCGTCACATCCCCGTGCCCGGTGATCAAGATGACCGGCACCCGCCGCCCCTGCGCGGTCAGTTCCGCCAAGAGCGCCAGCCCGTCCCGTCCCGGCATCCGCAGATCGCTGACGATCAGGTCAGGGGGCGGCGTGGCCGTGGGCAACGCGTCAAGCGCCAGATCCGCCGAGGCAAACGCCACAACCGCGAACCCCGCCGCATCCAGC
Organism: Marivivens sp.; assembly: GCA_041742255.1. Lineage (GTDB taxonomy): Bacteria > Pseudomonadota > Alphaproteobacteria > Rhodobacterales > Rhodobacteraceae > JBGSIZ01. The sequence goes on along the minus strand of JBGSIZ010000265.1, from coordinate 951 downwards.
AGATCGGCCAGCGCCGCCCGATGATCCGCATCGTCATCGACGACATGGATCGTGGCCGTCATGATGCCGCCGCCGTGGTTTTGCCCGCCCGTAGGGCCAATCCGGGCACGGCGACGGGCAAGGTTGCCGCCGCGAGTGTCACCGTGACCGTGGTCCCCTGCCCCTGCACCGAATGAACGTCCAGCGTGCCGCCGAATTCCCCCAGAATCGCCTGACAGATCGACAGGCCAAGCCCCATCCCCCCGTCTTTGGATTTGGTCGAAAAGAACGGTTCTGACACCCGCGGCAAGGCATCCGGCGCGATCCCCACCCCGTTGTCGGTCACCTGCAACCGGATCGTGCCCGCCTGCGCCGCGATGGTCAGGGTGATGGTGCCGTCGGCCATGCCATCCACCGCGTCCAGCGCATTGAGCAGCAGATTGACCACCACCTGTTCCATCCGGACCGCCCCCGCGATCACATGGACCGGACCCACGGGCGGGGTGAACTGCGGGATCACCCCAACCACCCGTGCCCGTGGCAACACCAGTTCAAGCGCCGCCACCGCCACCGGTCCCAGATCGACAAGGATCAGCGTGCCCGCCTCTTTGCGCCCGAAACTCTTGAGGTGTTTGGTCGTCCGTTGCATCCGCCGGATCAACCCGCGCGCCGTGGTCAGCCGGTCATTTTGCCCGCCCGCCAGTTCGGCGGCGACCAACGTCGCCTCCATCGCGGCGAGGGGTTGGCTGATTTCATGGACAATCGCCGTGGACATCCGCCCCAGCGCCGCCATTTTTTCTGTGTGGATCAATTGTTCATGGGCCGCCCGCAGGTCTGTTTCCGCCTGTGTCCGTGCCTCGACCTCGCGCGCGAGGTCCACGGTCCGCGCCCGCACCATTTCCTCCAGCCGGTCCGACTGCGACAACCGCAGCGCGATGATCTGGCGTTGCTGGTCCCACGCCCGCGCGATGC
>JBGSIZ010000264.1:0-4190 GCA_041742255.1 Marivivens sp. | reverse complement strand
ACAATCAGGTTTCTTCTGAACGGAGAACCTCAGGCGGCGCAAGGTGCCGCCACGCAAACGCTGCTCGACTGGCTGCGGGAAAATCGGGGTCTGACAGGCACCAAAGAAGGCTGCAACGAAGGCGACTGCGGGGCCTGCACGGTGATCGTCAGCGACGACACCGGGGCGCGGGCGCTCAACGCCTGCATCCTGTTCCTGCCACAGCTTGAGGGCAAGGCGGTGCGCACGGTCGAGGGGCTGTCGGGGCCGGACGGGGCGCTGCATCCGGTGCAACAGGCGATGGTGGATCACCACGGGTCGCAATGTGGGTTCTGCACACCGGGGATCGTGGCGTCACTGGTTGCGGGCCACACGCAAGGACGGACGGACCACGATGATGTGCTGGCCGGGAACCTGTGCCGCTGCACGGGCTACGCACCGATCCTGCGGGCGGCTGTGGCGGTCGAGGGCACCGAACCGCCCGACTGGCTCGACCTTGAACGCGACGCGGAGCTGGCGCAGGCGACACCGCACTACGCAGGGTCTGATACGGCCCCCAATACAGCCTTCCTGCCGCAAACCATCGACGACCTCGCGGCGTGGTATTGGGCGAACCCGGACGGCACGCTGGTGGCCGGGGCCACGGATGTGGGGCTTTGGGTGACCAAGGGTCTGCGGGACCTGCCCAAACTGTCGTTCCTCCATCAATGCCACGACCTGCGGGGGGTGGACATCGGGGGGGACACGCTGCGGATCGGGGCGATGACCACCATCGCGGACCTGCGCACGGTGATGGACATCTTCCACCCGACCTATGGGGCGATGCTGCGGCGGTATGCGTCCGAACAGGTGCGCAATGCGGCCACGCTGGGGGGCAACATCGCCAACGGATCGCCCATCGGGGACAACGCGCCGGTGCTGATCGCACTGGGGGGCACGTTGCACCTGCGGCACGGCGACCAGACGCGGGATATCCCGATCGAGGATTTCTTCATCGCATACGGCAAACAAGACCGGACACCGGGGGAATTCGTGACAGGGGTCACAGTGCCCAAATCGGCCCCCGGCCTGCGGGTCTATAAACTGTCCAAAAGGTTCGATCAGGATATCTCTGCGGTCCTTGGGGCGTTCAATCTGGGCGTTGAGGACGGAATAGTGCAATCGGCCCGCATCGCCTTCGGGGGCATGGCGGGGACACCCAAACGGGCCAAAACGGTCGAGGCGGCGTTGATCGGCCGGGCCTTCAGCGATGAAACAGTGACGGCGGCCCTGCCCGCCTTTGCGGTGGATTTCACACCACTGTCAGACATGCGGGCGAGCGCGGACTATCGGCTGGCCACGGCGCAAAACATGCTGCGGCGGTATCTGGCGGACCTATCCGGGGCGGCGACGGACATTCTGGGGGTGACGCCATGACGGTCGGCACCTCACGACCCCACGACAGCGCGGGGCTTCATGTGACGGGACAGGCGCGGTATGTGGATGACATTCCGCTGCCCGCCAACACGGTGCATCTGGCCTTCGGGTTGGCCACCATCGCGCGGGGTCAGATCACAGGGCTGGACCTTGGGCCGGTGCGGGCGGCGGCGGGTGTGCTGGGGGTCTGGACGGCGGGCGACCTGCCGGGCGACTGCGATTGTTCGCCCTCGGCGCATGACGAACCGCTGTTGTCGGATGGCACCATCCATTATCACGGACAGCCGATGTTTCTGGTGGCGGCCACCAGCCACCTTGCAGCGCGCAAGGCGGCGCGACTGGCACAGGTGACCTACGCCGCGCAAACCCCGATCCTGACCATCGAACAGGCGCTCGCCGCCAATTCCCGGTTCGAAGACGGGCCGCGCGTCTGGACCAAAGGCGACCCGGACGCGGGCTTGGGCCGCGCGCCCAACCGCTTGCAAGGCCGGATCGACATGGGCGGACAAGAACATTTCTATCTGGAGGGGCAAGCGGCGCTCGCCCTCCCGGCCGAGGGCGGGGATATGGTCGTCCATTCGTCCACTCAGCACCCGACGGAAATTCAGCACAAGGTGGCCCATGCTTTGGGCCAGCCGATGCACAGCGTCCGGGTGGAAACCCGACGCATGGGCGGCGGCTTTGGCGGCAAGGAAAGTCAGGGCAACGCGCTTGCCGTGGCTTGTGCGGTGGTGGCGCGGACGCTGAACCGGCCCGCCAAGATGCGGTATGACCGGGACGACGACATGGTCATCACCGGCAAACGGCACGATTTCCGGATCACCTATGACGTGGGCTTTGACGCGACCGGGCGGATACTGGCGGTGGAGTTCGTGCACATGACCCGGGGCGGCTGGGCGCAGGATCTGACCCTGCCCGTGGCCGACCGGGCGATGCTGCACAGCGACAACGCGTATCTGTTGCCCGCCGCCCGGATCACATCGCACCGGTTGCGGACCAACACCGCGTCGGCCACGGCGTTCCGGGGGTTCGGCGGACCCCAAGGCGTGCTGGGCATCGAACGGGTCGTTGACCACATCGCGCACCATCTGGGGTTGGACCCCGTAGCGGTGCGGCAGGTGAATTATTACCGGGAAGCAGAGGGGGGCGCTGCCCCCCGGCCTGCGGCCTCCCCCCGGGATATTTCAGGCACAAAGGCAGCCGGATCGGCGCATCGCATCTCCACCGACACCGGACGCGGGCAACGGTTCGGGGGCACCCATTCGCCCGAGGGCGCCCGCGCCCTGCCCAACACCACCCCCTACGGGATGGAGGTCCGGGATTTCCTGTTGCACGGCCTGACTGACCAATTGCTGGACAGCGCCGGGTATACCGCCCGCAAGACCGCCATCGCCGACTGGAACGCCGCCAATCCGATCCTCAAACGGGGGCTTGGGTTCGCGCCCGTCAAGTTCGGGATCAGCTTTACCTTGTCTCACCTCAATCAGGCGGGGGCGCTGGTGCATGTCTACCAGGACGGGTCGATCCACCTGAACCACGGCGGCACCGAAATGGGCCAGGGGTTGTTTGGCAAGGTGGCGCAGGTCGCGGCCAGCCGGTTCGGGGTGGATGCGGGTGCGGTCAAAATCACCGCCACCGACACTGGCAAGGTGCCCAACACATCCGCTACGGCGGCGTCATCGGGGACCGACCTGAACGGCATGGCCGTGCAGGCCGCCTGCGACACGATCCGGGACCGGATCGCCGCCCATCTGGCGGAACGGCACCAGACGACACCCGACACTGTGCGCTTTGCCGGGGGCCATGTGACCGTGGGCGGCACATCCCTGACCTTTGCTCAGGCCGCTGCCGAGTGTTACGCCAACCGCATCAGCCTGTCGGCGACCGGGTTCTACAAGACCCCCGGCCTGTCGTGGGACCGGATCGCGGGGCACGGGCGGCCGTTCTTCTACTTTGCCCACGGGGCGGCCTTGACCGAAGTGGTCATTGACACCCTGACGGGCGAAAACCGGATCCTGCGCACCGATATCCTGCATGACGTGGGCACCTCGCTGAACCCCGCGCTGGACCTGGGCCAGATCGAAGGGGGGTTTGTGCAGGGCGCGGGCTGGCTCACGACCGAAGAACTGGTGTGGGACGACACCGGGCGGCTGCGCACGCACGCGCCCTCCACCTACAAGATCCCCGCCTGTTCGGACCGGCCCCGGGTGTTCAACGTGGCGCTGTGGGACGGGGCCAACCCAGAGGCCACGATCTATCGGTCCAAGGCGGTGGGGGAACCGCCGTTCATGCTGGGCATCTCGGCGTTTCTGGCGCTGTCGGACGCGGTTGCGTCCTGTGGGCCGGGGTATCCGGCACTTGATGCGCCAGCCACGCCCGAACGGGTGCTGGCGGCGGTGCGGCGGGTCCGGTCGTGACACCCGCCATCCGCATCCGCATCCTGCGCACTGCCGGGTCCACGCCCCGCGATACAGGGACCACCATGACGGTCTGGGCCACGGGACAGGACGGCACCATCGGCGGGGGCGAACTGGAATACCGGGCCACGTCTATGGCGCGGTCGCTTCTGGCAACTGGTCAACAACAGCACCGGGCGACATGGCCGCTTGGCCCCGACCTTGGGCAATGTTGCGGGGGGGCGGTCACACTCGCCTGGGACCGGGTCGAGGATACAACGGCGGACCCCGACCCCGCCGGACACCCGGTCTGGATCTGGGGGGCCGGGCATGTGGGGCGGGCGATTGTGGGCACCTTGGCCCCCCTGCCCGACCTCACGATCACATGGGCGGATACGG
>JBGSIZ010000263.1:0-9439 GCA_041742255.1 Marivivens sp. | reverse complement strand
CGTGGCCAGCCGGGTCGCGTTCGAATGCGCCGTGATCATCGTCGATGCCCCCACCAGCGCGACACAATCGGCGCAGGCCGCACTTTTGGCGGCCACGGACGGGGCATCGCGGCAAATCGGCGGGGCCACCTACACCATCAGCGTGGAATCGGAACCCACGTCCGGCCTCATGCAACACGCCTTTGTCCTGCGGAGAAACTGATCCGTGCTGCGCGCCCTCGCCCTGACCCTCGTCCCCAGCCTTGCCACGGCACAGGAACCCGGCCCCTTGAACCTGTTCATAACCGATCTGGACAAGGTCGAAGGGACGCGGGCGCTCACCGGGGCCTATGCGGCCTGCCTTCTGGGGGCTGGCAATGCCGAGGCAACAGTGGCGCTGTTCACCACCGCAGGCTGGGCGCGGTCGGACGACACCGAAATGGGTGTGACCGAACTGACCCTGCCGGGGAGCGACACGTTTTATGTGGCGCTCTATGACAACGGGGCGGTGTGTTCGGTGACATCCACGGCCACCGACACCGCCACAGCGCGGCTTGAACTGAACGGGTTGCTGCTTGTGGCCCGGGCCGAGGCCACGCCGGTCACAGGGGTCCCCTGCCCTACCAAACAGATCAACACCGGCACCACCATCGCCGTCACCCAAGCCTCGCAAGACCCGGTCTGCGACGACCCCACGAATTCAGACACCCGTTTCACCTTCTCGAACTGATCCAGATCGGCCCATGGGGCCGGCCAACGACGAAAGAACGCACACATGGCCATTCTCGTTAACGAAAACACCCGCGTCATCTGCCAAGGCTTTACCGGGTCGCAGGGCACGTTCCATTCGGAACAGGCCATCGCCTACGGGACCAAAATGGTCGGCGGGGTGACGCCGGGCAAGGGCGGGATGGACCATCTGGGCCTGCCCGTCTTCGACAGCGTCCACGAGGCGCGGTCGGTCACCGGGGCCAACGCATCGGTCATCTATGTGCCGCCACCCTTTGCGGCCGACAGCATCCTCGAAGCGATCGACGCGCAGATGGAACTCATCGTCTGCATCACCGAAGGCATCCCGGTGCTGGACATGATGCGGGTCAAACGGGCGCTCGAAGGGTCGGCGTCACGTCTGATCGGGCCAAACTGCCCCGGCGTCATCACGCCCGACGCCTGCAAGATCGGGATCATGCCCGGCCACATCCACCGGCGCGGGTCGGTCGGGGTGGTGTCGCGGTCCGGCACCCTGACCTACGAGGCGGTGAAACAAACCTCTGACCTCGGCCTTGGCCAATCCACCGCCGTGGGCATTGGCGGCGACCCGATCAAAGGGACAGAACATATCGACGTTCTGGAAATGTTCCTGAATGACCCGGAAACCACCTCGATCATCATGATCGGCGAAATCGGCGGGTCAGCCGAAGCAGAAGCGGCAGAATATCTGGCGGAACAGCGGAAAAAAGGCCGCTGGAAACCCACCGCAGGCTTTATCGCCGGGCGCACCGCTCCTCCGGGCCGCCGCATGGGGCACGCAGGCGCCATCGTCTCGGGCGGCAAGGGCGACGCGGAATCCAAGATCGAGGCGATGAAATCCGCCGGAATCGTGGTCGCAGAAAGCCCGGCCCATCTGGGTCAGGCCGTGATGCAGGCGATCAAAGGCTGATCCGGCCACGACCGCAGCCCAAAACCGACACCGAAACCGACACAAACGCCTGCCCGCAATCGCAAGAGGCCCCCACATGAACGACCATTCTTCCAACGACGTGTTCCACGCCTCGTCCTTCCTCCAAGGACACAACGCCGATTACATCGAACAGTTGCACGCGCGCTACGCCGACAACCCCGGCAGCGTGGACGAAAGCTGGCAGGCGTTCTTCCGCAGCCTTGGGGACTCCGCGCTCGAGGCTCGGGCCGAGGCCGCAGGGCCGTCATGGGGCCGGGCAGACTGGCCACCGCAAGCCGCCGATGACCTGACCGCAGCACTCGATGGACAATGGCCCGCCGACCCGAAAAAGGCCGGCGAGAAAATCGCGGCTAAAGCGGCGGAAAAAGGCGTGGCGCTGGACGAGGCGCAGGTGCGTTTGGCCGTTCTGGACAGCGTGCGGGCGCTCATGATCATCCGGGCCTACCGGATCCGGGGGCACCTGATCGCCGATCTGGACCCGCTGGGAATGCGGGACGTGAAACCGCACCCGGAACTGGACCCGAAATCCTATGGCTTTTCCGATGCGGACATGGACCGGCCGATCTTTATCGACAACGTGCTGGGGCTTGAAATCGCGTCCATGCGCGAAATTCTGGACATCGTGAAACGGACCTATTGCGGGACCTTCGCGCTGCAATACATGCACATTTCCGACCCCGAACAGGCGTCGTGGCTCAAGGAACGGATCGAAGGCTACGGCAAGGAAATCACCTTTACCCAAAACGGGCGCAAGGCGATCCTGAACAAACTGGTCGAGGCCGAAGGCTTTGAAAAGTTCCTGCATGTCAAATACATGGGCACCAAACGGTTCGGTCTGGACGGGGGTGAGGCGCTCATTCCCGCGATGGAACAGATCATCAAACGGGGCGGCGCGCTCGGGATCGAAGATGTGGTCATCGGGATGCCCCACCGGGGGCGGCTGTCGGTGCTGGCCAACGTGATGAACAAACCCTACCGGGCGATTTTCAACGAATTTCAGGGCGGCAGCTACAAACCCGAAGACGTGGATGGCTCGGGCGATGTGAAATATCACCTTGGGGCGTCGTCGGACCGGGAATTTGACGGCAACACCGTTCACCTCTCGCTCACCGCCAACCCCTCGCACCTCGAGGCGGTCAACCCGGTCGTTCTGGGCAAGGTCCGGGCCAAGCAGTTCCAAAAAGGCGACAAGGACCGGACCCGCGTTCTGGCGATTCTCCTGCACGGCGACGCGGCCTTTGCAGGCCAAGGCGTCGTGGCCGAAGGTCTGGGGCTGTCGGGCCTTGTGGGGCACCGCACAGGTGGGACGATCCACATCATCGTCAACAACCAGATCGGGTTCACCACTGCGCCGTCGTTCTCGCGGTCCTCGCCCTATCCCACCGACATCGCGCTGATGGTCGAGGCTCCGATTTTCCACGTCAACGGCGACGACCCCGAGGCCGTGGTTCACGCCGCACGGGTGGCCACCGAGTTCCGCCAGAAATTCCACAAGGACGTGGTGCTGGACATCATCTGCTACCGCCGCTTCGGTCACAACGAAGGCGACGAACCGATGTTCACCAACCCCGCAATGTATCGCAAGATCAAGGGGCACAAGACCACCCTGTCGCTCTATACGGAACGGCTGGTGCGGGACGGTCTGATCCCCGAAGGCGAGATCGAGGATATGAAGGCGGCGTTCCAGTCGCGGCTCAACGAAGAATTCGAAATCGGCAAATCCTTCAAACCCAACAAGGCCGACTGGCTCGATGGGCGCTGGTCGCATGTGGACCGACAAAAAGAAGGGAAATATCAGCGCGGCAAAACCTCGATCCCCGAAAAGACGCTTCAGGACATCGGCCGCGGCCTGACCACAGCGCCGGACGGGTTCAACTTGCACAAAACCGTCGAACGACAGCTTGAAACCAAAAAGGCGATGTTCGAAACCGGTACCGGTTTCGATTGGGCAACAGCCGAGGCCGTGGCCTTCGGCTCGCTCCTCCTCGAAGGCTACCCGGTGCGGTTGTCGGGTCAGGACAGCACGCGGGGCACGTTCAGCCAACGCCATTCGGCCTTCATCAATCAGGATACCGAGGACCGGTATTACCCGCTCAATCACATCCGCGACGGTCAGGCCCCCTACGAGGTGATCGATTCGATGCTGTCGGAATATGCGGTGCTTGGCTTCGAATACGGCTATTCGCTGGCCGAACCCAACGCGCTCGTGATGTGGGAGGCGCAGTTTGGCGACTTCGCCAACGGCGCGCAGATCATGTTCGATCAGTTCATTTCCTCGGGCGAGGCGAAATGGCTGCGGATGTCGGGCCTTGTTATGCTCCTGCCCCACGGGTTCGAAGGACAAGGGCCGGAACACTCCTCCGCACGTCTGGAACGGTTCCTGCAAATGTGCGGCAACGACAACTGGATCGTGGCCAACTGCACCACGCCGGCCAACTATTTCCACATCCTGCGGCGGCAATTGCACCGCTCGTTCCGCAAACCGCTCGTGCTGATGACGCCCAAATCGTTGTTGCGGCACAAACTGGCCGTGTCGGACGCGGCGGATTTCACCACCGGGTCCAGCTTTCACCGGGTCCTGTGGGATGATGCGGAAAAAGGACACTCCACCACCACGCTCGCCCCCGATGATGCGATCCGCCGGGTCGTGATGTGTTCGGGCAAGGTATATTATGACCTGCTCGAAGAACGGGATGCGCGCGGGATCACCGACATCTATCTGCTGCGGGTCGAACAATTCTACCCCTTCCCAGTCAAATCGCTCGCCACCGAACTGGAACGGTTCACCAACGCCGATTTCGTCTGGTGTCAGGAAGAACCGAAAAATCAGGGGGCGTGGTCCTACATCGAACCCTCCATCGAATGGGTCCTGACCCGGATCAAGGCCAAACACACCCGGCCCACCTATGCCGGTCGTCCGGGGTCCGCCTCGCCCGCCACGGGTCTGGCCAGCCAGCACAAAGCCCAACAAGCGGCCCTCGTGAACGAGGCCCTCACCATCCAAGGAACTGCGAAATGAGCACCGAAGTCCGCGTCCCCACCTTAGGCGAAAGCGTCACCGAGGCCACCGTGGCCACATGGTTCAAAAAACCCGGCGATGCCGTGGCGCAGGATGAAATGCTCTGCGAACTGGAAACCGACAAGGTCACGGTCGAGGTGGCCGCCCCGGTCGCGGGCGTCCTCTCTGAAATCGTCGTCGCCGAAGGGGAAACCGTCGGCGTCAACGCGCTTTTGGCCCAGATCACCGAAGGGGCCACCGCAGCGGCCAAACCCGCGGCCAAGGCTGAACCGGACCCCGCACCAGCCCCTGCCCCTGCGGCAAAAGCAAAAGACACCGAAGACGCACCCTCGGCCAAGAAACTGATGGCCGAAAAAGGCATCGACCGGGACGCCGTAACCGGCACCGGCAAAGACGGGCGTGTGATGAAAGAGGACGTGCTGTCGGCCCTCGCCACTCCCAAACCGGCGGCCACACCTGCCCCCGCCGCCCCCCGCGCCCCCGTCGCCGCCGATGACGCCTCCCGCGAAGAACGGGTAAAAATGACCCGCCTGCGCCAGACCATCGCGCGGCGATTGAAGGAGGCGCAGAACTCCGCCGCCATGCTCACCACCTACAACGAGGTGGACATGTCCGGCATCATGGGCCTGCGCAACGAATACAAAGACGTGTTCGAAAAGAAACACGGCGTCAAACTCGGCTTTATGTCCTTCTTTACCAAGGCGTGCTGCCACGCCCTGCGCGAAGTCCCCGATGTGAACGCCGAGATTGACGGCGATACGGTGATCTACAAAAACTACGTCCACATGGGCGTGGCGGTCGGGACGCCCACGGGCCTGGTGGTGCCGGTGTTGCGCAACGCCGACCAGATGGGGTTCGCCGCGATTGAAAAAGGGATTGCAGCCTTGGGGGTCAAGGCGCGGGACGGCAAACTGTCGATGGCCGACATGCAGGGGGGGTCGTTCACCATCTCCAACGGCGGCGTCTATGGCTCGCTCATGTCCTCGCCCATCCTCAACCCGCCCCAGTCGGGCATCCTCGGCATGCACAAGATTCAGGATCGGCCCGTGGTCGTGAACGGCCAGATCGTGATCCGCCCGATGATGTATCTGGCGCTCAGCTACGACCACCGCATCGTCGACGGAAAGGGCGCGGTGACCTTCCTCGTCCGCGTCAAGGAAGCGCTGGAAGATCCGCGGCGGTTGCTGATGGATTTGTGAGATTTCGCAATGACATTGCTGCTCGCCGCCTTCTCGCTCCTGCTGCTGATCCACATCAGTTGCCAAGGACTTGCGTTGAAGGCGGCGGTCGGCAACAGCTGGACAATCGGCGCGCGCGATCTGCCGGAGACACCCTCGCCGCTTGCTGCCCGGTTCGACCGCGCCCTGCGGAATTTCCTCGAAACCGCACCGGTCTTTCTGGCGCTCATGCTGGCCGCGTTTGCCGGTGACCGGGCCGAGGCCGCGCTGGTGACGGGCGGTGCCGCAACCTATCTTGCAGCCCGCGCCGCCTATCTTCCGGCCTATGCCCTAGCGGTGCCGTGGGTCAGAACCGTCTTGTGGCAGGTCGCCACTCTTGGCCTCGTCGCCATGCTAATCGGAGTTTTCTTCCCATGACCCCCGAACTCCTCACCCTCGCCCTCGCGGCCCTCTTGCAAGGGGCGCAATTCGGGCTGATGTCGCTTGCGGCCAACCTCGACCTCGGCCCCGGCAAAACCATGTCGGCGCGCGACCCACAGCGGTTGGGGAAACCCATGGCGGAAATGCTCGGCGTGAAATCCGGGCGGCTGTTCCGGGCCTTCAACAACCATTTCGAGGGGTTGATCCTGTTCACCCTCGCGGTGGTGGTCGTGACGCTCTCGGACCAATCCACGCCGCTCACGGCAGCCTGCGGCTGGGTCTACCTCGGCGCGCGCATCCTCTATGTCCCGGCCTACTATTTTGGTCTGTCGCCCTGGCGGTCGCTGATCTGGTTCGTGGGCTTTGGGGCGACCTACACCATGCTCATCTCTGCCTTGATCTGACGAAAACGATACCGTTCGGTTACCGACGCAATACCGACGTGATACCACAGCACCAAATCGCCAAAGGAGTCCCTATGTCCACCTACGATGTCATCATCATCGGCGCCGGTCCCGGCGGCTACGTCTGCGCCATCCGCTGCGCGCAACTCGGCCTGAAAACAGCCGTGGTCGAAGGGCGGGAGACGCTCGGGGGCACCTGCCTGAACGTCGGCTGTATCCCGTCCAAGGCGCTCCTGCACGCCTCCCACATGCTGCACGAGGCGGAACACAATTTCGCGGCCATGGGGCTCAAGGGCAAAAGCCCCTCGGTGGACTGGAAACAGATGCTGTCCTACAAGGACGACGTGATCGGCCAGAACACCAAAGGCATCGAATTTCTGTTCAAAAAGAACAAGATAGACTGGATCAAAGGCTGGGCAACCATCCCTGCACCCGGCAAGGTGCAGGTGGGCGACGACGTGCATGAGGCCAAACATATCGTGATCGCCACCGGGTCCGAGGCATCGGGCCTGCCCGGCGTCACGGTGGATGAAAAAACGGTGGTGACCTCGACTGGGGCGCTGACACTGGCCAAGGTGCCGGGGCATCTGGTGGTGATCGGGGCCGGGGTGATCGGGCTGGAACTTGGGTCGGTCTACAAACGGTTGGGGTCTCAGGTCACGGTGATCGAATATCTGGACGTGGTGACGCCGGGAATGGACGGGGACGTGCAGAAAAACTTCCAACGTCTCCTGAAAAAACAAGGGCTTGAGTTCATCATGGGGGCGGCGGTCCAAGGCGTGACAGCCAAAGGCGGCAAGGCAACCGTGACCTACAAACTGCGCAAGGACGACAGCGAAGGCACGGTCGAGTGCGATACCGTGTTGGTGGCCACAGGGCGCAAACCCTTCACCACCGGGCTCGGGCTTGACGGGCTCGGGGTAGAGATGACCAAACGCGGCCAGATCGCCACGAACGGGCATTATGCGACGAATATCAACGGGATATACGCCATCGGCGACGCGATCGAGGGGCCAATGCTCGCACACAAGGCCGAAGACGAAGGGATCGCATTGGCCGAACAACTGGCAGGGCAAGCGGGGCATGTGAACTATACCCTGATCCCCGGCGTGATCTACACCCACCCCGAAGTAGCGAATGTGGGCGCGACAGAAGAACAGCTCAAAGAAGCCGGGCGGGCCTACAAGGTCGGCAAATTCTCGTTCATGGGCAACGGCCGGGCCAAGGCAAATTTTTCGGGCGACGGGTTCGTGAAAATCCTCGCCGATGCCAGCACCGACCGAATTCTCGGGGCGCATATCATCGGGCCAATGGCGGGCGACCTGATCCATGAAATTTGCGTGGCGATGGAATTCGGGGCCTCCGCCGAAGACCTTGCGCGGACCTGCCACGCACACCCGACCTATTCGGAAGCGGTGCGCGAAGCGGCGCTGGCCTGCGGCGACGGCGCAATTCACGCCTGACCCTTTGCAACCAACGGATAAAAGGGGGGCTGTCTGCCCCCCTCTGGCTACGCCATTCACCCCCCGAGGATATTTCAGGCACAAAGGCACAAATTTAATTCAAATTGTTGGTGCTTTCTTCCCATGCCTTTGTGCGCCAAATATCCCGGGGGAGAGACGCGGCACGCGGCTCGGGGGCAGAGCCCCCAAATAAGCTGGAGAGGGCAGAGCCCCCAAATAGGCTGGAGCAGGCAGAGCCGCTTACCCCTTGAGCATCCGCAGCCCTTGCGTCACATCCGTCCGCACCGCCAGCCGCAGGCCCGGTTCGTCCCCGGCCTTGAGTGCGGCAAGGATCAGGCGGTGGTGATAGGGCGGTTCCTTGCGGTTCAATCGGCCATACAACGCGCGCATCGTTGGCCCCAGTTGCAACCACACGGTTTCTGTCATTGCCAGCATCGCGGGGGCCTGGGCGCGCAAATACAGCGTGCGGTGAAATTCTAGGTTCATCCGGATATAGCCTGGCGCGTCGTGGCGGGCGACCATCTGGCTCACGCCTTGATTGATGACCTCCAGCCGCTCGATCAACGCGAAATGGGCGCGGGGCAGCGCCCGGGTGGCCAGTTCCGGCTCCAGCATGGCGCGCAGGGTTGCCAGTTCTTCGATCCGTTCGTTGGACAATTCAGGCGTGGACACCCGGCCCGAGGATGACATGGTAAACGCGCCCTCGGCCACCAACCTGCGCACCGCCTCTCGGGCAGGAGTCATGGAGACGTCGAATTGTGCCCCGATCCCGCGCAGGGTGAGCGCCGCGCCGGGGGCCAGTTCGCCATGCATCACCTTGGTCCGCAACGACCGATAGACCCGTTCATGGGCCGCTGTGGTGGGGTCAATCGGGCGGGGCTGGGTCACCATGGTCTGAGCGTGATCACAAAAACACCCGCCGTCAATAACTCACACCGTCAATAACTCACACCGTCAATCGCTGAACCGATAGCGGTGCAAGGTCTGTCCGTGGGTCCGCAACCACGCCCGGCACCGGGCATGATCCGGGAACAGATCGGCCACCACAGCCCAGAACGCGGGCGAATGGTTCATCTGCGCCAGATGCGCCACTTCATGTGCCGCAACATACTCCAGCACCTCGGGCGGGGCCATGATCAACCGCCACGAATACATCAGATCGCCCGCCGACGAACACGACCCCCACCGCGACCGCGTATCGCGCAGGGTCAATCCGGCATAGGTCCGACCCAATCGGGCGGCATACCTGTCGGACGCGTCTGCCAGATGATCGCGCGCCCGCAACCGCAGAAAGG
>JBGSIZ010000262.1:0-1972 GCA_041742255.1 Marivivens sp. | reverse complement strand
ACGATGATCTTGCGCCCGGTCAGGCCCGCGTCGCCGTCCGGTCCGCCGATGACGAAGGCCCCGGTGGGGTTGACGTGCCAGACGGTCGCGGGCGTGATCCAGCCTTCGGGCAGGGTTTCGCGGATATAGGGTTCGACCACGGCGCGGACGTCCGCGCTCGTCATCTTTTCATCCAGATGCTGGGTGGACAGAACGATGGACGACACCCCCACGGGTTTGCCGCCTTCATAGATCACCGACAACTGCGATTTGGCATCGGGGCCAAGAGTGGGTTCGGTGCCGTTCTTGCGCACCTCGGCCAGACGCCGCAGGATCGCGTGCGCATACTGGATCGGGGCAGGCATGAGCGCCGCCGTTTCCCGGGTCGCATAGCCAAACATGATGCCTTGGTCGCCCGCCCCTTCTTCCTTGACGTCGGACCCATCCACGCCTTGTTTGATATGGGCGGATTGTTCGTGCAGGTAGTTGGTCACGCGCACCGTCTGGTGGTGAAACTTTTCCTGTTCATACCCGATATCCTTGATGCAGGCGCGGGCGATGCCGTCGATCTTGCCCATCATATCGGCCAGCCGTTCCTTGCTGGAAAGACCGATTTCGCCGCCGATCACCACCTGATTGGTGGTGGCGAAGGTTTCGCAAGCCACCCGTGCCTCGGGTTCGACCGCCAACAGCGCGTCAAGGACGGCATCGGAAATGCGGTCGCACAGTTTGTCGGGATGTCCTTCCGAGACGGATTCGGACGTAAAGATGTAATGCTGTCGTGCCATGGGGAATGCTCCATTCCTGTTATCCCGCCACGCCAGGGAGCCGTTGTGGGGGTCATTTATTTCGTGGAACGGGCGTAGAACCTGTGAAAGGGGTCGTCAATCCACATTCCGGCGGCGCATCAACACGCCGCCCATGCCGAGGACAAGCAGCAACAGAAACGGCCAATCCCCCACCATTCGATACACCGTCGGGGGCAGAGGCGCGGGCAAGGTCACGTCGATATGGCCATCAATCCCCATGCCGATACTGTTCAGTATCCGGCCCGTGGGGTCGATCATCGCCGATATGCCGGTGTTGGCCACCCGCACCACCGGCAACCCCTGTTCAATCGCCCGCAGCCGCGCCTGTGCCAGATGTTGCCGAGGCCCCGCGTTGCGCCCGAACCATGCGTCATTGGTCATCAAAAGGATGAAATCCGCCCGGTCCGGCCCCGCGTTGACCTCTTGCGCAAAGATGCCTTCGTAGCAGATGAGCGGTTGCGCCTGCCCCACGCCGGGGATGGTCAGCAGACGCGCGGTGCGCCCCGGCGTGAACCCGCCCCCCGTGCTGGCGGCCAGCCCGGTGATCCCAAACCGCGCCGCCCATTCGCCCAGCGGGATATATTCCCCAAACGGCACCAGATGCACCTTGTCATAGGTATCAAGGACGGCCCCCCCCGGCCCCACCACGATGGCCGCGTTATAGAACCGGTCGCCGTCCCGCCGATTGGTGCCGATGACCACGGGGGCGCCCTGTGCCAGATCGGCGATCTCCTCGACCTCGGCGGTGGCGTATTCCAGAAGATAGGGCAGAGAGGTTTCCGGCCAGACGATCAGGTCAGGACGAGGGTTTGCCCCGGTCCCCTGCGCCAGCCGGTCATAGAACACCCGCGCGCGGTCGGGGTCCCATTTTTCGTTTTGGGGCGCGTTGGGCTGCACGAGACGGACCACCGGGCGTCCGGGTTCATCGGGCGCACGGGGGACGGTGGGCAAGAAATTCAGGAACAGGATCGCGGCCATGAAACCCACCACCCCCCACCGCCCGCGCGTCACCATCAACAGGACCAGCCCGAACGTCAGCACCGTCAATCCGTGCGGCCCGACATAGGCTGCCAACCGCGCCGCGGGCGTGTCGATCCAGATATGCCCCAGCAGAACCCACGGAAATCCGGTCAAAACCACCGACCGCGCGTATTCAACCCCGGCCCACGCCAGCGCCAGCGCCA
>JBGSIZ010000261.1:0-5826 GCA_041742255.1 Marivivens sp. | reverse complement strand
GGGGAAGTTGATCCGCGCCCGCTTTTTCACAAATCTGCAACACAACCGTTACAGCGGTGACACCCTCACGGCGCAGTGATCGCGCGAACCGAAAACTGGGGGAAGACCAATGACCATCAAATTTACAGCGATGACCTCTGTGCTGGCGCTCTGCACCGGCATGGCACAGGCGCAGGACATGAATTTCAACCGGGTGGCCTCGTTTGCGACGCCGCTCAACAATGCGGACGCCGCTGCGGTGTCGTCGGCGGAAATCATTTCGGCCTCGGCGGACGGCATGACGCTGATCTACACCGACAGCCCGCTGGGGGTTGTTGGTCTGATCGACATCACGGACCCGGCCAATCCGGTGGCGCGCGGCAATGTGGACATGGGCGGGGAACCGACTGCTGTGTCGGTGATCGGCAACACGGCGTTTGTGGCGGTCAACACCTCGGAAAGCTTTACCAACCCCTCGGGCATGCTCAAATCGGTGGACCTGACAACGGGCACCGTGACGGCGGAATGTGACCTCGGCGGACAGCCGGACTCGACGGCGGCAGCCAAGGACGGCACGTTCATCGCAGTAGCGATCGAAAACGAACGGGACGAAGACGCCGGCGACGGGCGCGTGGGCCAGATGCCCGCAGGCTTCATGGTCAAGGCGACGCTGACAGACGGCGCGCTGGATTGTGCGGGCGTTGTGGCCATCGACATGACCGGCCTTGCAGACATTTCCGCCGAAGATCCGGAACCGGAATTCGTGGATGTGAACGGTCTGGGCGAAATCGCCGTGACGATGCAGGAAAACAACCACATCGTGGTGATCGGGGCGGACGGGGCCGTGATGTCGCATTTCTCGGCTGGGTCGGTTGACCTTGAGGGAATCGACGCGACGGACGAACAGGCGGCGCTGCGGTTCACCGAAAGCCAGCCCGCGCGTCTGCGCGAACCCGATGGCCTCCAGTGGATCGACGACGCGCACTTTGCCGTCGCCAACGAAGGCGACATGGACGGCGGCGCACGCGGCTGGACCATCTTCAACAAGGACGGCACGGTCGTGTTCGAATCGGGTGCGTCGTTTGAACAGGCCATCGCGCAAACCGGGCACTACCCGGACCGCCGTTCGGACGCCAAAGGGGCGGAACCCGAAGGCATGGAATTCGCAACCATCGGCGGCACGCCCTATGTGTTCGTCCTGTCCGAACGGTCGTCCACCGTGGGCGTCTATGACGTGACAGACCCGACCGCCCCGGTGCTCAAACAAATCCTGCCATCGGGCGTCTCGCCCGAAGGGGCCGTGGCCATTCCGGAACGCAACCTGCTGGCCACCGCAAACGAGGTTGACCTGATCGAAGACGGCCTGTCGCGGGCGCATGTCATGATCTATGAACTGCAATCCGCTCCGGCCGCCTACCCGACCCTGACCTCTGCGGGGGCGGATACGCTGATCGGCTGGGGGGCGCTTTCGGGCCTCGCGGCTGGTGAAGGGTCCACGCTTTATGCCGTAAACGACAGCTTTTACGGCTACCAGCCCACCATCTTCACAATCGACACCAGCGCGATGCCTGCCCGGATCACGGCGGCGCTGCCGATCACCCGCGCGGGCATGCCCGCCCAGAAAATCGACATCGAAGGCATCACGACCGATGGCGAAGGCGGCTTCTGGCTCGCGTCCGAAGGCCGGACAGACCGGATGATCCCGCACGGGCTCTACCATGTGAACGCCAAGGGGCAGATCCGTCAGGAAATCAGCCTTCCGGCTGAACTCTTGGCCAATGAGACCCGGTTCGGGTTCGAAGGCATCACGCTGATCGACGGCACACTCTGGATGGCCGTGCAGCGGGAATGGGGCGACGATGCCAAAGGCATGGTCAAACTGGTGTCCTACAACATCGAAGCCAAGGAATGGGGCGCGGTCCACTACCCGCTCGACGCCGTTGAAACGGGCTGGATCGGGTTGTCGGAAATCGTCGCACACGGGGACTATGTCTATCTGATCGAACGCGACAACCAGATCGGCGCGGCCGCACGGGTCAAACAGGTGACGCGGGTTGCGCTCACTGAAATGGTTCCCGCACCGCTTGGTGGGGAATTGCCCGTCGTGACCAAAGAAGTGGTGCGGGATCTGGTCCCCGACCTCGCCGCACAAAATGGGTTCATCGTGGACAAGGTCGAAGGATTGACCTTTGCCGCCGATGGCACCGCTTGGGCGGTCACCGACAACGATGGCGTGGACGACAGCTCGGGCGAAACCTTCCTGTGGTCGCTCGGCCAATTCTGATCGGCCCTTTCTGATCGTAAAATTCCAAGGTCGCCGCGTTATCACAAGACCTTTTCAGCATGAGACAGAGGGGGGCGCTTGCCCCCCTCTTTTCATCCGGGCACCCACTCCCCTGACGAATTGCAACACACTGCGCGGTATCCCGCCGCCGGATCGGCGGTGTCCCCCTTTTCGGGCACAGCACACCAGTATAACGGACACGTCATGAACAACGCATCCCTGACCCGCCGCAGCCTCCTCGCAGGACTGCCCTTTTTTCTGGCCGCCTGCGCCGAACGGGCGACCATTCAAACCATGGGGCTGGCCGCCACGGCCACCCAGCTTGACATTCTGGTCGCGACCAACCGGGCCAAATCCCCGCAGGGCAGCGAAATCTACGGATCTGATCGGGCAAACGGGATGAATTACGGGGAAATCGGGGTGTCGGTCCCGGCCAGCCATAAACCCGGTCAGGTGGAAACACCCCGGCGCGGCCCGGCCAACCCCAACACGCATTTCGGGGTGACCAACGCCCGCGAATTCGACACCGAGGTGGCGTTTTCCGCGCGGATCGCCGAACGGGCGCTGGCACTCGACCCGGCCCAGCGCGAAGCGGTGATTTTCGTGCATGGCTTCAACAACACCTTCCCCGAGGCGCTCTATCGCTTTGGCCAGATGACCTATGACTTCCGGGTGTCGGGCCTGCCGGTGCTGTTTTCATGGCCATCGGGGGGGGACGCGAAAACCTACCTCTATGACCGGGATTCGGTGCTGTTCGCACGCGACGGACTAGAGGCACTTCTGGACCGGCTGGAGCGCAGTCAGGTCAACCGCATCCAGATCATCGCGCACTCCATGGGGTCGCAACTGGTGGTGGAAACACTGCGGCAGAAATCCATCCGGACCGGGGGCACCCTTTGGTCCAAACTCGAAGGGGTGGTTCTGATTTCACCGGACATCGACGTGGACGTGTTCGCGGCGATGGCCACGGAAATCGGGCGTTTGCCGCAACCCTTTGTGGTCATGACGTCAGAACGGGACCGGGCGCTGCAACTGTCAGAATTTCTGGCAGACGGCAGGGCGCGGCTGGGCACAGAAAGCGACAGCGCGGTTCTCATGACGCTCCCCATCACGGTCATCGACACCTCTGCCGAAGGAACGGTGCTTGGGGCTAATCACATGACCGGGGTGTCGTCGCCCGCCATGATCGCGTTCCTGCAAGGGCTGCGGGACAGCCGGATCACGCAAACGGTGCTGGCCCCCGAAGGTCCGCGTCAACCGGGGTTCCTCGCGGGGCTCGGCGCGCAATAAGGCAGGACACCTGCCGAAAATATTATGATCTCGCCGCCAAGGATTGACGCACCGCCCACGTCAAAGCCTAGTGATGCGCATGACAACCTCAGACGAAGACCTCGCCACCGCCGCCGCCCTTGGGGATGGCACGGCGTTCGCGTCGCTGCTGGACCGGCACTATGACCGCTTGTTCGGGCTGTGTTTCCGGCTGACTGGCGACCGGGCCGAGGCCGAGGATCTGACACAGGACATCTGCGCCGCCCTACCGGCCAAATTGCGCAGCTATTCAGGGCGGGCGCGGGTCACCACATGGCTCTACCGGGTGGCGGTCAACGCGGCCCACGACCGACGGCGCAAACGGGCAACCTATGCCAAGGCCACAACGGGCTGGGGGGATTGGGAACTGGCGCGGCACGACCAGATGGACGCGGAACGGGCCAGTCTGGATTGGCTGCACCGGGCGATGGGGCGGCTCGGGGATGATCTGCGCGACACGCTGGCGCTGGTGCTGGACGACATCACCCACGCGGACGCGGCGCAAATTCTGGGGGTGTCGGAAGGCACCATCAGTTGGCGCATCTCCGAGGCGAAAAAGAAATTGCGGCACATCAAGCAACAGGAGGACGCGGAATGACCAACGAACGCGACACCCTCGACGATCTGACCGCGGCACTGCGGGCGGCCACGCCATCGCCCGACGCGGCCCGCCGGGCAGACAATCTGGCACTGGCGCGAAAAAACTTCGCAGCCCTCCAAGGATCGGCCACAGGGGCGCGTCCTATTTCTGCAACCGCCCCAACCGGGGCATGGCAGAAAGCAGGAACCATGTTGAAATCCTTCACCTCGCGCGGCGCACTTGCGGCCACCACAGCCCTTGTCGCGGTCGGCCTTGTCTATATCTCCCCCATCGGCCAAAACCTGACGGGCACGGGCACGGGCACCGGAAAAATCGTCCTGACCGAGGCGGAAACCCGCGCCCAACCCCCCGGTGACGCCACCGGGTCCAGCGTTGCGGCAGCGGCCGAAATGACGGTCGAAGACGCGCCCGCAGACATCGCGGCAGCGGCCCCCATGGTCAAACAAGCAGACGAGGGCATCGTGGTGCTGGACTCCATCGTGGCAGACCCGGCACCCGCGCCAACAGCAGCACGGCAAGCCACCGGGGCTGCCCCATTGGGCGGCACAACCCAAGGGCTGGGCGGCGTCTTTGCGCAACCCGCAACGCGGCAGGAATTCGCGCCCACCCCCGAACCCAACACGGAATCCTTTGCGACAGCAGAAGACAACCCGTTGAAAATCACGGGCGATGACCCGGTTTCGACGTTCTCCATCGACGTGGACACGGCCAGCTATGCGGTGGTGCGCAATGCACTCAACGCGGGGCAATTGCCGCCGCGCGACGCGGTGCGGATCGAAGAACTGATCAACTATTTCCCCTACGACTACCCGGCACCAGAGGCGGGCGAGGGTCCGTTCCGCTCCACGCTTTCGGTGATGCAAACACCGTGGAACCCGGACACGCGGCTGGTGTCCATCGGGCTTCAGGGGGAAATGCCCGCAACAGATGCGCGGCCACCGCTCAACCTTGTGTTCCTGATCGACACCTCGGGGTCGATGGACGATCCGGCGAAACTGCCGTTGTTGAAACAATCGTTCCGGCTCATGCTGGGTCAATTGTCGGCCAACGATCAGGTGGCGATTGTCGAATACGCAGGGTCGGCGGGGGTGGCGCTCGCGCCCACAGCAGCGTCCGATCAAGGGGCCATTCTCAAGGCGCTTGCGGGGCTTGGGGCCGGCGGCAGCACGAACGGCCAAGGCGGGCTGGAACAGGCCTATGCCGTGGCGCAAACCATGGCGGCGGACGGCGAGGTGTCGCGGGTGATCCTTGCCACCGACGGGGATTTCAACGTCGGCCTGTCGGACCCGGCAGGGCTGGAACGCTTTATCGCGGACAAACGGGATACGGGGATTTACCTGTCGGTTCTGGGGTTCGGACGGGGCAATCTGGATGACGCGACCATGCAGACGCTGGCGCAGAACGGCAACGGGATCGCGGCCTATATCGACACCTTGAACGAGGCGCAAAAGGTGCTGGTGGACCAGTTGACCGGGGCGCTTTTCCCGATTGCGGGCGACGTCAAGGTGCAGGTGGAATGGAACCCGGCCACCGTGGCCGAATACCGGCTCATCGGCTACGAAACCCGCGCGCTCAACCGCGAGGATTTAAACAACGACCGGGTGGACGCGGGCGAACTGGGGGCCGGGCACAGCGTGACGGCGATCTACGAAAT
>JBGSIZ010000260.1:0-3323 GCA_041742255.1 Marivivens sp. | reverse complement strand
TTGCCTATCTGGATGAACAGACCAAGCGGATGATCCGCCGCGCCATTCTCAAGGGGTTGGCGATCCCCGGCTATCAGGTGCCGTTCGCCAGCCGGGAAATGCCGATGCCCTATGGCTGGGGCACGGGCGGGGTGCAGGTGTCGGCGGCCGTGCTGACGCCCGAGGACACGCTCAAGGTCATCGACCAAGGGGCAGACGACACAACCAACGCCGTGTCGATCCGAAAATTCTTTCAGCGGACGGCGGGGGTGGCCACGACCACCGCAACCGCCGACGCCACCGTGATCCAGACCCGGCACCGCATCCCCGAGGAACCGCTGACCGCGGGGCAAATCCTTGTGTATCAGGTGCCGATCCCGGAACCCCTGCGGTTTCTGGAACCCCGCGAAACCGAAACCCGCAAGATGCATGCGCTGCAGGATTACGGGCTGATGCATGTCAAACTCTATGAAGACATCGCGCGGCACGGGCATATCGCCACCTCCTATGCCTATCCGGTCAAGGTGGAGGGGCGGTATGTCATGGACCCCTCGCCAATCCCGAAATTCGACAACCCCAAACTGTCGATGGCCGCGATCCAGTTGTTCGGGGCGGGCCGGGAACAGCGGATTTACGCGCTGCCGCCTTATGCGACCGCCGTAAGCCTCGATTTCGAGGATCACCCGTTTGACCCGTCCAAGGCGCCGCATCCCTGTGCTGCCTGCGGGGCCACCTCCAGCTATCTGGACGAGGTGATCGTGGACGACGCAGGCGGGCGGATGTTCGTGTGTTCGGACACAGATTTCTGCACCACGCGGCAGGCGGCAGGTCATATCGGCACCGTACACGAAGGAACCCCGTCATGACGCCCCTGTTGTCTGTCCTGTCACTGTCCAAATCCTATGGCCGCCACATCGGATGCGCCGATGTGACATTTGACCTGTGGCCGGGCGAGGTGATGGGGATCGTGGGCGAAAGCGGGTCCGGCAAATCCACCCTGTTGTCCTGTCTGGCCGGACACATGGCCCCGGACGCGGGGCAAGTCATATTCGACACCCGCACCCACGGCCCGCGCGACACGCTGTTAATGTCGGAACCCGAACGCCGGATGCTGGGCCGCACCGATTGGGCGTTTGTCCACCAGCACGCCCGCGACGGGTTGCGCATGGGGGTCAGTGCCGGGGGCAATGTGGGCGAACGGCTGATGGCCGTGGGCGCGCGCAACTACGGCACCATCCGCGCCACCGCGACCGAATGGCTGCAACGGGTCGAGATCAACCCCGACCGGATCGACGACCGCCCCACCACGTTTTCAGGGGGGATGCAGCAACGCCTGCAAATCGCCCGCAATCTGGTGACCGGGCCGCGCCTCGTGTTCATGGACGAACCCACGGGCGGTCTGGATGTCAGCGTGCAGGCCCGGCTGTTGGACCTGTTGCGCGGGTTGGTGCGCGACATGGGGCTGTCGGCGGTGATCGTCACCCACGATCTGGCCGTGGTGCGGCTGTTGGCGGACCGTCTAATGGTGATGAAGGACGGGTATGTGGTGGAACACGGGTTGACCGATCAGGTGCTTGATGACCCGCAGCATGGGTATACACAGCTATTGGTGTCCTCTGTCCTGCAGGTATGAAATGCTGTTTGCCTATACCGCCCAATCTGCCCGTCTTGACCGTCTTGGGGTCGATGCAGACCTCGCACCCGCGCTTTGGATTGATCTGTATCGCCCGACCCCGGAACAATCCGCCCGGTTGGCGCAGATCGGGGTCGAGGTGCCCACATTGGCCGATATGGAAGAGATCGAGATTTCCAGCCGACTGTATCGCGAAGGCGATACCGAGGTGATGACCGTGGTTCTGCCCGGTCTGTCGGCGTCCAAGACCCCCATTTCGGGGCCGGTCACGTTCATCCTGTCGCCCGGGCGGCTGGTCACCGTGCGCCACCACGCGCCGCGCCCGTTCGAAACCTATCCGGACCGGGCCAACCGCACCACGCTGGGCTATGGATCGGCGGAACGGGTGTTTCTGGGGCTGGTCGAAGAAATCGTGGGGCGGTTCGCCGATTTGTTGGAAGGGGTGGGGCGCAATCTGGATGACCTGTCCGCGCTGGTGTTCCGGGCCGAACGGGCCCCCGACCCGGACGTTCTGCTGAACGCGCTCCAAGGGGTCGGGCGCGAAGGCGATCTGATGGGCCGCATCCGGCTGGGCCTGATGACCGTCGAACGGATGCTGTCCTACTTTGGCCAGACCATCGCGACGCGGCCGGACGCGGACGCCCTGCGCGCCGTGCTGAAGGGCGAAATGCGCGATCTTCAGGCGCTGGCGGTCCACGCGGATTTCCTGTCGCAGCGGATCGGGCTGACATCGGATGCCACGCTGGGCATGGTCAACCTGTCGCAAAACGCCACCGTGCGGATCGTGTCGGTGGTGGCCGCCCTGTTCCTGCCGCCCACCCTGATTGCATCGGCGTATGGCATGAACTTTGCCCATATGCCGGAACTGGCGCTGCGCTGGGGCTATCCGGCGGCATTGGGGCTAATGGTGGCCTCGGCCCTGTTCACTTACCTGTATTTCAAATGGAAGCGCTGGCTATGATCCGTATCACCGACCTGTCCAAGACATTCACGCTCCACAACCAAGGCGCCGCCGTGATCGAGGTGATGCGCGGCGCGCACCTGACCGTGGCCCCCGGCGACTGTGTCTGGCTGGTGGGGCAGTCGGGGGCGGGCAAATCCACGCTGATGCGGATGATCTATGGCAACTACCTTGCCGCGTCGGGCCAGATCATGGTGGACGGGGTCAATGTGGCGGGGGCGGACCCGCGCACGGTTCTGGCGCTGCGGCGGACCACCTTGGGCTATGTCAGCCAATTCCTGCGGGTAGTCCCCCGGGTGCCCACGATTGATGTGGTGGCCGAACCCCTGTTGGCCTTGGGACAGGACCGGGATACGGCGCGGGCGCGGGCGGCGGACCTGCTCGCACGGCTCAACATCCCGCAACCCCTGTGGGCGC
This sequence comes from Marivivens sp., assembly GCA_041742255.1. Taxonomy (GTDB): domain Bacteria; phylum Pseudomonadota; class Alphaproteobacteria; order Rhodobacterales; family Rhodobacteraceae; genus JBGSIZ01. The sequence continues at coordinate 333 of JBGSIZ010000260.1, read as the reverse complement.
TGTCGCCCACCACGTTTTCAGGGGGCGAACAGCAACGGATCAACATCGCGCGGGGTTTTGCGCATCCCTATCCCGCGCTGTTGCTGGATGAACCCACGGCCAGTCTGGACGCGGCCAACCGGGACACCGTCTTGACCCTGATCGAGGAGGCCAAAGCGCGCGGAGCGGCCATTCTGGGCATCTTTCACGACACGGGCGCGCGGGACCGGGTGTGTGACCGGATCGTCGATGTGACAGGCTTTGCACCACAGGCGGCGGCATGACCGCCACGACCCCCACCGGGCGATTGATCGCGGTCGTCGGCCCCTCGGGCGTGGGCAAGGACAGCGTGGT
>JBGSIZ010000259.1:0-2680 GCA_041742255.1 Marivivens sp. | reverse complement strand
GCGGTCGGCTTCACGATCCTCAGCTTTCTGGCGCTCGGGCGCTACGACGCGCTGTTTCACCGGCGGTTCGACACGGGCATCCGGGCCAAACAGGCGCGCCACGCGGGGATGCAGGCCACGGCGCTGGCGCAAACAATCGGTTTCGGGACGCTGACAGGGGCCTTGGTCCGATGGCGGGCGATGCCGTCGCTTACGTTCTGGCAGGCCACGCAAATCTCGGTTGCGGTGACGGTGTCGTTCTTGCTGTGCCTCGCGTCCATCAACGGCGGGCTATTGTTATTCGGACGCACTCAGACCTTGCATGGGTCCATTGGCCCCTTGTTGGGCGGGGTGCTGTTGGTCGGGGTCGGCATAGGGTTGCGGCTGGCATGGTCGCGCCTGACGGGTTTGGGCCTGACGGGTCTGGGCCTGCGCACATCGGACCTTGTTCAACTTTGGGTTTGGTCCCTGCTCGATATCGGGGCGGCGGCGGCGGTATTATGGTGCCTGATGCCGTGCGACGTGTCATTTGCCACGGTCCTGACTGCCTACGGTCTGGCGTTGGGGGCGGGGCTGATCTCGAACGCACCGGGGGGCGTCGGGGCGTTCGATTTGACCTTTCTGGCGCTCATCCCCGGCCCTGCTCCTGACGGGGTCCTGGCGGGACTTCTGGCATTTCGGGTCATCTACTACTTTGGCCCGGCGGCCATCGCGCTGCTCGCACTTGCACGGGTGCCAAAGGCGGACCCGGCATCATCTTTGCACACATTGAACGACGACGACGCGGTGCTGTGTCTGGCAAACGGGGCCCCGGCTGACTGGCAGCTTTGGCATGACGGCGGGGATATCGTCACGGGCGGCAACGGCACATGGTTCCTGCGCCGCGCGGCGGGCACCATCGCGGCGATCGGGGGCATGACGGGAAGCATGACGGGGTGCGTCTTGCGCCCCGCAGACCTGCGCGCCTTGCTCGATCATGCAGACAACACCGGGCACCTCGTGGTCATTTACAAATGTGACGGCAAACAGGCAGCGCTTGCGCGGGCGGCGGGTTGGGCGGTGATGCGGACGGCGCGGGATGCAATCCTCACCCCCGCAACATGGTCACCCGACCGCCCGGCCTGTCGGCAACTCCGACGCAAGATGCGGCACGCGACCCACGCCGGGGTGCGGGTGGAACAGGAAACAGGCCCCCTGCCCCTGCACCAGATGGCGCATGTCGCCGCCCTTTGGGCAGATCATTCCGGCGGAGAACGCGGTTTTTCCATGGGGCAATTCAGGCCCGACAGGCTGGGACGACAGGCGGTGTTTTTGGCATGGGACGACACCCGGCTTCTGGCCTTTGTGACCTTCCTCCAAGGCACGGACGGTTGGACACTGGACCTCGTGCGACACCTGCCGACCATCCCCGATGGCACCATGCACCACCTGTGCGCGACGGCAATCGGGGCGGCGCGGACGGCAGGCATCGGCCGTCTGTCCCTTGCATCCACACCCGACGTGGGTTTGCGGTTATTGGGCAGGCCACTGTGGTCCGACCCCGGTCTCGCCCAATTCAAACAGGCCTTCGGGCCAGTCTGGGTGCCGCGCTATGTCTGCGCACCCACCCGCGCGGGCCTCATCCGGGGCGGTGTGACCATTGGCCTCGCGGTGCGCTGGCCATGGCTCTTTGGCAGCACCAAACTGGGTAAAGGGGCGCGCACATGCGTCCCGGCAGCCTACACCACCCCACTTTTCGATTTGAAACCAAACCGCACACATGCGATGCGACACAGGAAGAAACCTTGCGCCGCCTCACCCAGACTGGCGGCGCCCGAATGACAGGCTGACCGATGACCAATGCGCTCTCCAAACTGCTCGCCACGCGGGACTGGCTGCTGGCCGATGGGGCCACGGGAACCAACCTGTTCAACATGGGGCTGGAAGCAGGGGAACCGCCGGAATTCTGGAACACGGACCACGCCGACCGGATCACAGCGCTCTACACCGGGGCGGTAGAGGCAGGCAGCGACATCTTCCTCACCAACTCCTTCGGGGGCAACGCATCGCGGCTCAAACTGCACAACGCCACCGGGCGGGTGGGCGAATTGAACAAGGTCGCGGCGGAACTGGCGCGCAACGTGGCGGACAAAGCCGGACGGGCGGTCGTGGTGGCAGGCAGCGTCGGCCCGACGGGGGAAATCATGATGCCAATGGGCACGCTCACCCACGAAACGGCGGTCGAAATGTTCCACGAACAGGCCGAAGCATTGAAATCCGGCGGGGCGGACGTGCTCTGGGTCGAAACCATCAGCGCGCCCGAGGAATTCCGCGCAGCAGCCGAGGCGTTCGCACTGGCCGACATGCCATGGTGCGGCACGATGAGCTTTGACACCGCCGGGCGCACCATGATGGGCATGACATCGGCAGACATGGTGAAAATGGTGGGCAAGATCGGCAATGCGCCGCTCGGGTTCGGGGCGAACTGTGGGGTTGGGGCGTCTGACCTCCTGCGGACCATTCTTGGCTTTGCGGCGGCGGGGCCGGAACTGCCGGTCATCGCCAAAGGCAACGCGGGCATCCCGAAATACCACGACGGGCACATCCACTATGACGGGACGCCCGAATTGATGGCCGATTACGCGGTCCTGGCGCGGGATTGCGGGGCCACGATCATCGGGGGCTGCTGCGGGACCACGGCGGACCACCTGCGGGCGATGCG
>JBGSIZ010000258.1:0-1771 GCA_041742255.1 Marivivens sp. | reverse complement strand
CCCGCACGGTCCGGGCATGAGCATGACGGCGCAACCAGCCGTGACAGGCGGCCACCGGACCCGGCACGCGGGACAGTCGGGACAACAGGCCCGGCGCACCAAACGCGCCACGGTTCAGAACGTCGGGAAACGCCTGCGCCGCGTCGCGCGCCAACAAAACATAGCCCAGCGGAGTGCGGACAAGGGCAAAAAACGGCTCGGGTGCTGCGGACATCGCTCGCAGATACGCCAGTTCGACCCGGTCAATACCCGTCAGAACGCGCCCGGCGCGGGACACCAGCCGCGTAATGTCCAGAACCCGGGCAGCCGGGCGAGGCGGATGTGCCATGTTTTTCGTCCCGTCCGGCACGGCGGCACAATGCCAATCGGCCAATCCGGTGGCAGATTACTGTGCGGCCCGCCGCATGGAAACCAATTCGTCCAGATAGGCCTCGAATTCGTCACGCAGATCGGGGCGGGCAAGGGCAAACGCCACCGTGGCCTGCAAAAACCCGGCCTTGGACCCGCAATCAAACCGCTGGCCCCGGAACCGGAACCCGTAAACGTCGCGGCCTTGGTTGATTTCCTCGGCGATGGCGTCGGTCAGCTGCAATTCACCGCCTGCACCCCGTTCGATCTTGTTCAGATTGGTCATGACCGTCGGCGACAGGATATAGCGACCAATCACGGCAAGGTTGGACGGGGCCTCGTCAGCGGGTGGTTTTTCAACCATGCCCTTGACCGACACCATGGACCCCATGTCGTCTTTGACATCCAGAATGCCATAGGACGACGCACGACTGTGGGGAACCTCCATAGCGGCGACCATATTGCCGCCAGTTTCGGCATAGGCCTCGATCATCTGTTGCAAGCACGGTTTTTCTGCCGCGATCACATCGTCAGGCAGAATAACGGCAAACGGTTCGTTGCCGACCAACCGGCGGGCGCACCACACGGCATGGCCAAGGCCCAGCGCCTTGTGCTGGCGCATATAGGCAATCGCGCCGCTGTCCATGTTGGTGTCCTTCAGGATCTCCAACAACTCGGTCTTGCCCGCCTTGCGCAGCGTCGCCTCAAGTTCGGGGGCGGCGTCAAAATAATCTTCCAGCGCGGATTTGCCCCGGGCTGTGACGAAAATGAAATCCTTGATCCCGGCAGACCGGGCCTCGTCGATCGCATACTGGATCAAGGGGCGGTCGACCAATGTCATGATTTCCTTGGGGACGGATTTTGTCGCCGGCAAAAACCGGGTTCCCAATCCCGCAACCGGAAAGATTGCCTTGGTCACTTTCCTTTTCATCACACACCCCTTTTTGCGTCAGCTTAACGCATAACACCCTACCACGGCTATATGCCTTCGTTTCATGGCAAGAACATGGCAGTTGCCGGGTTGTCACGGGGAAACTACGGGCGATTACACCTGCGCACGCATCGCATCCGGCATCTCCCGGCAGGCCGCCACGCGTGCTGTCTCCCGTTGCACCCGCGCGGCGCGCCGCCACCATGTGAACAAGGGGTCACGCCGCTCTGACCTGCCAAACAACCCACCTCGCTGCACCCAGAACCCGTCCCGGACAAATCTGATGTGGTGATACAGCGCGGTCGCTGAGAAAACGTAAACGCTCACCACATGGCCCTGGGCCAGCATCGCGCGTGCGTCCCGTGCAAGTGAGGCCAACCGACGCCCCGCCAATACGCGGTGTCCCACACCGCCCGGTCGCACAAACGGCAGAAACGCAGGCGGGTCGGCAAACGTGTCACCTTCGGGCAACGGCATCGCCTGCCCTTCGGC
>JBGSIZ010000257.1:0-2517 GCA_041742255.1 Marivivens sp. | reverse complement strand
GCGGGCCGGTGACGGTCGTGCACAATGGCATCATCGAGAATTTTCGCACCTTGCAGGAAAAACTGGCCGGGCATGGGCTGTTGCCCGCCACCGAAACCGATACGGAAACGGTGGCGATGCTGGCGGCACACCACCTTGCGGCCTTGGGCGACCCGCGCGCGGCCGTGCAGGCCACCGTGGCCGAACTGACCGGGGCGTTTGCGCTCTTGTTCCTGTTTGAGGGCGACGGCGACCTGATGATCGCCGCCCGCAAAGGATCACCGCTCGCCATCGGACACGGAACCGGCGAAATGTTCGTGGGATCGGACGCCATCGCGCTGGCCCCCATGACCGACCGGGTGACCTATCTGGAGGAAGGCGACATCGCCTTTGTCACCCGCGCCGACCTGACCATTCTGGACGCCGCCGGTCGGCCCGCCAACCGGGCCATCACCCGGATCGACACCGGCACCACGCTCATCGACAAGGCCGGTCACAAACACTTCATGACCAAGGAAATACACGAACAACCCACCGTTATGGGCGAGGCGCTGTCGCGCTATGCGCCCCACGGGTTGCCGTCGTTTCCTGAAAAAATCGACTTCACGGCTTTTGACCGGGTCTCGATGGTGGCGTGCGGCACGGGCTACATTTCATGCCTGACCGCCAAATACTGGTTTGAACGGTTCGCAGGCCTCCCGGTCGATGTCGATGTGGCGTCCGAATTCCGGTATCGGGAACCGCCCGTGCCTGCGCGGACGTTGGGCCTGTTCGTCAGTCAATCGGGGGAAACGGCGGACACGCTCGCCGCCCTGCACTACATGACGGGCAAGGCCGACCTGATCGCGGGTCTGGTCAATGTGGGCACCTCGTCGATTGCACGCAGCAGCGACGTGGCGCTGGCCATTCTGGCAGGCATCGAAATCTCGGTCGCCTCGACCAAGGCGTATACGAACCAGTTGACCGTGCTCGCACTGTTGGCGCTCCACGCGGCGCGGCAAAGGGGCGTCATGACCGACGATCAGGTGCGCGCGCATGTGGCCGACCTTGGGCGGGTGCCCGATCTGATGCGGCAAACACTGGCGCTCGACAGTGAAATCGCCCACCTCGCGGCACAGCTTGCACCTGCGCAAAGCGTGCTGTTCCTTGGTCGCGGGGCGATGCACCCCACCGCGATGGAGGCAGCACTTAAACTCAAGGAACTCAGCTACATACACGCCGAAGCGTATGCATCGGGTGAACTCAAACACGGGCCCATCGCGTTGATTGATCCGACACTCCCCGTGGTGGTTTTCGCGCCGCATGACCGGCTCTTTGAAAAAACGGTCTCGAACATGCAGGAAGTGATGGCGCGACACGGTCTGGTCACACTGATCACGGACGCGGCAGGGGCGCGGGCAGCGTCCGCAGGCACGGCCAACGTGCTGGTTCTGCCGGACGCGAGCGAACTTTGCGCACCCATTATCCACGCGCTGCCCGCGCAGTTGTTGGCCTACCACGCGGCCATGGCCAAGGGGACAGACATCGACCAACCCCGCAACCTCGCCAAATCGGTGACAGTGGAATGACGCTGGATCAAACCCTCGCGCACCTGCAGACCCTTGGAAATGCCGCCGATGCGGCAGAATCAGCGCGCTATCACAAATCCACCCGGACGGCTCTGGGGATCAAGGTTCCGGTGCTGGCCGACCTCGCCCGCGACCTGCGGCAATCGCTGACGCTGGACGACCGGCTGGCACTCGCGTCGGACCTGTGGGACGCGGACATTCACGAAACGCGGGTGCTGGCGGCCAAACTGCTGGAACAGGCACGGATCCGGCCCGATGACACCGGCGCATGGGACCTGATCCAATCATGGGTGCCGGATTTCGACGGCTGGTCGATCGCCGATCACGTCTGCATCGCAGGGCAAAAACGGCTGGTGGCGGCCCCGTCCCGGCTCGACACGGTCGAGGAATGGACGACCTCGCCCGACAAATGGACCCGGCGCGCGGCGCTTGTGATCACCTTGCCTTGGACCAAACAAAACCTGCCCAAACCGGATGAACTGGCCGCGCGGGACCGCATCCTTGGCTGGGCGGCGCGCTATGTGACGGACCCCGACTGGTTCATCCAGAAATCGGTGGGCTGGTGGCTGCGGGATTTGTCGCGGCACGACCCGGAACGGGTGATCGCGTTCTTGGGCACGCACGGTGACGCGATGAAACCCTTTGCCCGGGCCGAGGCGCGGCGGCATCTGGAATAGGCTCAGGCGCTGCCGCCTGCGAACACCGCCACCTCCACGATGCCGGTCAACGGTGCGCCCAACAAACGCATCGCGGGCAGGCTGATCTGGCTCCCGGCCCCGGCAGCCCCGCCCGAGGGGCGCAATTCGATGTTGATCGACGTGCCGGCATAGGTGACGCGACCCATGGTCAGGGTGGTGACCAACGGCGTCTTGATCCATATCCCCGGATCGGCGGGCGATCCCAACGTGGCAAGCGTGGTGCCCAATGCCACCTCTCCTGCGGGTTCAGGCACGGCGGCGACAGCGGCGGC
>JBGSIZ010000256.1:0-4807 GCA_041742255.1 Marivivens sp. | reverse complement strand
AGGGCGCGCATGTCCTCGATATTGGCCATGCAGGCGGCAACCTGCCGGTCCATCACCGTGGCCGCCGGTTGGGTGCGCAACCGGGCGGCGCGGTCGGTCATGCCGTCCATCTGGCGGCCAATCGTGCCGCGCATCGCCTCTCGCAAGGCGTCATAGCTCTCGAAATCCAACGCGCGGGCCAACCGGGACAACGTCGCCGGGGACAAGCCATAGGCCCCCGAAACCGCCCGCAAAGACCGCGAGGCCACTTCGAATTTATTGGCAACAAGGATATCGGCGGCCTGCTGCAACCGGGCACTCAACCCGGCATACCGGGTGGCGATGATTTCCTCGATGGTCATGGCATCCAGCGTTAAGGCATCCATTCTCCATCTATCGCATACGTTTCACCAAACGTCAATATATGAAACGTTTGTTTCATGACGTGGCCGCCAGCGCGAAGGCGAGAAAATACCAGACCCTCACTTTCCTGTGCATTTACTTCGTCTGTGGAAACGGCCCCGCGCCTTGTGTCGGATTGTCAACGAAACCAGCCTCAATCGTCGCGGTCTCACCCGATCGCCGCCCTATTTCGGCCATTTTAACGGGTTCATATGTGACGAAGCGTTAATGCCACGGCGACCGTATTGCGTCCGTGGAGAGAGGGTTATCATGACACCGACCGTTTCAGACCGGATTTCCAGCGCCCGCAAAACCGCGCGCACCCGTTTGGTTGCGTTCCGGCGTGAAGAAGACGGCGGCATGATCATTTTCGGCTTGTTCATGTTTGTCATGATGCTGGCCATCACCGGGCTTGCGGTGGACCTGATGCGGTTCGAAACCACACGCGCCAAACTTCAGGGCACCATGGACCGGGCCGTTCTGGCCGCCGCCGACCTTGACCAGACCCGACCGCCGATCGAGGTGGTGCGGGATTACTTTGCCAAGGCCGGGATGAGCAGCTTTCTCGTTGGCACACCGACAGTGGTTCAGGGTCTGAATTTTCGCCGTGTGACTGCTCAGGCGCGCGGCAACATGCCGTTGTTCTTTGGCGGCATTCTCAAGACCGTCGACAAGAACTGGAATGGCACTGCGCCCTCGACCTTCGACAACCAGAACCACCAGGGATATCAGGCCGTGCAGCCCGTGCTGTCCGTGCCCGCCAACGCCACCGCCGAGGAAAAGGTGGCAAAGGTCGAAATCTCGCTCGTGGTCGATATTTCGGGCTCGATGCGGGATAACAACCGCATCCGCAACCTGCGCACGGCGGCCACACAGTTTGTGAACACGGTTCTGGACCCGGCAAATGCCGGATTGATCTCGGTTTCGTTGGTTCCCTATTCCGAACATGTGAACGCGGGGCCGCTGCTGTATAACCAGCTCACCGTCAACACGCGGCACAACTTTTCGCATTGCATCGAATTTCCGGATACGGAATTCAACGCAACTGCGTTGAACCGGACAATGACTTATCAACAGATGCAGCATTTCCAGTGGAACTGGGGTGCGGCAAACAATTACGAAAACACGCGCACAGACACGGTGTGCCCGCGCTACAGCTATGAACAGATCACGCCATGGTCACAGAACCGCACCGCGCTGGCCACTCAAATCGGACAACTGCAGCCACGGGCCGGCACGTCAATCTTTTTGGGCATGAAATGGGGCGTCGCCTTGTTGGACCCGTCCACCCGTCCCATGCTGACCACGCTCAGCAATTCGGGCAACGTGGATACCGTGTTCCGGGGCCGTCCAGTCGATTACAGCGACGTGGAAACGCTCAAGGCTGTCGTTCTGATGACAGACGGGAAAAATGACCGTTCCAACCGAATCAGAAGCACCTACTACGATTCAACGTCCGAATATGCACACTGGAATTCCTATAATTTCTGGTTCTATTTGAATAACTATGTGAATTCCAACTACCATGCTAATTACTACTTCCAGAAATACACTGCCGCCACGGGCGACACCCTACTGGACAACATGTGTGATCGGGCCAAGGCGGCCGGGATTGTCGTGTGGACTATCGGGTTTGAGGTGGATCAACACGGCGCGGACGTGATGGAACAGTGCGCCTCGTCGCCCAGCCATTTCTATCGGGTCGAAGGCGTGAACATCTCGGTCGCGTTCGCGTCCATCGCCCGGCAGATCAACAACTTGAAGCTGACATACTGATGGAACACGCCCTGATCTTCCTGCTGCGGTGCGTGGCCCTGCCCCTGCGGTTCCTGCGGCGGTTCCGCCGGGCCGAGGATGGTACGGCGTCGGTTGAATTCGCGATTGTCTTTGTTCCATTCATGATTTTGTTCGTGTCGGCCTTTGAATCCGGCATCCTGATGGTGCGGCATGTGATGCTGGAACGCGGCGTCGATATGGCCGTGCGGGCGGTCCGGATCGGCACGCTGGCCCCGGTGACGCACACGCAGTTGAAAACCATGATCTGCAACGGCGCAGGGATCATTCCCAATTGTATGAACACCGTCAAACTGGAAATGCGGATCACCAATGTGCGCAACTGGACGGATATTCCGGTAGCTGCTGATTGTATCGACGTGAACAACCCGGTTCTGGCCCCCACGGTATTTCAGAACGGGACCGCTGATGCGCTTATGGTGGTGCGGGTCTGCGCGCTGTTCAAACCGATTTTCCCAACGACCGGGCTTGGTTTCTATCTGCCGCGCAAATCCGGGGGCTTTTACGCGCTCGTCTCGTCGTCTGCCTTTGTAATGGAGCCGATCTGACATGTTCGCCCATCTCAAACAATTCGCGCGTGATTTCCATAACGAAGAAGGCGGTTCGATCGCGGTCGAATCGATCCTGATTTTTCCGCTGCTGACATGGGTCTATCTTGCCACCTTCGTCTATTTTGACGCATTCCGGCAGCAGGCGATCTCGCTCAAGGCGAATTACACGATCTCGGATATGCTCAGCCGGGAAACCGGCTATGTCACGCCGCAATATATCACGTCGCTGTATCGGCTTCAGCAATTCCTGACGACGTCGAACCGGGCCACCCGGATGCGGATCAGCGTGATCACCTATCGCCAGTCCGACAACAAATATCTGGTGCGCTGGTCCCAACAGGTCGGCAGCGCGGGCACGCTGACCAACGCGAACATCAGCACAATTCAAGCCCAGCTTCCCATCATGCCAGACGGCGAAATAGTCGTCGTTGTGCAAAATTGGGTGGTCTATGAACCCGCGTTCTCGATCGGGCTCAATGCGTTCACGTTTGAAAACCTCATCGTGACGCGGCCCCGTTTCGCCGGGCAACTGTGCTGGAACACCTTGGACAACGGCGACAACAGCACCGCAAGCTGCTAGTTGCTTGCGGCAATCCGCATTGCGATCAGATCGGCCATGAATTTCGCCTCGGTCCCGGAAAATATACCGCCGACACCCACCCGCTTGCCCAGACGCCACCATTGGCCGGGAACCCATACCCGGCCGTTCCGGGTATGCAGCAGCAGAACAAACCCATTAGACGGCTTGATGGCAAACGTCCCCCGCTCGACCTTGCGAATATCGGCAAGCCGGGCCAGAACGCGACCCTCGGCATCGGACAGGGCGTCAACCGTCAAAACCAGCGGCACTGACCGCTGCATCCGCACAGCGGTCCACAGGGCGGCGGCCCCCATCGCGATCAACGCAACCGACAGGATCAGGGACGGCGGGTCCGAAAACACGAGGTAGATCAACAAGGCCCCAAAAACGACCAACAACGTCATGGCCACAAATCGCCGCGCGGGCGACGGGGCCATGCGCAACAACACGCCATCTGCATCGGGTTCAAACATGGGCCAGCCTTTATGTATCTATCGCGCACTGTGCCTACCCCGGCTGTCCCCCGCTGACCAGTAGGGGCGCGCGGTTTTGACCATGAACGCAACGGGGCTGACCCTCAGGCCGCAACCGCCTTGCGCACCAGATCCAGATAGATCTGCTCGATCTCGCCCAGCGGCAAACGGCCACCGCTGCGATACCAATTGGTCAATCCGGTCAGCAAGGCAATCAGGGCCATCGTGGCCACACGGGTATCGGCCACGCGAAACACGCCTTGGGTTTGACCGAGCGCCAGAATAACCTCCAGCGCGTCCTCATATTTGCGGCGCAACACCTCGATCCGGGCAAAGTTTTCGGGGGTCAGGTTGCGCAATTCCATGTAGGATACGAACACCTGTTCCGGACGGGGCAGGTGATACCGGATGTGAAACCGGACAAATCCGTCCAACTGGTCACGTGCGCCGCCCTCCAACCGGGCAGACTGCAGCGCGGCCAACAAATCCTCCATATGGTCCTGCATCAGATCAAACAGCAGGGTCTGTTTATCGGCGGTATAGTTATACAAGGCCCCCACCTGCACGCCCACCTCGGCCGCAATCTGGCGCATGGACACGGCGGCATAGCCATACCGGGCGATCAGGCGCAGGGCCTCGGCCCGGACGCGGGGCCGCGTGATGTCTGAATGGGAACCCTGCTTGCGTGCCATGGCACGATCTAACTGAACGATCGTTCATTTGAAAAGCCCCCAAAATCATCTGGCCGGATGTGCCCTTGCCCCCTGCCCCGGCGGCCCGGTATGATCGACACTGAAACCGGAACAGGCAGACCATGACGCTCAAATCTCTGATCCTTGTGATGTGCCTGACCGGATGCGCGGCCACGCCCGAACTCAATGGCCGGGTGCAGCAGTCTGATCCGGGGGCGGCCTATCCCGGTCTGGTGCCCTTGGCGCCTCTTCTGGCGCGGGCGGACGGATTGGCGACATCACAGCAAACCAGCCCGGCCGCGATCGCCACCATGAACAGCCGCATCGCGGGCCTGA
>JBGSIZ010000255.1:0-4603 GCA_041742255.1 Marivivens sp. | reverse complement strand
CGCGCTCGCCACGGCCATCGGCGCGCGCCCGGTCTGGCTCGCGGCGGATTGTCGGCCCGAAGACTTCGATCTGGTCATCACCGCGCATCAACAGGCGTTGCGGCGGTCGCATCGGTTGTTGCTGTTGCTGCATCCGGCGGCCTCATCCGATGCATCCACCCTGATGGATCGGTTGCGGGACGCGGGTCTGGACACGGTTCAACGATCTTCGGGCGGCGAACCTACGGACGCCACACAGGTCTATCTGGTTGATACGACGGATGAATTGGGTTTGTGGTATCGGCTTGCGCCGCTGACGTTTCTGGGCGGCACCATCGGCCCCGGTTCCTCGCGGCATCCGTTCGAGGTTGCCGCACTTGGCTCGGCCTTGTTGCATGGACCCGCGACAGCGCCCTACACGGCGGCGTTTTTACGTCTGCAATCCGTCGGTGCCAGCCGCCCCTTGCGCACGTCCGGCGACCTTGGCGCTGCGGTCATCGCGCTGCTGTCCCCAGACAAGGCAGCCCTTCAGGCCCACGCCGCGTGGGAGGTCATCTCGTCCGGCGCGGATGTGGCAAACCGGGTGGTGGAACTGATCCACGACACGCTGGACCGGGCGGAGGTATGACATGAAGGAACCGCGTTTCTGGTATGCGCCCCCCGGATTTCTGGCGACAATTTTGTCGCCAATCGCCGCTGTTTACGCGCGTGCAACCGCCGCGCGGGTTGCCCGGACCCCCAGCTATGTCCCTGATATCCCTGTCATTTGCGTTGGTAACATCAATGTGGGCGGCACCGGAAAAACGCCCACGACCATCGCCGTTGTGCAACGGCTACAGGCGCGGGGATTGATCCCACATGTGGTGTCTCGGGGCTATGGTGGACGTCTGGCGGGGCCGGTGCAGGTTGTCGAACGGCACCATTCGGCGGCCGATGTGGGGGACGAACCCTTGCTGCTGGCTGCGTTTGCGCCAACCTGGGTGGCCCGCGACCGGGCGGCAGGGGCGCGGAAGGCACAGGCTGCGGGGGCCGATGTCATCGTGATGGACGACGGGTTTCAAAACCCGTCCCTGCCCAAATCGCTGTCGATCGTGGTTGTGGATGGGGCGCGGGGGTTTGGGAATGGGCGCGTTATGCCCGCCGGTCCCTTGCGCGAAACGGTTGCGGCGGGTTTGGCGCGGGCCAATGTTTTGCTGACCATTGGTCAAAATAGCGGAAATCTGTTCGACCATAATTCAGAAGACATCAAAATTACACACTCCAATGGCCACCTGATCCCCCTTCAAACCGGAATGCCGTGGGCCGGAATGCCTGTCCTCGCCTTTGCAGGGATCGCGCATCCGGATAAATTCTTTGCCACCCTGCGCGGTCTTGGGGCAACAATCGTTCGGGCAGAGGCGCTGGAGGATCATCAGCCCCTCACGCCCGCCCTCCTGACCCGGCTCGAAACCGAGGCGGCGTTGCGCGGTGCGCAGCTCGTCACCACCGAAAAGGACGCGGTGCGCCTGCCCGATAGTTTCCGCGCCAAGGTTCTGACGGTGCCGGTTCGGCTGGAACTAAACGACTGGGGGCCGATTGACGCTGCGTTCGACCGGATCGGGCTTAGCCCCCGATGATACCCTGATCCTGACCCAGTGCGGGTGACGGGCGATCCAGCGCCAATTCCGCATCCGAAAACACAAACGGCGACCGGACCGATGGCACGCCGTCCAGATCAATCCGCATGCCCCGATGCACGATCTGCGGATCGGCGAACACATCGGCCAGTGTGTTGATCGGCCCGGACGGCACCCCGTGGGCCTCGCAGGCGGCCATAAGGTCGGCTTTGGACCACGCCCGCGTGGCCTCGGTCAAAAGGGCGGCCAATCTGTCACGCTGGCGCACGCGGTCGGCGTTGGTGGCAAAATCCGGGTCGGTAGCCAGCCCCGGACGGTCCAGCAACGCGCAGAACTTACGATACTGCGCATCATTGCCCACGGCGATGATGATGTGCCCATCGGCACATTCAAACACCTGATAAGGCACCAAATTCGGGTGAAAATTGCCGATCCGTCCGGGGGCCACCCCGGTGCTGAGGTAATTCATCGCCTGATTGGCCATGACGGATGTGGCGACATCAAACAGGGCCATATCCACCTGTTGGCCCCGGCCCGTGCGGGCGCGCTGATGCAGCGCGGCAAGGATGCCCGTGGCGGCATAAACACCGGTGAACAGGTCCGTCACGGCCACGCCGACCCGCTGCGGCTGTCCTCTGGGGTCTCCGGTGACGGACATCAGGCCGGACATGTCCTGGATGATGTAATCATACCCGGCGCGGTGGGCATAGGGTCCGGTCTGGCCAAATCCGGTGATGGAACAATAGATCAGACCGGGGTGATCGGCCGCCAAGCTGGGGTAATCCAACCCGTATTTTGCCAGCCCGCCGACCTTGAAATTCTCGATCACCACATCGGCGTCGGCGATCAGGCGGCGCACCTGCTCCTGCCCTTCGGGTGTGCGGAAATCGGCGATCACGGACTGTTTTCCGCGGTTGCAAGAATGGAAATATGCGGCGGTGTGGTCGTCGCCCCGGTCGATGAACGGCGGACCCCAACTGCGGGTGTCGTCGCCTTCAGGGCTTTCGACCTTGATCACGGTGGCGCCTAGATCGGCGAGCGTCTGGCCAGCCCAGGGGCCGGCCAGAATACGGGCCAGTTCAATGACCTTTATGCCGGCAAGGGGGGTCATCCCTCGGCCAGTTTTTCGTCCAGAACGGCGGCAAAGGCGTCATAGGCCATGTTCGAATATTTCTGACCGTTGATCAGGAACGACGGGGTCGAGGTGATATCGTCCCGGCTGGAATTTCCCTCGAACCACGCGACAAGGTTCTGGGCAAGGTCGGCATCCTGCATGCAGGCATCCAGTGCGGCATCGTCCAGCCCGGCAATCTTGCCGATCTGGCGCAGGTTGGCGGCGATCTGGGTCGGGTCACCGCCCGCCAGCCAATCCCGCTGTTTCACATACAATTCTTCGGTGATCCCAAAGAATTTGTCCGGCCCGCCACAGCGCGCCATCATCGACGCCCACAGGCCAAAGCGGTCGAAATACACCTCGCGATAGACGAACTTGATCTTGTTGGTGTCGATATAGTTGGTCTTGATCAACTGATACTGGTCCGCATGGAACGCAGCACAATGCTGGCAGGTGAACGATGCGTATTCGATCACCTCGACCTTGGCCAACGGATTGCCTTGAACCATTTCGATGATTTCCACAGGCGCGGCAATGGCGTCGGGGGCCGTGGTATCGGGGGCCGTGGTATCGGGGGCCGGGGCCTCGGACGTGGTTTCCTGCGCTTGGGCGGCCATCGGCAACAATGTGCTGCCCTGCTGCGGGCGCAACGCCAACCAGCCCGCGCCAACGGCCAACGCCGCCGTGCCTGCTGTCAAAAGATACCGTCTGTTCATATGCTCAACCTATCCTCAGCGTTTCAGTTTGGTCAGTACATTGGTCGCCAGCGTCTCAAGCGCAAGACGCAATGTGTCGTTTTCGACCCCTTGGGCGGTTTGTGCCGCTTGTTCAGCAATGACAGGATCGGGGGTCGGATCAGCCACCTTTGGTTTGTGGCCAAACGTGATCTTGCCCTCGGCAAACCCGGTGGCGGCGGTCTGGGTGATGCGCACCCGCGCAATCGCGCGGTAGCCGTAACAGGCGTTCACCTTGTCACAAATGCGGACCTTTTGCATTTCCAGCATGGGCGCATTGGCCCCTGTGGTCAGCACGACCAGCGTGGCACCCAGCGCATTGGTGCCACGGCCATAGGAAATCTCGACAGGGTGGGCGATGGCGGCAATATCGTCGCCCACAATCTCGGCCCAATGGGTCAAAACGCGCGCCTCGCCAAAGCCACGGCCTTCGGTTGCCGCCCGTATCCGGGGCTGGACAAGACCGCCTGCGCGGGAGAAACCGCGAGTCGTTCCGGTGTGACGTGGTTCTTTCATGGCTGCGTTCTATTCTAGGCATCGGGGCCATGGAAACCAGAGAAACCGACAGGGGCTGCATAAATCTTGCGTGACCGGGATGACAGGGTCGGGGACCTGCTGGCATGGTATGACAGGCACGCGCGGGTCATGCCGTGGCGGGTGTCGCCCGCTGACAAACTGGCTGGCGTGCGCCCGGACCCCTATCCCGTCTGGTTGTCCGAGGTGATGTTGCAACAAACCACCGTGGCCGCCGTGCGCGCCTACCACCGCCGCTTTACCGACCGTTGGCCGACCGTGGCCGACCTTGCTGCGGCCCGCGATGCGGACGTGATGGGGGAATGGGCGGGGCTTGGGTATTATGCCCGGGCGCGCAACCTGCTGAAATGCGCGCGGGCGGTTGTGGCGGATCATGGCGGCGTTTTTCCGGGGTCGCGGGACGGGTTGCTGACCTTGCCGGGGATCGGTCCCTATACCGCGTCGGCCATCGCGGCGATTGCCTATGATGAACCTGCCACGGTGGTGGATGGTAACGTGGAACGGGTCATGGCCCGGCTTTATGACGTTCATACACCCTTGCCCACGGCCAAGCCCGAACTGACCGCGCTTGCCGCCGCCCTGACGCCTGCAAAACGGCCCGGCGATTATGCGCAGGCGGTGATGGA
>JBGSIZ010000254.1:0-4175 GCA_041742255.1 Marivivens sp. | reverse complement strand
CCGTCGATCTGGTCGTAGGCCCGGAATTCACCGAAATACTTCGTGATCGCCGCCGTCAGCGTCGTCTTGCCGTGGTCAACGTGACCGATCGTGCCAATGTTCACGTGCGGTTTGTTGCGTTCAAACTTTGCCTTACCCATGGGGCGTGCGCCTCGCGTGTTCGGGGGTCTGTCCCTTGGACTATGCGACCCGATTCAACATCGCGGGCGATGTATCGGCCCCCTGCCGGGAAATCAAGCGCGAGTTATTGCGATGGGGTTGGCGGCGGGGTTGGCGGCGTTTCAGCTGGGGCCAGCAATTCGGGGTTGTCCACCAGCACGTTGCCATCGACGATTGTCGGGTCCGCCTCGAGCGTTTCGTTGGCCCCGCCGAACCATTCCGCGTTTTCCCGCATCTTGCGTTCAATCGCGCGGGCCGCGTTGAATGACAGCGCCTCCATTTGTTCGGCCCCGGATTTGGACAGGCCGGACCCAAGGAACGGGATCGAACAACAGGCCTCGAACACGGTGATCTGAATAGGTTCCTCGTTCAGTTTACGCTGTGTCGCGTCCTCGTAGAAGGTGACCGAAAAGATCAGCACGGATTTGGGCGAATAGACCAGCGGGATGCCCGGATAGGCCAGAACGTAGCCTTCGACCGCGACGGCGATGTGATAATAGGCGTCGCCGTCATAGCGGGTGAATCGGTCGTCGATGGCCGATTCCATCGCGGCCTTCCAGTCTTCGTTGGAGCCGTCGCGCGACAAGGGACCCTTCTGCGGATCGACCGCCACCGCCACCGAATGCCCCAAAAGGAAGTTCCCAAGCGGTTCGGGCGCTGTTGTCAGGTCATCCCGGATGCCGCAGGCGGTCAAAAGGAACAGGCCGGTTACGGCGGCGATCAGACGGAGCATGGCAGCGGTCCCTTTTTTTCCCTTGGCTTTGGCAACGGTTAAACGATGCGGCCTGTCCGCACAAGGCGAGCAGTGCGCCCCGGTCAGCCCGTGAACCGGTTGTCACGCGGGAAGCCGCGCGGGGCCATCCGTCCGATCCCCGCCCGTTTGCCGATCCATTCGTCCAGAACCGGTTCCGTCCGCGTCCGCCCGGCCGGGTCCAGCCATGACAAGCCGTTGGCGAGCGTGAAGGTGGTGGCGTCCGACAACCCGCCGTCTTTGTATTTCTGCAACCGCACCCCTTTGCCCCGCCCCATTTCGGGCAGTTCATCAAGGCCGAACACCAGCACCTTGCGGTTGTCCCCGACCACGGCGACGTGATCCCCGATCACCGGGCGCACGACCCGCATCGTCACGCCGTCCTTGACGTTCAGCACCACACGCCCCGCCCGTGTCTGCGCCACAACGTCATCTTCGGGCACCACGAAACCATCCCCGTCCGAGGACGCCACCAGAAGTTTGCGCCCCGGTTTGTGGATCAGGATATCAACGATGTCCGCATCATTGGGGAGGTCGATCATCAACCGCAGGGGTTCGCCCATGCCCCGCCCGCCGGGCAGATTGGCCGCCGACAGCGTGTAAAACCGCCCATTTTTCCCCGCGATCAGAAGTTTGTCCGTGGTTTCCGCGTGAAAGAAGAACCGGCCTTCGTCGCCGTCCTTGAATTTCACTTCGGTATCAAGCGGTTGATGCCCTTTCATGGCCCGTATCCAGCCCATTTTGGAGCAGATCACCGTCACCGGTTCCCGGTCGATCATCGCCTCGAACGGGACGTCTTCGGCCAGCCCGGCCTCGCTCAGGGTGGTGCGCCGTGCGCCGCCGGGGGTGTCGCGCCCGAATTGTTTGCGGGTTTCGCGCAACTGGTCCGAAATGCGCGCCCATTGCAGGTCTTCCGAGGCCAGAAGATCCTCCAGATCCGCCCGTTCGATCATCAGGGCGTCGCGTTCGGCGGTCAGTTCGATTTCTTCCAGCCGCCGCAGCGACCGCAGGCGCATGTTCAGGATCGCCTCGGCCTGCACGTCCGAGAGGCCGATATCGTCTTCGCGCGCCGACGCCGGAGGCGGGACATAGGCCGCTTCGGTCATTGCGCGGGGGTGGGGCGTGCCCCAGTCTTCGCGCATCAACGCCGCCTTTGGGTCGTCGTCGTAGCGGATAATGTCGATCACCCGGTCAAGGTTGAGGAAGGCCACGATCAGCCCTTCCAGCACCTCGAGCCGGTGGTCGATTTTCTCCATCCGGTGTTGGCTGCGCCGCGCCAGAACATCGCGGCGGTGGTCCAGAAACGCGCGCAACACTTCCTTGAGGCTGCAGACCTTGGGCGTCAGGCCATCGATCAGCACGTTCATGTTGAGCGAGAACCGCAGTTCAAGGTCTGAATTGCGGAACAGCATCCCCATCAGCATTTCGGGGTCCACGGTCCGCGCGCGGGGTTCCAGAACGATGCGCACGTCATCCGCCGATTCGTCGCGGACGTCTGCCAGCAGTGGAATTTTCTTGGTCTGGATGATTTCCGCCAGTTTTTCGATCAGCCGCGATTTCTGCACCTGATAGGGGATTTCGGTGACCACGATCTGCCACTGACCCTTGCCCAGTTCCTCGACCTGCCAGCGGCAGCGCAGGCGGAACGCGCCGCGCCCGGTCCGGTATGCCTCGGCTATATTCTCGCGGGTTTCTACCAGCACGCCGCCGGTGGGAAAGTCCGGCCCCGGAATGATGTCCAGCAGCGTTTCGTCCCGCGCATTGGGGAATTTGATGAGGTGCAGGCAGCCATCAATCAGTTCATGCAGATTGTGCGGCGGGATGTTGGTGGCCATGCCGACCGCGATCCCCGACGACCCGTTAGCCAGAAGATTGGGAAACGCCGCAGGCAGCACGATGGGCTCTTCGAGCGTGCCGTCGTAGTTGGGCCGGAAATCAACCGCGTTTTCTGCCAACCCTTCGAGCAGCGCCTCGGACGCGGCGGTCAGCCGGGCCTCGGTGTAGCGGGAGGCGGCGGGGTTGTCGCCGTCGATGTTGCCAAAGTTCCCCTGCCCGTTCACCAGCGGGTAGCGCACGTTGAAATCCTGTGCGAGCCGCGCCATTGCGTCATAAATCGCCATGTCGCCGTGCGGGTGATAGTTGCCCATCACATCGCCCGAAATTTTCGCCGATTTGCGGAACCCGCCGGTGGACGACAGTTTGAGTTCGCGCATTGCAAACAGGATACGCCGATGCACCGGTTTAAGCCCGTCGCGCGCATCGGGCAGCGCCCGGTGCATGATCGTGGACAGCGCATAGGTCAGATACCGTTCCCCGATCGCCCGGCGCAGGGTTTCGGTGAAGTCCGTTGGTGCGGGCTCGGTCTGGGGCTCGGTGTGGGGTATGTCGGTGTCATCGGTCATAAGCGGTGTGTAGCCGCGCGAAAATGGAGCGTAAAGCGCCGACTGTGGCGGGGGAACCGGGAATTTTCCCCTCCTGTCTGGTGACGAATCCGTGTAGTGTTGAAATTCTGCAAGTTCATGCGCCTTGGGGGGCTGTTTAAGTGAAAAAGTTCATTGTTGTCTCCTTTGGCTTTATGGCCTGGGCGTTTTACGAATTGTCCGGGGGGGCCGATTTTGTGCCCGAAACCCGGCCCGTGGCGCAGGCCCCGTTGGTGTCGCAGGACAAGATTGACGCCGTGGTGGCCGAGGTTGCGGCAGACCCGGAACCGGAGGTCGTGATGGCGTCGCTGGTTGTGGCCCCCGCCCCCGAGGTGGCCCCCGTTGCAGCACCCGTTGAACCCGTCGTGTCGCAAGAGTTTGTGTCGTTGTCCGCGTCGCCCACAGGTCAGATCGAGGCCACCGAAACCCCGCCCGGTGCCGCAGTCATGACCGTGACCGCCCAAAGTCTGAACGTGCGGTCCGGCCCGTCCACCAATGACGCCGTGATCGGCAAGTTGACCCAATATGAGGCCGTGTCGCTGGTGCAGGAAACCGCCGATGGCTGGGCGTTGATCCGGATCGAAGGCGACGGGGTCGAGGGTTGGGTCGCCCGCAGGTTTTTGACCAACTGAGCCTTGCCCCGGCGGCATGACCACGACAGGGTGCGCCCGGATAACGGAGCGCCCCATGACCCAAAAAACCATTCTGATGACCGGATGTTCGTCCGGTATCGGCCTTGATGCCGCGCGCGGATTGCGGGCGGCGGGGTGGCGCGTGTTTGCCAGTTGCCACCCGTGGCCGCCAGAACCTGCGCCAGCCCCTCGGCAATCGTCGCCTCATCGGCA
>JBGSIZ010000253.1:0-2110 GCA_041742255.1 Marivivens sp. | reverse complement strand
GCAGGTCAGCCACCAGCGACGGGCCCGCGTCCACCTCGGTCACGGTGAACCCGGCCACGCGCAACGCCGCCGCACATTCGCGGCCCGTGCTGAGCGACACCTCACGCTCGACCGATGGTCCACCCATCAACACAACAATATTCCGGGGAGTCTTGCCCGACATTCCCACCGCCTCTGCCCGCGGACCTGAAATGGTCCGTCTGTCATTTATTGGCCCTTGCCCGGGGCCTGCCCCGTTTTGGGGCTATTGTTCGTCTGGATCAGGGGCGGGTTCGCCCACCCTCATGATTTCCCATTCTAACGTGATACCGCTTGAATCGTAAACCTTTTTCCGCACCGTTTCGCCCAACAATTCGAGGTCTTTTGCCGTCGCCCCGCCTGCATTGGTCAAAAAGTTGGAATGTTTGGTGTTCATCACCGCCCCGCCCTGCGTGGCCCCGCGCAGGCCGGCGTCGTCGATCACCTTCCACGCCTTGAGGTCGTGCGTATCGTCGGCCCGCCCGGTGGACGAAAACCCCGATGGATTGCGGAACGTTGACCCCGCCGTGCGGTCCCGCGTGGGCTGGGTGTCGTCGCGTTTTTGCACCTGATCGGCCATGCGGGTGGCCAAGGTGCCGGGATCGCCCGGCGGCGCGTCAAAGGTGGCCGCGATGATGATCGCCCCGTCGGCCAGGACCGAGGATCGGTAGCCCAAGGAAAGTGACGCCGTTTCAAGGGTTTGCCGGGTGCCATCCCGCAGGATCACCGTCACATCGAGCAGCACGTCCGCCACATAGGACCCGTAGCAGCCCGCGTTCATCCGCACCGCACCCCCGATGGTGCCCGGAATGGTGCGCAGAAATGTCAGGTCCAGCCCGGCCTCGGCCGCCTTTTTCGCCACTTGGGCATCCAGCGCGGCGGCCCCTGCGGTGACGGTTTGTCCTGTGATTTCAATAGCGTTAAAGCCGCGGCCAAGCCGGATCACCACCCCCCGGATGCCGCCATCCCGCACGATCAGATTGGACCCGACACCCATCGGGAACACCGGGATTTCGGGATCGAGGGTCGCCAGAAACTGCGCCAGATCGTCCGCATCCGCAGGCTGAAACAACACATCCGCCGGCCCCCCAACCCGCATCCAGGTGAGATCAGCCAGCGGTCGGTTTCGCGTCAGCGTGCCGCGCACGGGGGGGAGGGTGAGGTGGGTCATGAGGGTCCCATACCGGATGGGCGCGCGGTCTGGCAAGACGGGGTGCGCTGGCGCGGGGAATTGGTATTTCTTTTTTCAGTTCAGCGCATTTTTCTGGCCGGGTCATACTTTCAGTTGGCTTTTTTCTTCACGCGCTTGGCCAAAAACCCGTCAATTTTTTTCTTGATCACATCATATAAGGCAATGCCTGTCGCAATGGTTCCCGGCACTCCGCTTTCGGTTAAAACTTTTGTAGAAGCGGCGATTGCCATGATATCTTTGCTCGGCTGTTCCAATTTGGTGGTATCGGCGAGTTCCTCGGCCGCGTCGATAATTGCAGGCAACTTCTCGTCTATGACGACAAGTTCGGTCCCGATCGCCACGTCAGAGCTGCCATCGGCAATCGACTGAAGTTCAATAATCAAGTCTCGCAGGCGAGTCAGCAAATCCCGACGTTTATCGTGGCTGGCTTGTTCGGTCTCAGGGACAAGATTTCTACTGCGAACCTCTTGCCATTCGGCATCGATGATGAGGCGCAGGCCTTCGACCTGCAAGCGGATCGCACCTAGTTTTGCGTCGCGCTGCTTTGGACCATCGCCACTTAACTTGACGCTGCCCAACTCCGCCTCGATCTCCCGGATCAGGCCCGCGATGTGGCTGGGGCCTTTTTCCCAGTCGTCGTTGGGGATGAGCGCCACGCGTTCCTGGAGGTCCCACCGCAGCGGTTTGCCTGCGATCACGCCGTCCCACCAGAGGATCCAGAAGGCCCAGTCGCCCGGGGATTTGGCCCAGATCGCGCGGCTCTGTGCATCGGCCTCGCGGAACCAGTCGGGGGGAGTGCCGGACCAGAGGGGGGCAAGCGTCAAATCCTCGGCCCGCGCCAAAGCAGCGGCATCGTTCCTGATGTGTTCCCAAATGCCGGCAGCGGCGGAGGCGGAGGCG
>JBGSIZ010000252.1:0-6868 GCA_041742255.1 Marivivens sp. | reverse complement strand
ATTGCAGCCCCCCGCCTATGTCCGCCCCGTAAAGCCCGCGCAGGGTCGCCGCCACATCCGGCAGCAACGCCCCCGCAATGACATATCCGAGCGCCACGCCGATGCCCCCTGCCAACAGGGCCAGCGCCCCCAGCTCCACCGCCGTCAACCACAGCAGCGTGCGCAACGGCGCGCCTATGGCCCTCAAGGTCCGGATCATCCCCCGCCGCTGTTCAAACGCCAGCCCGATAGCCCCATGCACGATGAAAATACCCACCGCGAACGCCAGCAACCCAAACGCCGTGAGGTTCAGGTGAAAGCTGTCTGTCAGGCGCGACAGATCGGACCCGCCCGATGCCGTGCGCAGGGTAAGACCCCCGAAATCCGCCAGTGGCGCCCGGTTTGGCCCCCCCTCCGGCCCGACGATCAGGCGGGTGATTTGCCCCTCGCGATCCAACAAGCGTTCCGCCAGACCGATATCCATCAGGGCGGTGTTTGGGGCAATGTCCGGCACCACCTGGAATCCGGGCAGGCCCAGCGTTTGCCCCACATCGGCCCGCCCGAACACCGGATCATCCCCGGTCAAAAGCGCGGCAGGGCCGCCCGCCTCTCCACCTGCCAAAGGGATCAGCGCGCCGGGCGCGGTCAAGGGGTCCACGCCCACGATCCGGACGCCGTCCAAGCGCCCCTCCAGAACCGGGCTGACGTCCCAGCCCGCCCGGCGCAGTGCTGCGAATGTCGCGATGGACAAGGTGCCCCCGTCTGCTGGCACGATCTGGTCATACAACCCTTCGCCCAAGGTGGCCGCTGCCGCGTCATAGCTGGCGCGGGCTTCGGCATTGATGGCCTGCACGCCGGACCACAGCGCCGTCGCAATCGCCAAACCCGCCACAAGCGTGAACAATTGCAACAGGTTGCGCCGCCAATAGGTGGCCATCGTCGCCGCGATTGCGCCGATCATGCGATCTGGCCCGCCCGAAGGTGCAAACGGCGCGGCAGCCGGGCCGCCAACCGTTCGGAATGGGTGACCATCAACAGGCTCGCCCCGGTTTCAGCCACCAAGTCCAACATGAGGCCCAGAACCGTGTCGGCGGACCCTTCGTCAAGGTTGCCGGTGGGTTCATCCGCCAGCACCAATGCCGGACGCGCGGCGAGCGTGCGCCCGATGGCCACCCGTTGCTGTTGACCGCCGGACAGTTGTTCGGGGTATTTCGCCAGATGATCCGCAAGGCCCAGCCGGGCCGCCAGTGTCGCCGCATGGGCGGGGTCGTGCCGCCCCGCCAACCGCGCCTGTATCGACAGGTTCGCCGCCACCGTTAGCGACGGGATCAGGTTGAATTGCTGGAAAATCACGCCGATCCGGGTGCGCCGCAGCATCGCCCGCCCGGTGTCGCCCAGCCCGCCGATGCGGACGCCGTCCAGCGTGATGGCCCCGCTGTCCACGCTGTCCAACCCGGCAATCAGGTGCAAGAGCGTGCTTTTGCCGCTGCCCGATTCGCCGGTCAGCGCGACCGCGTCGCCTGCGTCACAGGTGAACGAGACACCCCGCAGGATCGGCACGGGGGCATCCGCGCCGGGATAGGTTTTGGTCACGTTGGCCACGGTCAACAGCATGCGCAGGGCCTGTCATGGGGGACATTGCGCCGCAATGAGCCAGATCGCCTCATCCCCGCGACACCGCAAACAGGGCAATCGCCGCCATCATGGCGACAGTCAGTCCCGCGAACGTCCGGCGCCATCCAGCCTCGGCTGCGTCCGACAGCCAAAGACGGACTTGCGCGATGAACGTCAGCGGCCCGGGAAACTGTGATCCGGTCCGCGCCACGGCCGCCCGCCGCAGATGAAACAGGATGCGAAAGGCGCAAAACGCCCATGCCGCAAACAACACGGTTTGCAGGCCCAGAATGGCGATGGTCAGTGTGGTCATGCGGTATGATCTTTCGATGCTGCCTTGGGTCTAAAGTGGCATTTGGACCGTTTGGGTCAAGTCCAGTCCAGCACGACCTTGCCCGATGATCCGCCTTTCATCGCGGCAAAACCTTGGGCGAAATCATCGACGGCGAACCGGTGCGTGATGACCTTGCGCACGTCCAACCCGTTTTCCAGCATCGCAATCATTTTATACCACGTCTCGAATATCTCGCGGCCATAGACGCCCTTGATCGTGATCGCCTTGAAAACGATGCGCGACCAGTCCACCGGGGATTTTCCTGGTGGTATCCCCAACAGCGCGATGCGGCCACCCATCACAAGCGTGTCGATCATCTGGTCCATGGCCCGTTGATTGCCGGACATTTCCAGACCCACGTCGAACCCCTGTTTCATCTTGAGGCCGGACACGACCTGTTTGAGGTCTTGGGTCCCGACGTTGACCGGCACCACGTCCGCCACCCGTACGGCCAGATCGAGCCGGTCCTGATTGACATCCGTGATGACGACGTGCCGCGCGCCGGCGTGCCGGGCCACCGCTGCCGCCATGATCCCGATGGGGCCGGCCCCTGTGATCAACACATCCTCGCCCAAGAGGTCGAACGACAGGGCCGTATGCACCGCATTACCCAACGGGTCCAGAATGGCCCCGATTTCGTCATCAATGGTGTCGGGCAACGGCACCACGTTGAAGGCAGGCAACCGCAGGTATTCTGCGAACGCCCCCTGTTCGTTCACGCCAATCCCCCGAGTGCCGGGGTCGAGGTGGAATTTGCCCGCCCGGCTTTGCCGCGATTGTTTGCCGATCAGGTGGCCTTCGCCGCTGCACCGCTGGCCAATCTCCAACCCGTCCACATTGCGGCCCAGTTCCACAATTTCGCCCGCGAATTCATGGCCGGTGATCATCGGCACCGGCACAGTGTGCGCGGCCCAGTCGTCCCAGTTCCAGATGTGAATGTCGGTGCCGCAAATCCCCGTTTTGCGGACCCGGATCAGCACGTCATCGGGCCCAATGTCCGGCACCGGGGCGCGGACCATCCACAGCCCCTCGGCGGGTTTCGATTTTTCCAGCGCCTTCATCTGGTTGGTCATGTCAACACTCCTGTGTCCCGGCCCGCCTGTGCAAAGGCCGCCAATGCCGTATCAAGTTGGGGCCGTGTCAGGGCCGCGTTCATCTGCGTGCGGATGCGCGCCCGGCCTTTGGGCACGACCGGAAAGAAAAAGCCCGACACATAGACCCCCAAGTCAAACAGGCGCGCCGCCATCGCCTGTGCCGCCCGCGCATCATAGAGCATGACAGGGATAATGGGGTGTTCGCCGGGCAACAGGTCAAACCCCGCCGCTGTCAAACCCGCCCGCCAGTGTGCGGCGTTTTCAAACAGCCGGGCGCGCAGGTCATCCCCCGCCTCGACCAGATCAAGGGCGGCCAGCCCCGCCGCCACGATCGCAGGCGGCAGCGCGTTGGAAAACAGATAGGGCCGCGACCGTTGCCGCAAGAGGTCAATCACCGGTTGCGGTCCGGAGATATATCCGCCCAAGGCCCCGCCCAGCGCCTTGCCCAATGTGCCCGTCAGGATATCCGCTCGGACCCCGAAATGCGCAGGCGTCCCCGCCCCCTTTGGCCCCATGAACCCGGTCGCGTGGCAATCGTCCACCATCAGCACCGCGTCGTATTTGTCTGCCAGCGCCCGGATGCCCGACAGGTTGGCCAGAAACCCATCCATGCTGAACACCCCGTCCGTCGCGATCATGATGTGCCGCGCGCCGTCCGCCCGCGCCTGTTTCAACTGGGCTTCCAGATCGTCCATGTCCGAATTGGCAAACCGGTACCGCCGCGCCTTGCACAGGCGGATGCCGTCGATGATGGACGCATGGTTGAGCGCGTCGGACACCACCGCGTCCTCCTCCCCCAAAAGCGGTTCAAACAGCGCCCCGTTGGCGTCAAAACAGGCGGCGAACAGGATGCTGTCGTCGGCGCCCAGATACCCGGCCAGCCGGGTTTCAAGTTGGCGATGCAGGTCTTGAGTGCCGCAGATGAACCGGACGGATGCCATCCCATAGCCGTGGTCGGCCATCGCCCGTGTCGCCGCCGCGATCAGCGCCGGGTGATCCGCTAGCCCAAGGTAATTGTTGGCGCACAGGTTGATCACCTGCCGTTCGTCCACCGTGACCGTGCCGCCTTGGGGTGACGTGATCTGGCGTTCGGTTTTCCACAACCCTTCGGCCCGGATGTCGTCCAGCCGTGCGCCGATGTCGGTCAGAAATGCGGTCATGGCGGGTCTCCTGTCTGGGTGGGCAAAGTGACGGCACGTTGGGCTGTGCAGCGTCAGACTATGCGGTAATGTGTCGGTGAAACAGAGGGGGGATCCACCATGACCGATATCGTCATCCTGTCAGGCGCGCGCACCGCCATCGGCACCTTTGGCGGCAGCCTTGCAGGGACGCCGCCCTGTGACCTTGCCACTGTGGTTGCCAAGGCCGCCCTTGACCGGGCCGGGGTGGACGGTGGGCAGATTGGCCATGTCGTGTTTGGGCATGTCATCAACACCGAACCGCGCGACATGTATGTGTCCCGCGTCGCCGCAATGCAGGCCGGTATCCCCGACACCACCCCCGCGATGAACGTCAACCGTTTGTGCGGATCAGGCGTGCAGTCCATCGTGTCCACCATGCAATCCCTGATGCTGGGCGATGCCGATTTCGGTCTGGCGGGCGGCGCCGAATGCATGAGCCGCGCCCCCTATATCGTGCCAGACCAGCGCTGGGGCGCCAAGATGGGCGATATCCGCACGTTGGACATGCTGTTGGGCACGCTGAATTGTCCATTTGGCAGCGGGCACATGGGCGTCACCGCCGAAAACGTCGCCCGCGAAAATGGCGTGAGCCGCGCCGATCAGGATGCCTTTGCCCTGCTCAGCCAGAGCCGGGCCGCCGCCGCCATGGCCGAAGGACGGTTTGACAGCCAGATTGTCCCGGTGCAGGTCCGCGTCAAACGCGACATGGTGGATTTTGTCCGCGATGAACACCCCAAGGCCACCACGCCCGAGGCGCTCGCCGCCTTGCGCCCGGTGTTTGAAAAGGACGGCACCGTCACCGCCGGAAATGCCAGCGGGATCAATGACGGCGCGGCGGCCGTTGTTCTGGCCCGTGCAGATGCCGCCGAACGCGCGGGCCTGACCCCCCGGTTTCGCGTGCTGGGCTACGCCCATGCGGGCGTCCGCCCCGAGGTGATGGGCATTGGCCCGGTTGCCGCCGTTCAAAACCTGTTGCGCCGGACCGGATTGACCGCCGCCGATTTCGATGTGATCGAATCAAACGAAGCCTTTGCCGCGCAGGCGTTGGCGGTGTCCAACACGCTTGGGTTTGATCCGGCCCGAGTGAACCCGAATGGCGGGGCGATTGCCCTTGGTCATCCGGTGGGCGCAAGCGGCACCATCATCACGATCAAGGCGATGTATGAGCTGGACCGCACCGGGGGCCGCCGCGCCCTGATCACGATGTGCATCGGGGGCGGGCAAGGTATCGCGCTCGCTATCGAGCGGATCTAGTTCTGCACCAGAAACCCAACCGCCGCCGATTGCCCGGTGGCGTCCAGCACGGTCAGTTGTGAATATCCCGGCCCAAGATCGTCAAACGTCACCTGCCGGTCCCGGCTGGTCAGGACTGCCCGCCCGTTCGCCAACCATGTGAAGGGCGGCGCGCCGTCCCGGACCCGTGCCACCACCGCCCCACCCAACAGCGTCGCCCCGTCTGGCGGAAACGCGATTTGCGGCCCCGTCGGGTCAATCACCTGACCCCGGGGCCGGAACCGTTGCAATTGCGCCGGAAGCTGCGCGGTGGGCAGCAACAGCGTCGCCGCTGGGGGTGCCCCGATCGGGTCAGCCTGCCGTTTGATCCGGGCAAAGGCATCGAACATCACCGGGGCCGCCAAATCGCCACCGAACGCACCGGGCACCGGCGTGCCATCGGCCCGGCCCATCCAGACACCAACCACATGCCGCCCATCGAACCCCACCGACCATGCATCCCGGTGCCCATAGGACGTCCCCGTCTTGAACGCGATCCCCGTCCCCGTCACCCCCAAGGGGCGCGGCACCTGCAACAGGATATCCGCCAGTTCCCACGCGGCCACCTCGGACAGAATGCGCGTGGGCGCGAAACCGGGTGTGGCCGTAGGTTGATGCCGCAGATCGACCCGCACCCCGCCGTTCCCGATCCCCGCATAAAGCCGCATGAGATCCTCCAGCGACATCCCCACCCCGCCCAGCGCCACCGCCAGACCGGGCGCACCGCCGGGCACCTGTGGCGCGGCCCCGGCCCGGCGCAGCCCCGATATCAGGTGTTGCGGACCCATCGCGTCCAACAGATGCACCACCGGGATATTGAGCGAGAGTTGCAGTGCCGTGCGCACCCTGATCTCGCCCCGGTAGAGCCCGTCAAAATTCTGCGGGCTGTAGCCGTTGAAATCAACCGGCCTGTCCGCAATCAAGGTTTCGGGATGCGCCAACCCCTGATCAAACGCCAGCCCGTAGACCAAGGGTTTGAGCGCGGACCCCGGCGACCGCACCGATTGGGTAAAGTCGATGAAGCCGGCCGCCCGGTCGGCCTCGTATCCTGCTGATCCGACCGAGGCCAACACCTCGCCCGTGGTGTGGTCGGCCACCATGATGGCCACCTGCAGCCGGTCGGTGCGCCCGGCGACGGCAGCTGTGGCCAGATCCTCCAACCGGGATTGCAGGGCCGCGTCCAGTGTCAGGTCGTGCCGTGATAATCCCGGATCATCGGCCCGGACCCGGTCCGCAAGGTGGGCCGCAAGGGTGGGCATATCCAGCCGTTGTGTCGGCACCGGTTCAGACAAGGCCGCGCGGGCGGTATCCCCATCGATCAGACCTGCCGTGGTCATCCGGTCCAGCACAGTGTTGCGCGCCGCCCGTGCCGCGTCCGGGTGGCGGTCTGGCCG
>JBGSIZ010000251.1:0-7808 GCA_041742255.1 Marivivens sp. | reverse complement strand
CCCCGCCGAACTGGCGGCGGTCATGGCGGGGCTTGGCGGTTTGGACCTGCCCGGCTTTGCCTGGTTCCACCACGGCCCCAACATCGACGCCGAAGGCAAGACGCCAGGCCACCCCCTACGGCTTTGTCGGGCTGTTCACCGACCGGGCCGCGCTCGACCGCTATGCAGCCGATTCGGGTCACCGGGCGTTGGGCGGGCGGCTTGTGGCCCTGTGCGCGGGCGGTGGGGCGGGAATTCTGGTGTCCGATATCGACACAGCGGCGACCCCATGATCCTCGGCATCGGCACCGACCTGTGCAACATCGACCGGATCGAGGCGACGCTGGCGCGGTTCGGGGACCGGTTTCGCAATCGGGTCTTTACCGAGCGGGAACAGCGCAAGGCGGGCAGCCGCCCGCGCGCCATTGCGGCGACCTACGCCAAACGCTGGGCCGCCAAAGAAGCCTGCTCCAAGGCGCTGGGCACCGGCCTGCGGATGGGTATTTCGTGGAAAGACATGGCCGTGTCCAATCTGGCCACCGGGCAACCCGTGATGCATGTCACCGGCTGGGCGCGCGAACGGCTGGCGGCGATGACCCCACCGGGGCACGAGGCGATCATTCACGTTACCCTGACCGACGATCTGCCATGGGCACAGGCGTTTGTGGTGATCGAGGCCCGACCGCTTGCGGATGCGGTTTCGGGACCAAACCCGCGATAAACCAAACCGACGCGATACCGACGGGATGCATACGCGAAACAAAGGCCGGATTCCCGGCCTTTATCGACCCGGCCAAGGGCGGACAGCACCCCCGCCTTGACAGGCGACAGTCCCCCCGCCATTGAAGCGCCAATCAGGCAGGGTCCCGTGTTCCGGCGCCTTGGCAACAAGGAGTCGAACATGTCCGAAGACACAGGCATCCGGGCCACGATCGTGGAAACCGTGAAAACGGTGGTCTACGCGTTGCTTATCGCGGGCCTCTTTCGGACGCTGTTTTTCCAACCCTTCTGGATCCCGTCCGGGTCGATGAAAGACACGCTTTTGATCGGCGATTTCCTGTTCGTCAACAAAATGGCCTACGGGTATTCCTATGCCTCCTGCCCCTCGATCCGCATCCCCCGGCTGGGTCTGGACATCGACGCCGAAGACTTCTGCGGCGTGTTCAAAGGGGCAGACAGCAGGCTCTTGGGCTCGGACCCCCAACAAGGCGACGTGGTGGTGTTCCGGCACCCGGTGACCGGGCGGGATTTTATCAAACGGCTGATCGGCATGCCCGGCGACACGGTTCAGGTTAAGGACGGTGTGCTGTTCCTGAACGGCACGCCGGTGCAAATCGAAAGCGCGGGCCTGTTCGAGGAAACCTATGCCCGCCAAGGGCCAGAAGGCAATCCGCCGCGCTGTTCCAACGGGATACCGGGGGCGGGCGGGGTCTGTGAAAAACAGCGATTCCTTGAAACGCTCCCCAACGGCACGCAACACGCGATCCTCAACATCGGGGACGAACGGCAGGACAACACCGGGGTGTTCACGATCCCGGCAGGCGAATACTTCTTCATGGGCGATAACCGGGACAACTCCACAGACTCGCGCTTTCCGCAGTCGCAGAACGGCGTGGGCTATGTCCGGCTCGAAGATATCGTCGGGCGGGCCGACCGGATCATGTTCTCGTCCGCAGGGCGGTCCATGCTGGCGTTCTGGACATGGCGGTCTGACAGGTATTTCAAGGCGGTAAACTAGGGGCGGGCATGGGCAGCGCGCTCAATCCCATTCGGCTGATCCGGGACGGTTTCGACTGGTCCGGGCGATCCGGGCGCGGGGCGTTCGGAATGGTCTGGCTGCTGACGGGGGCGGTGTTTTTGATACTTCTGGTGCCCGATCTCCGGGCGGCCCTGCCGCGCTGGGGCGAGGCGGCGCTGTTGCTGGCAGCGGGGCTTCTGGTCGTCGTGCTGTTCGGGCACACGGTGCGGCGGCTGACAGACATCGGGGCCTCGGCATGGTGGGCATGGCTGGCGCTGGTGCCCTATCTGGGGGTGGCGCTGTCACTGTTTCTGGTGCTGCGGCGGCCCGGCCCGCGCGGCTGGCAAACGGCAGTGGGGCCGCTGCGTCCCCTCGGGTTCGGGCTGGCGTGCGTCTTGGGTCTGGTGGTGGTCAGCCGGATTTTCTGGACGCCCTACGTCATCGTGGCGGGCAGCATGAAACCGGCACTCCTTATCGGGGACATCGTGATGGTGTTGCGGGATGCGTCGGTGGACAGGGGGGACATCGCGGTCTTTCCGCACCCGGTCACGAGCCATGATTTTGTCAAACGGATCATCGGCTTGCCCGGCGACACGGTGCAATTGACCGACGGGATCGTGCTGCTGAACGGGCAACCCCTGACGCAATCGGACACGGGTTTCTTTGGCGAGGTGATGGGCTACCAAGGTCCAAACGGCACCTTGCCACGCTGCGCCAACGGGGCGGTCGGGCAAGGCGCGAATTGCCAGAAACGGCTCCGGCTGGAAACCTTGCCGGACGGGCGCAGCCACGGCATTCTGGACATCGACAAGGCTCCGTTCGACACCACCGCCGTCTATACGGTGCCGCCGGGTCAGGTGTTCATGCTTGGGGACAATCGGGACAATTCGGTGGACAGCAGATTTGCAGCAGCGGCAGGCGGGCTTGGCTTTGTGCCACTGACCAGCATCCGGGGACGGGCCAATCGGGTGCTTGTCTCCTACTCGGGCAGCTCGGCTTGGCAGGTCTGGACATGGCGGTTCGGGCGCAGTCTGGAGCGGGTGCAATGAAACTGTCGGCGGACATGATGGCGTTTGCGACCCGGATCGGGCACGACTTCGCGCGGCCGGAAAACCTTGTGCGGGCGCTCACCCATCCGTCCATCGGATCGGCCAACCGGGACAACAACCAGCGGATGGAATTTCTGGGGGACCGGGTTCTGGGTCTGGTGATGGCCGAGGCGCTGATCGCCGCCGACAAATCCGCCGCCGAAGGGGTGCTGGCCCCCCGCTTCAACGCGCTGGTGCGCAAGGAAACCTGTGCCGACGTGGCGCGCGCGGTTGATCTGGGCAAGGTGCTGCGTCTGGGGCGCAGCGAAATGAAATCCGGGGGCCGCCGCAAAGAGGCGCTTCTGGCCGACGCGATGGAGGCCGTTCTGGCGGCGGTCTACCTTGACGGCGGGTTTGACGCGGCGCGGGCGGTCGTCCTGCGGCTCTGGGGGGACCGGATCACCGCCGTGGACGAAGACGCCCGCGACCCCAAGACCGCGCTACAGGAATGGGCGCAGGCGCGGGGCGAACCGCCGCCCAGCTACACGGAAATCGGGCGCGACGGCCCGGACCACCAACCGATGTTCCAGATCGAGGTGCGACTGTCCTCCGGCCCCTCCGCGCACGCCACAGCAGGCTCCAAACGACAGGCCGAAATGGCGGCGGCACAGGCCTTGCTGACACAGGTGGCGGGGACCGCCGACTAATCGGGCAACTTTTTGGGCGGCGGCAGAATTCCGCGTTGCAGGTTGTGACACCGCCACAAACGCTTGCGGATGTTGGCTACCTCCAGATGGGTATAGGCGCCGCCCGAATATTTGGGCCAGTCGATGGCATGACCAAGGGCCACCATTTCGGCACTCAAATCGCGGCCATCGGGCAAATAACATTTCGCGACAACGCGGTCG
Organism: Marivivens sp.; assembly: GCA_041742255.1. Taxonomy (GTDB): domain Bacteria; phylum Pseudomonadota; class Alphaproteobacteria; order Rhodobacterales; family Rhodobacteraceae; genus JBGSIZ01. The sequence continues at coordinate 4,155 of JBGSIZ010000251.1, read as the reverse complement.
TGGGTCATGTCGGGCGTCAGATGGGCAGTGATGGTCTGCCCCTTGCACAGTTTCAACAACTGTAGCTTGGCGGGGATGCCATAAGGGTGATCCATTTCGGGGGCATCAATCCCGAACAGGCGGATGCGCACCTTGCCGATGTCAATTGTATCCCCGTCAATCACATAGCATTTGCCCTTGAGTATCTTTTCCACCGTCTCAACGGGAACAACGGGGGCGGCCTTTTGCGGCGGGGCCTCGGCCTTCACGGCCTGCACGGGGTCACGTTTGGGATGGCGCGGAGGGGGCCTGACCGGATCAGGGGCGGGGGGCTTTGGCGAAATATAGATCGGCGTGGGCCGCATCATCCGGCCCAGAAAACGGCCCAATCATCGCATCAATGCCATTGGCGGAAATCCCTGAAATACGGGTTTCACCGTATTGACCCAGATTGAATTGGCAAGACCCGCGAAAATAATCTAGGACAGCGTTTCACAACCACAGGCCCGCACCCCGGTGCCCGGAGAAACACGACATGACACAACGCGCAGGCTTTGCAGCCCTGATCGGCGAACCCAATGCGGGCAAATCCACTCTCCTGAACCGGATGGTGGGGGCCAAGGTGTCCATCGTCACCCACAAGGTCCAGACGACGCGGGCGCGCATCCGGGGGGTGGCGATGGCGGGGGACAGCCAGATCGTGTTCGTGGACACGCCCGGCTTGTTCAAACCCCGGCGCAGGCTGGACCGCGCAATGGTCGCGGCGGCATGGGGCGGGGCGGCGGACGCCGATGTGGTGGTTTTGCTGATCGAGGCGAACCGGGGCCTGACGGACGGGGTCAAATCTATTCTCGAAACCCTGACAGACCGCAAGGGCAAGGCCCCCGTGGCGCTGGCCATCAACAAGATCGACCGGGTCCGCGCCGAAGACCTGCTGGCGCTGGCGGGCAAGATGAACGAGGCCTACCCGTTCGCGAAAACCTTCATGATTTCCGCGGAAAAGGGCTATGGCTGCGACGATCTGCGCGACTGGCTGGCGGCAGAAGTGCCCGCCGGGCCGTGGCTCTACCCCGAAGACCAGATCGCTGACCTGCCCATGCGGATGATCGCGGCGGAAATGACGCGGGAAAAACTGACGCTGCGTCTGCATCAGGAACTCCCCTATCAACTGACCGTGGAAACCGACCACTGGGAAGAACGGCCCGACGGCACCGCGCGCATTGATCAGGTGGTGTATGTCCTGCGCGACGGGCACAAAGGCATCGTTCTGGGGCACGGCGGCGAAACGATCAAATCGGTCTCCAAGGCCTCGCGCGAAGAACTCGAGGAGTTTCTGGGTCGCAAGGTCCACCTCTTCCTGCAGGTCAAGGTCCGCCCGAACTGGCTGGACGAGGCGGAGCGCTATTCCGAAATGGGCCTCGACTTCAAAGACGGCAATGCATAGCACGCCCACCTTGCGGTTTCTTACTGCCGAAAAAACCGCCGCCGGAGGCTCCAACGGCGGCCCCTTGCGGGCGGGCTGATCCATGCGCCTGACTGCGGATGTCTGGGTATCTGCCTACCTCACCCGGCTGCGGCTCTTGCAAATTCCGGCCTTTGTGGTGGCGCGGGGGGATGGCACGGCCGGGGCGGTTCTGGTCAAACTGAACACCCTCGATGGACAGGCGGTCAGCTACCAACGCCGCTTTGATCTGGTTACCGGGGACCGGGTCTGGTCGATACTGGCCCAAGGGGACGAACCGACGGTGGATGCCTCCATCGCAAGGCAACGCGGCTTTGACCCCGACCTCTGGGTGATCGAGGTTGAGGACAAACAGGGCCGGCACCTTCTGGATCAGGACGGATTCCGGGACTGACCCGGCCCTTGCATCCGCCCCCGGTTTCTGGCCCCATCCCGGCATGATCGAATGGCGGGATCAGGGGGCGCTGTTGGCGGCGCGGGCACACGGGGAAACCTCGGTCATCATCGAGGTGTTCACGCCCGCGCATGGCCGTGTCGCAGGTGTGGTGCGGGGCGGGGCCGGGCGCAAACTCGCGCCTCATCTGCAGCCCGGTGCCCAGCTTGACGTGACGTGGAAGGCCCGGCTGGACGATCATTTGGGCAGCTACACCGTGGAACCCCTGCGCGGCCGCACTGCCCAAGTGATGGACGACAGGCTGGCGCTGGCGGGGCTCAATGCGGTGTGCGCGCTCTTGTCCCAACTCTTGCCGGAACGGGAACCGCATCCGGCGCTCTACGCCCGCAGCATGGGTCTTTTGGACCTTTTGGGACAGGCGACGCTCTGGCCCTTGGCCTATCTGAACTGGGAACTGGCGCTGCTCGAGGATTTGGGCGCGGGGCTCGATCTGTCGGCCTGTGCGGTGCGCGGCGTGAACGAGGATTTGTGTTACGTCTCGCCGCGCACCGGGCGGGCGGTTTCGGCGCAGGGGGCCGGGGACTGGGCGCACCGCCTGCTCCCCCTGCCGCCCGTCCTCAAGGGGGAAGGCGATGCAACCGGCCCCGAAATCGTGCGGGCGCTGGGGACCACAGGGTATTTCCTGACGGAAAAACTGTTCAAGGCCCAAGGCAACAAACCGGTGCCAGTGGCGCGGGCGCGCCTTCTGGACGAAATCGGCCGTCAGGGTTGACGGGCAAAGTCCAGCGGCAGTATGTCCGGCCCGCTCAGGATGATGCCATACGGCGTTTCCTGCAGGGACGTTACTCCGCCCAGCCAACCCAACACGCGGGCCTCCATCGACAGTTCGGGACAGGCCATGCGGGTTGCGGCGACGGGGCCGATGGCCATGTGCCCAGCGGTTCCAGACCATGATGCAAACCAGCGATTGCACGGGGCCTGACCCGCGACCTGTCCGGGCATGGGAAACCCAACCGTGACAGGCTGCCCGGTATAGCCTGCCGGGGGAAAGGCGAAACCGCCCACGCCGCGCAGAACAAACACGGCATCCGGCGCAGGTTCAGCGACGGCGGGGGTCAGGGCGCAAGCGGCCACAAGGGTCAGAACGGTCAGTTTCATAGGGGCAAGGTGCCAGACCACGCCGCCCCTTGCCAAGCGAAAACCCGCGCCAATCCTTCCGCGACATATTGAGTCGCATCCGGTGCAGACCGGGAGGCGGTGGTCAGGGTCCGATGCACGGACATGAACCACAGGACCTCCCATGGTCACGGCCCGCACCCCGCTCTATCTGTCCCATTCGCCGACCCCCACGGTGCAGCATTTCGCGCTGTTGGCAGCACTCGAGGCGGCAACGCGGGGCACGCTTTTGTCGGTGATGCCCATCGCACTCTATAAAACTCTGGGATCGGCAGAACTGGTCAGCCAGATTTACTTTCTGATCGGCATCGGATCGCTCGTCACCGGGCTGTTGATCCCATGGATCAGCCGGTTCATCCCCCGGCGCTGGATGACGACCATCGGGGGCGGCTTTTATTTGGCGGGTTGCGGCATGGGGGCGCTGGGTCAGGCGGACCTTTATCCGATTGCGCTGATGCTCAACGCGCTGGGCACGGTGACATTCACCATTTGCCTGAGCGCCTACGTCCTCGACTACATCACGCGGTCGGACCTTGGCAAAAACGAAACCATGCGGCTGGTCTATTCGGCGGTGCCATGGGCAACAGGGCCGGTTCTGGGGGTCTGGATGTTCAGCCTCTGGCCGCCCCTGCCGTTCCTTTGGGGGATCGGGTTCACGTTGATCTATCTGGGGACATTCTGGTGGCTGCGGCTGGGCAACGGGAAACAGATCACCCGGGCGCGGGGGCCGGCGGCCAATCCGCTAGCGTTTCTGGGGCGATTCTTTGCGCAACCCCGGCTGGTGGCGGGGTGGCTGTTCGCGGTGATCCGGTCCTGTGGCTGGTGGGTTTACATCGTCTATCTGCCGATTTTCTGCATCGAGAATGGTCTGGGTGAGGCAACAGGGGCCATCGCCACGTCGGGGGCCAACGCGTTGTTGTTTCTGTCGCCCCTGATGCTGCGGGTGGTGGGCATGGCGGGCGTGCGGGGATCGGTGCGGGGATCATTTGCGCTGGGCACGGTGTTGCTGGTCGGGGCGTCGCTGCTGGCGACATGGCCATGGGCGACGTTCTGGGCGGTGGCGGTGTCGGCGGTGGTTTTGGTGATGCTCGACGTGTGCGGGTCGCTGCCGTTCCTGATGGCGGTGAAGCCGTCGGAGCGGACC
>JBGSIZ010000250.1:0-18702 GCA_041742255.1 Marivivens sp. | reverse complement strand
GCGGGCCGTGCGCATCCCGGTCATCGCATCGGGCGGGGTGTCGTCGCTGGCGGACCTGCTGGCGCTGCGGGACACCGGCGTGATTTCCGGGGCGATTTCGGGCCGGGCACTGTATGACGGGGCGATTGATCTGGCACAGGCGCTCAAGGCGCTGGCCTGATCCGGCCAGGCCCGCGGGCCGCCTGCCAAAGACACCACAACCATAGACCAAACGACAGCGGAACAGTCACCGCAAAGATGACCCAGTGGCCGGGAAATTGCACGCCCGCCTCCCACACGGGAACCGTGATCACAACCGCAACCAGCGGCACCAGCAGAAAAAGCGCATGACGCCAGACCGGCACACGCGGTCCGGGATCGACCGTTGCCGCCCCGCCCAGCCGGACCATCGCCCAAAGCGTCAGACCCACGACGACAGGAAAGGCCAGCCGCACCGGGTCCGGGGCCGACACCGTCTTGGCGATCCAGATCACGGCAGCGCTCAGGGGCAAAATCCACAGCACAATCGCAGGCGGGCGCGCCAGCAAACCGATCCTGTCCAGCACGATATGGGCCAGCGGGACAATCACGCCCACACCCGCCAGATAGAACAGAACACTGTTTGCGGGGGGCAGATCGGCCCGTTCGATCGGCCAGAACAGGGCAAATGTGATGGCAAAGGCCGTGATCCCGGCCAACAGGGCCAGATGACGCAAAAGGGGCCAATGGGGCGCAGCACGCAAGCCTCCAACCAGCACAAGCCCGGTAAAAAGTCCGTGCCATGCCATCGCCGTCCAGACCAATTGCACCGGAAAATCGTCATAGATGGTGTCCACCACCACCCCCTCGATCAGGTATCCAAACAGGATCCCGCCCAGAAACACACCACGCCAGCCTCCCAGACCCGCCCAGAGCAGCGCGCTCAACGTGGCCCCGGCGCACAATGCATAGGCGGTCCAGGTCATAACCCATCCCCCCAGCGTCAGATCAGCAGGCGGGGCGAACCAGAACAGGTTTTCGGACCCCCAGACGGTGATCGCACCTAGGGCAAGGGACGCAATCAGATAGCGCAAGCTGACCATGGCCCAGTTTGACCGTTCCGGAGTCGCGTTGCAATCCGTTGAGGGCCGAATTGTGCACCGTGGCCTACCGGGTTTGCGCCGCCACCGCTGCCGCAAACTCCGGCGTTGCGGCCATCTGGGTGGCGATGCTTACCGGCACCCCCCGAGCGATCATGCGCTGAAACAGGATCCGGCCCGTCCGGCTGTTGGCGGTCGAGGGCACTGGCGCAGAGGATGCGCGGGTAAAGGCGGCAGCATTCTCTGTCCGGCCCATTTGTTCGGCAAGACCTTCGCGGCCCGGACAGCCCGCAACAATATCAGCAAAAGCAGGTTGGCCAGCAGCCTGCGTCGCCGTGTAGGCGCGCTCAAGCAGGGCACATTCCGCAGCAACACCGGCGGTGACCTCTTGGCGCGCAGCCGATACGGACGGCTCGGCAACACAGCCGGCAAGCAGGATTGCAACAGACAAGGACAGTCGAAACAACATCGGCAATTCTCCTTAAGGCACTATGGGGCACACCTGCCTTGCGCCACCGTCAACGATTTCCGGATACAGGTCAAGCCGGGGAATGGTTGCCTGCAGGCCGCGCGTTGGCACTGGAAACCCGATGCCCCTGCGGCTATCACGGTCTGGCAATGAAAGGCCGCGCATGCTGAAAACCCGGATCATTCCCTGCCTCGACGTGGCCGACGGGCGCGTGGTCAAGGGGGTCAATTTTGTCGATCTGATCGACGCAGGCGACCCGGTTGCGGTGGCGCGGGCCTATGACGCGGCGGGTGCGGATGAACTCTGCTTTCTGGACATCCACGCCACCCATGAAAACCGGGGGACGATGTTCGATCTGGTGACCCGCACGGCCGAGGCATGTTTCATGCCGCTCACCGTGGGGGGCGGAGTGCGCAGCCATACGGACGTGCGCAACCTCCTGCTGGCGGGGGCGGACAAGGTGTCGTTCAACTCTGCTGCCGTCGCCGATCCGGACGTTCTGACCGAGGCCGCGCTGCGGTTCGGGTCGCAATGCATCGTCTGCGCCATCGACGCCAAAACGGTCAGCCCCGGCAAATGGGAGATTTTCACCCACGGCGGGCGCAAACCCACAGGCATCGACGCGGTGGACTTTGCGCGTCTGGCGGCGGCCAAGGGAGCGGGGGAAATCCTGCTCACGTCAATGGACCGGGACGGGACCAAAAACGGCTATAACCTGCCGCTCACCCGCGCGATTGCCGATGCCGTCGACATTCCGGTGATCGCATCAGGCGGGGTCGGCACGCTCGACCACCTTGTGGAGGGCGTCACGCTGGGGCACGCAAGCGCGGTTCTGGCGGCGTCCATTTTCCACTTTGGCACCTTCACGATCCCGCAGGCCAAGGCCCACATGGCCGCCGCCGGCATACCAATGAGAATGACATGACCCTTGCCCGCCTTGCCGCCACCATCCAATCGCGCATCGGGACAGACCCCGAAACCTCCTGGACCGCCAAACTCCTGTCCAAAGGCCCGGAAAAATGCGCCGAGAAATTCGGCGAAGAAGCGATCGAGGCGATCATCGAAGCGGTCAAAGGCGACCGCGCCAAACTGACTGCCGAGGCCGCTGATGTGATCTATCATCTTTTGGTCATGTGCGCCGCGCGGGACGTGACACTGGCGGACATCGAGGCCGAACTCGACCGCCGCGCAGACCAGTCCGGGCTCGAGGAAAAGGCGGGGCGCTGACCCCACCCTTTCATCTCGTCGCAAATACCTCGGGGGTGAGGGCGAAGCCCGAGGGGGCAGCGCCCCCGACAACTATTGGATTTGGGGGCAGCGCCCCCGAAAACTATCGGACTTGGGGGCCGCGCCCCCACTTCACAACTTCGACGACACAATCCCGGTATTGAACCCGGCCTTGCGCAATTCGCCAAACAATCGCTGGTATTCGATCTTGGGACAGCGGTTCTGGATCACGGTCACGCCACGGGCCTGCGCCACAGCCGCCGCATCCGCATGCTCCACGCCAATTTGCATCCAGATCGTCTGCAACGCAGGCCAACGGGCCAATGCGGCGTCCACGATCCCCGGCACGGCGTCCGACTGGCGAAAGATGTCAACCATATCGACGTCATCGGGCACCGACGCCAGATCGGGCCACACGACTTCGCCAAATAACTCCTGCCCGGCCAAACCGGGATTGACCGGGATCACGCGATACCCGCGCAGGCCCAGATACCGGGCTACGAAATACGACGGGCGCACCGGATTGGCCGACACGCCCACCACCGCAATGGTCCGGGTCCGGGTCAGAATGCGGCGCAACAGATCATCGGAATACATCATGGCACCACCCTAGGCCGCAACCGCCGCCCCGCCAAAGAAAAAACGCCCGAGGACGAACCCCGGGCGCAAGGTGTGGAACGAGGGACAGTAAAGAACGCGCCGGGGTTCCGGACCGGCACTTCTGAAACACACATGGGATCAATCCGTTCCCAAAAAAGATCGTCTCATCAGAATGTGAACAAATTCCTAAGACGCGCGCAGGTCGGCCCAGAACCGGTCCGCGCGGGCCACATTGCCCGGAACATCGGCTTGCCAGATCGCGCGCACTTCAGTCGAGTAGTTCAGGAACAACCGGTTTTCGTGTATCGTCCACGCCTGCGGCACGGTGGACGCATAGTGCCCTTGCGACATCGCATAGGCGCAATAGCCGCCGAATGCGGGGGCGAACCGGTCCGGGTTCATCTCGAACGCTTCGCGGTTGGCGGCGCTGGCGAACCGCCATTCGGTGCCTTTCCACATCAGGGCCATGGCGGCATCCCCCGCCACCGGGGCGGCATCGGTGAAATAGGCGACAGGATCGGTGCCACGCAAGGCGACACCGGCATCGGAATAAATCTCCGGCTCGGCGGCCATCACCGGGCGGGCCAACAGAATGGCAGGGGCGGCCAGCAACAGGCCAAGGGTGGTGCGACGGGTCAACATGGCAGCGGCTCTCGGGTTTGGAACATGCGCCCAAGATGCGCCATGCCAGCGCATCGCGGTAGCCCCCTCGCCCAGACGTGATCTGGGGGCCGGGTTTGTTTCAATCAAAGATTTCGTCGGCGACCTCGGCCAACCCGCGCCAGATCATGGCACCCAAGGTTTTGCGCTTTGGGCGCTTGTCCCGCTTGGGTTTTTCGCGCTTGGGCCAATCCCGCTTGGGCATATGTTTATCAACAGAGCGAGGGGCGGAACTGTGCGAGGTCGGGCGGGTGGGTGCCGCCGCAGGCGCAGTCACCCTGCCCGGCTCGGACGGTAACATCTTCATCCGGCTGAGCGGCGCACCGCACCGGGCACAGGACAATTCGTGCCGCACCTCGCCCCGCAAAACCAACGCGGCACGGGTGCCACAATAACAACACGTGGCGATCTTGGTGGCTGGCATCGGCGTCCCTCTCCGTCATGCAGGCGGGATCACCCTTTGGCCGGACCCCGTGCCGCATATAAGGCCACCGCCGCCGCATTCGAGACGTTGAGCGATCCAAATGCCCCGCTTGCGTCAATCCGCACCAGATGGTCGCAGGTTTCGCGGGTCTTGTCGCGCAGACCCGGCCCCTCGGCCCCCATCACGATGGCGACGGGACGGTCGCGGCGGCCTTCCACGGCGGCCTCTACCGACATATCCGCCGTGCCATCCAGACCCAACAGAAGGTATCCCATGCCCTTGAGCGTCTCCATCGCCTCGGACAGGTTGCGCACCCGCAAATAGGGTTGACGTTCCAGCGCGCCGCTTGCGGTCTTGGCCAATGCGCCGGTTTCGGGGGCAGCGTGGCGCTGCACCCCGATGACGGCCCGCGCACCGAACACTTCGGCGGACCGCAGGATCGCGCCCACATTGTGGGGGTCCGTCACCCGGTCCAGCAACACGATCCGGGGGGGCATCGGCCCGTCGCCCAGCGCCACATCCTCCAGCGTGCCCCAATCCAAGGGTTTGACCTGCAAGGCGGCCCCTTGGTGCACGGACCCTTCGTCGATGGGGGCCGGAAATTTGCGCGGATCGGCGATTTCGGGCTCCATCCCGCTGATCGCCACAGCCTCGGCCAGTTTGTCCAGCGCGTTGCGGGTCACGATCAGGCTCAGTTTTTCGCGGCGCGGGTTGCGCAGGGCATCCTCGACCGCGTGCAGACCAAACAGCCAGATCGTCTCGGCGGCCGACTTACGCTTGGCCTGTTCTTTTTCGATCACCCATTTCGGTTTTTCCATCGATCCGGCCCTCCTTGCGGCCTTGGCCCGGTCGTGCGCGGCGCGGCGCAGGGCGAAGGCCCCTGCGATAGCGCAGGGGCGGCTCCGCGTCAAAGGGGGGCGTTGGTCCCCGGCAGGTCACCCGGTCAGGCGAAATCGGCGCTGCGCCCCAATTCGCCGGGCACGGGGCCCAACCGTTCGGGCATCCATGTGCCTTCGCACTGGCCTTTGATCCGGCTAGCAAGGTCGCGCGCCGGGTTGCAGGTCAACAACCGCCAGACCTGCCGGATCTCGATCCGTTCCAGATGCTGCACCACGACCAGCCGGGTGCCCGCAGGCACCACCTCCAGCAGGAAATCCGTTTTGCGCAGCGCACGGCTGTCCACCGGGCCCGCCATCGCGTCCGGGTAATTCAGACTGAGTTGCCGATAGGTGTCGGTGACATCCACCCGCAGTTTGCGCGGCTTGACATGGGTTTGCGGCCCGGCCCCGGCAGGCGTGTAATAGTGCAACAGGAATTCCCCGGCGGTGTCCCGCTCCGCCGCCACACGGCGCACGTCCGGGTCCGAATGCGTCATCGCCGGATTGGGGTAAATCCACCGCCAGATTGCTGCCGGACGGGCGGCAATCGTCACCTCCGCCGACAATTGCATCGGCAGTGGCAGGCTGATCCGGCGGCTGGGCAACAGCCACACCGGGACCAGTGCCAACAGCAACATCCATGTGTCGCCCAGCCACGGCAGGTTCAGCGTGAATGACAAGATTTCAAGACCGATCGCCATGACGATCAGATAGGCCAGAACAGCGGCCGCCGCACTCGATATTCCCCAAACAAACCCGACAGCTGTCTTGCGCATGGTGGTGTTTCCTGTCCGACATCGGCCCCCGCCTTTGGTCCAATGTGCCGGGCGAATACGGTCAGACCTAGAAAGAATTGGGCCAAGAATGGGGCAATTGCCCCCGACACCGGGCCGCCCGCCGTTTGCCCGTGTTTTGCGGTTGACGCAGACAGGCGGGGCAAGTAATCAGCCTCTCGCGTCGGTTCCCATGCTTTGCCGGGACCGTCATGGGCGACGAGCTGCAAGGTGCGGCAGCGGACTGTAACTCCGCCGGGGAGACCCACGCCTGGTTCGATTCCAGGGTCGCCCACCACTTACCAGAAACCATTGAAATCCCCTAATTTATTTAGTATTCTGGACCTCTGGCGTCCGTTCCCGGACACAAATCCATGGGTTTTGGACACATGACCAAGAAGATTTTGCACCTGAAAGAGAACGGCGGTCGGTTCTTCTACAGGCGACGTGTCCCAGATCGACACCACAAGACCCTGGGCTTCACGATGTGGAACCGGCCCTGTGGGGATGTCTCGTATCAGAAAGCTGTGGTTCTAGTGACAGCATGGACCGCAGATGATGACAAGCTGATCCAGTCCCTGGATAACCCCACGATAGCACTGGAGGTCAGACAGACCACCGAAGCCCGTAGAATGGCCCCCAGGGTGCAGGCCGTCATACATGATGCTACAGTGGGTGCTTATCAGACGGCTGACACGCTGGCGATTGCACGGGACGGGATGCCATGGGTCGATCAGAACCCGGAGTTCGATGCTCAGGATCGACTGGTTCGGTATCGTGCTCAGATGGCAGCTTCCTTCGGTCCCCATGTTCGGGTTCCGACCGATCCTGACAAGCGTGATGAGTTTGAGTTTATCAAGCGCAAGCTGGAACGTCGCATCGCGGAAATCGCGGGTGATCGGAACACCATCCGGTCTGTGGCCGAACTCTACTACGAGTTTGCGCAGATCAAACCGGGAGTCCGTGCCAAGTATCGCCGCAACATCGCCAGGCTGGTAGCCACAGTTGGGGACATGCCGATATCACATTTGACATCGAGACATCTTCGGGACTTCCGGGATTCTCTTTCCCCTGAAATGCTTGGGTCATCTCTTGCAGCTACGTTCACCCCAATCCGGGGGATGATCGCTTATGCGATTGGGGAAGAACTGATCCAAGATAATCCCATGGCATCGGTCAAGCTCAAACACGACAAACGTTCGATCCGGCAAAGGAAGTGGAAACCCTACTCGCCAGAGCAAGTGCAGATGCTCTTCAAAGCCATGGAACAGTTCTGGGGGAAACAGCTACGGAACCTTCCGGATGAACGCCGAAAGGCAGTATGGATGAGTGTGCGGGTCCAGGCATTTACCGCCATGCGACCGAAGGAAGTGCAGTCGCTGAAACCCGAAGATGTGACTGATCGATGGATACGGGTTCAAGATAGTAAGAACCCAGAGTCAGATCGTGTAATCCCGCTTCATCCAGAGATTTCAGACTTCCCGGCATTCTTCCACGCTGGTGGTTTGAAGTGCTTCGAGACCCAGACCAAAGATCGAGTTCAATCTGTCCGCCATAACTTCGCCCGGCTTACGAGGGAACTGATGGACCCTCCTTTGGATGATCCCAAGCAGGTGCTATATTCGCTTCGATCTACGTTCAGCAATGCCATGCGACGGGCTGGTGCAGACCAGGAGATGCGGCGGGCAATCCTGGGTCACGCCACAGCCGGGGCCTTGAAGCATTACGAGGATGGGCCGGAATTTGAACTGAAACGAAAGTGGGTCAGGGCAACCGATCCGTGTAGGATTTACATCGATCCAGGTGAGGATGACGATCTCGGATCGGGTGATGAGTGATGCCTACTCGTGCATCACCAATTCAACCATACCGTCGAGCACTCGCTTATGCCGTTTCCAGTCGCGGACCTCACGGTCCAGGACAGCGAAGAACTCGGGGCCGTGGTTATGATGGGCAAGGTGGGCCAGTTCATGGACCAGCACATAGTCCACACAAGCCCGAGGTGTCTTGATCAGGTGCGGGTTCAGAATGATCTGGCCTGTTGGCGAGCAGCTTCCCCATTGCCGCGACATCTCCAGCAGCCGAAACGGTGGGGTCGAACCAACCCAGGGTAAACGGGTTGATAGCCGATCAAGCTGGATGGCCAGATAGTCTCGGGCGCGTGTGCGATACCATGCCCGAACGCGGCCACGGATGTCAGCAGGATCACCGGTGCGGGACTCGACTTCCAAACGGTTGCCTCGAAGCTTTGGCAACTTCGATGGTTTCGCCGAGATGATAACTTTTAGGATATATCGCCGCCCCAGGTAGAGAACCTGTTCCCCGGATACGTATTCCCGTGTCCGGACCTGGGCAAACCGATGCACGGCGTCTGCAACGTGGTTGGTGACCCATCTGGCCCGTTTCTGCACCGCTTGCTGCACAGCAGTGTCAGTGTAGCCCGGTGGTGCATCAACGATCACCGAGCCGTCCGGTTCTACGTGGATGGCGATCCGGCTGGACCGTGCCGGGTCTTCCTGCACCTGGTATGGCAACCGTGTTTCGCCATAGATCAACACGAAGGATTTGGTCATGTGCGGCCCTTGGCGTTGCCAGCACGAACGATGATGATGATGCGTTCAATCAGGTCCGTGGCACGATCCAAGCCACCCAGGAACTTGAAGTATCGTGGCAACAATGCCCGTCGTATTTCCGCCTCGATGCTTCCAGGGTTGATCGAAAACGTCTGGATAGCGTTTTCGACAGCCTCGTTGATGTGAAGGGCTTCGGCGACCAATTCATCTTCCGTGTGGGCATCTGATCCATCCGCCCCGAGCGCGTCGAGGAAAGCCCCATAGTAGGACTTGGCCAGCGGGTGATCTGTAAACCGATCCGGCACACCCGGGGTGGCCCGGTTTGCCACCTGAGCCTCAAGGTCCTTGAACAGGGTGAACTGCTTTCCGGGGTAGTCAAACAATGCCTCTGCTGCCCGGATGGCTTCCTTCAGGAGGTCCGAGAACACCCGCTGTGCATAAGGATCATCAACCAGGTCTTGTTCGATGGTCTTGCGGATACGGGTCTTGATAAGGTCAGCCTCGGTCCTGGTTTTGTCATCGGACCAGTCTCCGGGATCATCCGGCTGTCCCAGATCACCCACTAGGATGACCCCATCGGGATCGACGATTTGCTGACCGATAACCTGCTTATCAACCAGCCGTCGTATCTGCGCCTCGTATTCCGAAAAGTCCACGACCTCTTGGGCGTCACGTTTGGCCTGGATGCGCACCTCGGTGAAGAACTTGAGGTCCCGTTTATAGGTTCGGATCAGGTCTTCCGAAAACGCCCCATCTTCGAAGAACGCCCGAGATGACAGTGCCAGCTTCAGGCACATGCCAAACGCGGTCAGTGCATCATAGAAATCCTCCCTCACCTTCTGATTGGCATCGGTGGTCAAGCCTGTTCCGCCATCGGCCAGTCGTGGCACCAAGACACGCCGGAACTGTTCCCGGTCACTGCGATTCGCCACGCCGGAGAAGATCGCCCAGAGCGCGTCATGCAGGCTAGGTAGCCGTTTGTATTCGGTCGAAACGTTGGAGATGGTTCCAGCAAGATCATCGATATCAAAGCCGCCCTGGGTTTGTTGGGCGAGGTCCTGATAATCCCGGATCGAGGTATCAAGCTCTGAAAGGATGCCCCGGTAGTCGATCAGATACCCGTGCTTCTTGGCGTCATGGAGCCGGTTCACCCGCGCAATGGCCTGGAGCAGGTTGTGGCCCTTCAGGTTCTTGTCGATATAGAGAACAGCGTTGCGGGGCTCATCAAACCCTGTCAGCAGCTTGTCCACCACAATCAGGATATCCGGTGGCCCATCGGTCCCGAAATCTTCGATCACCCCGGTCTCATAGGCTTCGGGATCGTTGCCAACATTGGCTTTCCACCAAGCCTGCACTTCCGGGGCTTTCGACTCGTCCGCTTCCTCATGTCCCTCACGGGTATCAGGGGCCGAGATCACGACGGCACTGGTCACCAACCCGGTGGCATCCAGTGCGTTCTTGTATCGGATTGCGGATAGCTTGCTGTCGGTGGCCAGTTGCGCTTTCAGGCCCAGGTCGAGCTTGGCGAAGTTCTCGTTGAAGTGAGTGGCTATGTCGAACGCGATCAAATCAATACGGTTGGCGGCACCATAGACTTTGCCGCGAGTGGCATATTTCTGTTTGAGGTCAGACTTCTGGTTGTCGGACAATCCCACAGTGATCTTGTCAAACCATGCGTCAATCGCAGCCTCGTTGATATCCACTACGGGTCTTCGTTCTTCATAAACGAGCGGTGTGACAGCCCCGTCCTCGACCGCCCGTTGCATGGTATACGCATGCAGGATCGGGCCGAACTTGTTTCGGGTCTTGTCCTCTTTCAACAGCGGTGTGCCGGTGAATGCGATGAACGCTGCATTGGGCAACGCCTTGCGCATCCGTTCGTGGTTTTCGCCCCCCTGGCTGCGATGGCCCTCATCGACCAGCACTATCAGCTTGTCGGATGGGTTGTGGCACTCGGGCAGCTTCGTTGCCGAATTGAACTTTTGCAGAAGCGTGAAGATGATCCGTTCCGTGCCCTTGCCGATGCGGTCAGCAAGATCACGGCCAGATTGGACCTTGGCCCGTTCGCCATCTTTCTTGGTAGCAACATCAGACCCGAACGCCCCACCCGTCAGGAACGTGCCCGACAGTTGCTTTTCCAGATCGACGCGGTCGGTCACGATGATGATGCGACAACCTGCAAGCTCAGGTTCTACCAGCAGGGCCTTGGTCAGGAACACCATCAGATTCGACTTTCCCGATCCTGTGGTGTGCCAGATCACGCCCCCTTCCCGGCTACCATCGGGCTTCTGCTTGCTGATCTGATCGATGATCGCCTTGGCACCCTGCACTTGCTGATACCGGGCGGCGATCTTGCCCAGCTTTCGGTCGAAGAACACGAACCGACGGGTGAAATCCAACAGCCGGTCCGGGCGCAGCAGGCTGATCAGCAGCCGATCCTGGTCTGTGACGAGCACAGAGGCCCCGTGGAGGCGGTCGAAGTCCTTCAGGGCCCACTGGGGGCGGTCGGCAAAGATGGCCGTCCTGTGGGCCTCTGACAGCGGCGTGGACTTGATCTCTTGCATCCGGGTTTCGGAAATCTCTTCCTCCCGCCAGGATGACCAGAACTTCTTGGCCGTGCCCGTAGTGCCATAGCGGCCATCCACGCCCGAGATCGACAGCAGCAGTTGGGAATAGACATAGAGGTCCTGGATACCGTCCCCCTGCTGGTTGCGCAGGTGCTGGCTGATCCCCTCATCCACCATCGCAGTGGGTTTCGCCGAGGATACGGGCCGCTTGGCCTCGATCACCACCAGTGGCAGGCCGTTCACATAACACACGATGTCGGGGCGGAACCGGCCCATACCGGCGGGGCGTTCGACGCTGACCTCTTCGGTCACCTGAAACCGGTTGGCGGTGATGTCGGTCCAGTCGATCAGGGGCACGGTGATGCTCGCACGTTGGCCATCGACGAACTCGGATACCGTGATCCCCATGGTCAGATGCTGATAGATCGCCCGGTTGGCCGGGATCAGCCCCTCGGACAGGCCGGTCTGGGTGATCTCCCGCATCACCTGTGCGATTCCATTTGCCGACAGCGGATAACGCTTGCCCTTGTGGTCAAACCGGTGCCGCGACAGGTGGTCCCGCAGCACATCCTCCAGCACCACAGCCCGCTCAGAGCCCCGGAGAGCCATGCACTGGGTAGGGGAGACGTAATCCCACCCCAGCACCGTCAGGATGTGCAGGGCGGGCAGCTTGGCCGCAGCTTCCTCGCGGGTGTCGGGGATGTGGGACATCGGGCTACCTTTAACCTTGGAACATCGGCGGGAAACGGGTAATGTGCGGGCGGATTGGGACAGACCCGGTCGGCATCAGGGCCTTGGGCAATACCCGGGGCCCTTTTGTTGCCCCCGTCATACCACCACCCGCCGTTTGCCAGTCAGCAGTTGCTGCATCAGGGATTTCTTCTCGGTGCGGAGTCGCTCGGCTTCACCTTCAAACCAGTGTTCTTCGGCTTGGGCGGTATCCAGGGCATCAGCAATCGTGATTTGCTCATTAACAGATGACGGCATCGGCACCGATTCCTTGAGGAATAGGCCGAAGTTGAAGGTCATCTTCTCGATGTGAACGCCATAGCTGCACTGATATGCCCGGCGATACATATCCTGCGTTCGGCTTAACCAGTCGAAGAACCGAATATCGAGCTTGGTTTGGTCTTTTGAGACCAGTGAGATGTAGGAGCCAGATATCTGCATCCCATCGAATTCTGGGGTTACGAGCGCCATCGCACCGTGAACAACCTGCATCTTGGAAATCAGGAAATCGCCCGCATGGGCGTGTTTCAAGGTCTTCGTCAGGATTTGGTGGCCATAGAGGTCTTCCCGGTGGAATACCCCGCCAGATCGCCGACGAACACTCACGAGCCGGTAAAGCTCATCGTCGGACCAGTCCACTGGCTTGTTGACCTCACGCAGCACATCCCCCAACCGCACCTCACGCCATGGGTGATCCTCGAAGCCTGGAAACCGGCGGCTGCCGGTGAGGAGGGATTGCATCAGGGCCCGTTTCTGGGTGCGGGCGTTGGCCAGCAGGGCCTCGGTCGTCTCGATGGCCTTGTCCCAGGTGCTCAGGATTTCCGCGATCTTTTGTTGTTCGGGTAGGGGCGGGAGGGGAATCATCTCACCCGAGAACTGGGATTTGTTTATCAGTGGGACAGCCTGATTTCCGGCCAGTCTTGCAATATCCGAGGCCCGGAAGTCCAAGGCGTAGTAGAGGTAGTCAGCATCCGTTCCAGCTTTTGGAACAACCGCGTTGATCTGCTGGTTTGTTGAAAGAACGGTAGCAGATTGCCCGATCTTGCCGATGGTTGAACCAATACAAACAAACAGAGATGCACCGGCTGGTAATGCCCTTGAAACCGCCAAACCCGCTGCCGTGATCGACTTTTCTGCCCTTCTAATCCATCTGTGTTGTCCAAGGTCTGCCGGGGAAACGAATGGGAAACCTTCACCGTAATACTCATCCACCGCAGTAGGAGGAGTCGTTCCTGTAACTACTTCCCCAGCTTGGTTGATTGGAACTCGTGACCACCCCTCAGGAACCATACCCAAGCTCCCGCAAAAACCCGGCCATGCGGGTCTCCAGACCCTCCATCTCGGTTTTCAGCCGCAGCCGTTCGGCCCGGACCTCCATCAGGTCGATCTGGTCTTCTTCCTCGTAGGTATCGACATAGCGGGGCAGGTTCAGGTTGAAGTCGTTGCCCTGGATATCGGCCATCGTGGCCCGGAAGGCGTATTTCTCCACCGATGCGCGGGCCAGGTAGGTGGCCACGATCTTGTCCACCTGGGTGGGGCCAAGGCGGTTCTGGTTGGTGCCCTCCTCATACTCCCGACTGGCATCGATGAAGATCACGGAATCGTCGGATTTGCGTTTGCGGAATACCAGGATCGCCGCCGGTATGCCCGTCCCGAAGAACAGCTTGTCCGGCAGGCCGATGACGGCATCGAGGAGATTTTCCGCGACCAGCTTCTGCCGGATGGTCCCCTCGGTTGATCCCCGGAACAGCACCCCATTGGGCACCACCACAGCCATGCGCCCGGTGCGGGGTTTCAGGGTTTCGATCATATGCAGGATGAAGGCATAGTCGCCCTTGGTCTTGGGCGGGATACCCCGGCGGAACCGGCTGAACTTGTCAGCGGTGGCGGTTTCCACCCCCCATTTGTCGAGGCTGAACGGCGGGTTGGCCACGACCACATCGAAATGCCGAAGCAGATCATCCTGGGTGCGTAGCTTCGGGTTCCGGATTGTATCCCCCCATTCGACTTGGTGGTTCTCCTCGCCATGCAGGAACAGGTTCATCTTGGCCAAGGCCCAGGTGGACCCGATGGCCTCTTGCCCGAACAGTGCATAACGTTTGGTCCCCGTCCGGTCCCGGATCAGCCGCCCACATTTCATCAACAGCGAGGCCGAGCCACAGGTGGGATCGCAGATGTCATCGCCTTCCTGCGGGTCCACCAGCCGGGCCATCAGATCGGATACCTCGGCGGGGGTGTAGAATTCCCCAGCCTTCTTGCCCGCCGTGGCCGCGAACCGGGAGATCAGGTATTCATAGGCCCCACCGATGATGTCGAGTTGACCGACACGGGAGGGACGCAGGTCGAGGGCCGGTTTGGCGAAATCTTCCAGCAGGTGGCGGAGGATGTCGTTCTTCTGTTCTTCATCGCCCAGCTTGTTCGAGTTGAAGCTGATATCCTGGAACACATCCCGCAGTTTGGAGATGTTGGCATCCTCGATGGCATGCAGAGCCTTGTCGATGCGTTCCCCATTGCCAGCCTCATGCCGACGCTTGTGCAGGGCGTCGAAACTGGCATGGGGCGGCAGCACGAAGGATTCCTGTAACATCATGGCATCGACGAGTTCGGGGTGGCCGGGGTGTTCCGCCTCATACTTTGCCCGGTGGTCTTTCCAGACGTCGGAGAGGTATTTCAGGAACAGCAGCGTCAAAACGTAATCTTTATAAACCGACGGATCGACGACCCCCCGGAACGTGTCACATGCCCCCCATGCGGCTTTATTGATTTCGGCTTGGGTAATTGGGGTCATGTTACATCCTTGGTGTTCTTGAACAATGTGGTCAAATGCGCCACCAACTTTTCAATCATTCGTAGCGTTTCTCGCCACCAAACTTCTAACACGGCAATGCTCCAGCATACCAGTCGGGGGCAAGGCTTGTCGCTGTTGCCCTATTAAAGTGACTATTCACGCAGCCGCCCAGCGATCCGCAGTGCGTTCATCTCGATCAGGTCTGCTACATGCTCGACCATGGGGGCGGATGCTCCAGCTTGATCAGACACGGCCTTCGTGGCCTCGACACGGGCCGCGACCATTGCATCGACCAATTCTTGCACCCGCATCCGCAGCCCGGTGGGGTTGAGCCCGGCTGCATCAGCAATCAGGTCCCAATGGCGTCGCGCCATATCACCAGGTTTGCGTTTCCGGCCACCAAGCTTCTGGGCGTGGTATTGGTTCACATGGTCCCAATGCAGCACCGTTGAAACATCATAAAGCGGGGCCATGCCGGGACTACCACGCAGCAACATCGAATAGTTCTTGGCATGGGCGTCGGTGTTGGCAACGAGGATGTTGTAGATCACCTGATCTTGCAGCATCAGCGCGTCCTTTGCGGGCAGATGCCGCGTCGTGCTGATCAAGGCCGTTATGTCCAACCCGGGAACGGTTCCCTGTTCGTATTTCTGCGACGGGTAGATGCCATTGGC
Source organism: Marivivens sp. (assembly GCA_041742255.1). GTDB lineage: Bacteria > Pseudomonadota > Alphaproteobacteria > Rhodobacterales > Rhodobacteraceae > JBGSIZ01. Next base: position 3,282 of record JBGSIZ010000250.1, on the reverse strand, counting down.
CTGCGCGAAATCCTCTTGATGCAAACGCCTTATGCTGCCGTCTTTGCGGCTGGCACGATCATATCGGGCGACGGCGATGGCCGTCCTGTTCCCGGCGCGGATGATCCCGGCTTGCACCACAGGCAAGCCGATCAGTCTTGCAAGGGTCAGGCAGTAGACCTCGTTTTCAACGATCCCGGGAAGGTTCGGATTGTCGGGTTTGATGATGATGGTTGATGGTGCCCCCCGCTTTGGCACGGCGAGTTGATCGTCAGCGGACATCAGGCCCAGCTTTGGAACACCATCTGACCCGATGACGGCCAATGCAGTTTTCTTCTGGCCACCCGCGAGGGACAGCCGGACCCCATCTTCACCAGCAAGAAACGGACGTTGCCCCAGATCATCGAAATGGGCTGCAAGGGCGGCTTCGGCATTATTGGTGCCATATTGATCCGTCAGCGGCACATAGTCCCACTGGGACCGGTCACTGGGAACACCGATGGATATCGCACCTGCTGTGTCGCCGCCGATGACCTTCAAGATGGCCAGCGCATCCGTTGATGACAGCCCCAATGTGCGGGATAGGGTCAGGAGTTGCTGTTCTTCGGGCAGCAGGTTCGCCAGCCACGGTGTGATGATCGCATCGGGATAGGTTGCCCCCGTCAGCGGCAGGGTGACGGATAGAGGGAAGTTGCCTTTTGTGGCCAGCCATCGTTGGTCATAGGCAAAGGTCAGGCGACCACCCTCATGCACCTCGATGAGGCCGATGACGAACTGCTCGTAGTAGACGTTCACCCGATCAAGAACCGACATCAGTCATCGTCCAACTGGTAGCCATCGGTGTTACTCTTGGCGGCGGTCGATGCCGTTGTCTGGTGGTCCTGAAACAGGCTCGGAAGGTCCACCCGCAGCGCATCGGCCAGTGCCACCAGGGTCGAGAGTTTCACATCCCGAGTGCCACGTTCGATATGAGACAGGGTGGGAAGGGTCGCACCGGACAGACGGGACAGTTCCTTCAGGCTCAGCCCCTGCGCCTTGCGGGCCGAGCGTAGCTGATGGCCGATCCGTTCGGCCCAGACTATAACCTTGGGGTTGGTTTCCACGAGAGGCATCCATTTATCATCGGGGATAAATTACTCTCTTTGGGTGCCAATGTCACGCGATTTATCGTAGAGGATAAAACGTCATCCCTGGGGCCTCTGCTGACAGGGTTTTATCTCGCATGATAAACTCGTACTGTGATCATACCGCTGACTTGGTGCTCTACGGGTTGGGCTCTGGACAATACAACATTTGGCGGCCCAGGCCGAATGGATCGATACCAGCAGGATTTCCGAGGCCCAGAACCCAGCCGCTCTTTCGCCTATCAATACGAGGGGCTCACAAAGCTGATGGTTTCCACGCGCTTGTTCTGGCCAAACTCGATCAGGATCGACCATGCATCGAAAGCATCCGGCACTTCAGAGCAGACCTGCGTATAGAACCTGTCCGACGTGGCATCATGCCCGGAGGGAACCCGCCCCAGGATGCGAATCACTTCGCCACGGGTCAGGCCGACCCGGAGGCCCGAGGGTGTGCGCCAATCCGGCGAAGTGGCGGACATACCATAAACCCGGTCCTGGAAGATATCGATGGACGCGCCGACTAGGAACATCCGGTCGATCAATTCACCGCTGCCGAAGGGGTCTGTGACCGTTTCCGGCGATCCTAACTTGCCAAGCGTGTCGAGCGGATCACCCATGCTGACGCCGTTCAGGCTAAACTCTGACGCGGGCAGGCAGTCCTCGACGATTTCATAGAGATGGCTTTCCATCAGCAGCGGGGAGGCTGTCGGCTGAACCAGATCGGATATCCATGTGAGGGACTCCAGGTCCCAGGTCTGACCGGCAGCAAGCTTGGCATCATGGATACCGCCTCCAAAACCGTAGCTCACCGTTTCGGGGATGCATTCAAGATTGGCAACGACGGCACCGTTCTGGGTCACCTCGACCCAGCCAAAGCGCCTGATGGGTTGCTGCATCTCCTCATCGGAAAACGGACGATCAAAGCCACCGCCCACGTCATAGGCATAGTCACCGTTGTAGAATGTGACGCTTTCGCTGATCGCGGTCCCCACGCCGGACCATGGTTCGAAATCCACCTGTTCAATGGTTTCCGACAGAACCAGGTCGGGTGCACTGCCAATGGGTCCATAACTGTAGGTCGCGACCCGGTTGTCAAAGCATACAAAGACCTCGGTGCCCCGACCCTCGATCCGACAGGAGGTAAATACTTCTTGACCCAACGGGCAATCCGCCGCCGCGTTGGTGGTCAAGAGAGCACCAATACAAAACAGGCCGATACCCAGACTATTCCCCAACGATCCAGCCCTTTTGTTCATGTATTTTCGATCTCCGATCCATGGTGATCAGGTTCTACATCAAAGTCCACCGCAGCGTTGATCGCGGTGCCGGGGACGAGGGTCAGGGCCGGGATCGGGCCATCCGCTGTGGCAATGCGACTATGGGTTCGCAGGATTTGCGATCAATCCCAGGTTCCGTGCCGCCTGCACCATTGCCTCGACCGCATCCATCGTAGGGCTGGTGGCACAAACGCTGGAGGCATCAGCATAGTAGACAGTGTGCAACCTTGGCGCGGTGGCGGTTGCTGAATGGAAAAACGGCTTGGCCGGATCAAACCCTGGCAGATCGTTGTCCTCGATGACCTTTCGCATCAGGATGATGAACGGCAAAACGTCGTCCCGAGGCAGCCCCAGATCGGTTCCGACCGAACCTGTTTGGTCCCCCCGGGCCAGTGCTGCATCGTGATATGATACGATCACTTCCTCATGCGCCTGACCGAGGTCTTCGCAGGTCAGTCCCACAAGCTCATCGGCAGTATAGTGCCGGACATCGGAGGATTGTGGCCACGCATATAGATAAAGGGCCACAACCGAAGCGCCGATGAACAGACCGATGATGGCGAGTTTCTTCATGCGGAACGATGTTCTTTCATTGGGCTGTCTGTCAAAGCTCCAGCTGCTGTGATGGCACCAATACCTTCACAGGATGCCGGTGTTCGGTCCCGCAAGTAGGGGTCCGCGTCGCTCGGCACTCGGCTGTTCAATCCTTGAACATCAGTTCGACAAACGCGGCGTGGCGGTCGGGTTCAAATCGATCCTTTGGTTTGTTCAGGATGTGATCGATCTCACGCTTATACGTTTCAGCCACAACACCTGCGATTTTCTCGGGGGATGGGCGCGTTACCATCTTGGCCACTACGGTTTCCACCGCGATCACCGTTTGCCGAAGCCATTCCATGTCG
>JBGSIZ010000249.1:0-32561 GCA_041742255.1 Marivivens sp. | reverse complement strand
GGGGCAGCGGCTTCGGCGGCAGGCCACGCCGCTCGCGCATCCTCGAATGTGGGGGGGGCGCGTGTCGCCGCCGAGGATCAACTAAGCTTTGCCACGGCGCGCTGGGATACCCTTCGCCAGTCCGAACTCGCAGGTGGTGTTGATACCGATCAGGAATTGCAGATCCTGCTGCGGGTCGAACAATCCTATGCCGCCAATGCCAAACTGGTTCAGACGGTTGAACAGATGATTCAGACCCTGATGGAGTTATAAGCCATGCCGTTGACCTCGATCGGGGACATGTCCCAACATTTCGTGACGATGCGCCACAATACGGATCTCAAGACCCGGCTGAACCGGCTTACCAACGAGCTGAGCACAGGCAAGGTCGGGGATTTGACCCGCCATCTGGGCGGCGACCGGACCCGGCTGGCGTCGTTTGATCGCAGCCTTGCGTTGCTGGAGGGTTTCGGTCGTGCCGCGTCGGAGGCCAGTCAGACCCTGTCGATGATGCAGACCGTTCTGGATCAGGTGAACACAACCCGGGGCAAGGTCGCCGAACAGTTGCTGCCGGTGACCGCAACCAGCAGTTTTGAACAGGTGACCGAGGCGGCGCATGCTGGCCGCGAAGGGTTTCGCAGTGTGGCACTCGCAATGAATGCCCGGCTGGCCGACCGCGCCCTGTTTGCCGGAACCGCGACCGAAGGGGCCGCCATGGGCGACCCTGATGCCATGTTGACCGCCATCGCCGGTGCTGTTGCGGCGTCTGGCGCGACGGACGCTGCCGGCGTTGCGGCCGCTGTTGAAGATTGGTTTCAACAGCCCGGTGGTTTTGACACGCTTGGATACATTGGCGCCTCGGGTGATCCCGCCCGCCGTCGGGTGGATCCGCAACAGACGGTGACGCTCGATGCCCGCGCAGATGATCCCGCGATCCGTGAAATCCTGACGGCCTCGGCCATTGCTGCCATGGCAGAGGCGCCGGGGGTGACGTTGCCAACCGATACCAAGGCCGCCTTGATCCGGGATGCGGGCGAACGTCTGTTGACCGCGGGCCAAGGGGTCGTGGGGATCCAATCCCGGCTTGGCACTGCGGAGGCGCGGATTGCTGAGGTGGCACAATCGCATACCAGCCAGCGCACTACATTTACCTTGATGCGCAATGATATGGTGTCCGCCGACCCCTATGACACAGCCACCGCGCTGCAGGCCGTCCAGATCCAGCTTGAAACCCATTATACCCTGACATCCCGCCTGTCGCGGTTGTCCTTGACGGAGTATTTGCGTTGAAAAAACTGCTGGCGGCCTGCGCGTGCTTGGCTCTTGTTGCGGGGGCGCCGCTTGGGGCGTCGCCCATTCGGCTCAAGGATCTGGTTGAGTTCGACGGGGTCCGGTCCAACGATCTGGTCGGTTACGGTCTCGTTGTCGGCCTGAACGGCACCGGGGATGGTTTGCGGAATTCGCCGTTTACCGAAGAAATCATGACCAATATTCTTGAGCGGCTTGGGGTGAATGTGACTGGTGAACAGTTCCGTCCACGCAACGTCGCCGCCGTTCTGGTGACGGCCAGCCTGCCCCCTTTTTCGCGGGCCGGCAGCCCGATTGACGTCACCGTATCGGCAATTGGGGACGCCAAAAGCCTGCTGGGTGGGACGCTTATCATGACGCCGTTGAATGCGGCGGACGGCGAGATTTACGCCGTGGCTCAAGGCACCATCATTGCAGGCGGGGTTACCGCCGAGGGAGACGGCGCACGCGTGACCCAAGGCGTGCCGACCGCTGGCGTGATACCCTCGGGTGCGACGGTCGAACGAGAGGTGGCCTTTGATTTCGCGGCGCTCACCTCGGTTCGGCTCGCACTGCGCACCCCGGATTTCACCACTGCCGCGCGGATCGAACAGGCGATCAATGCCGATTTTGGGCGGGGCGTGGCACTGATGTTGGACGCGGGCACCGTCCAGATCGACATTGCCTCGACACTGATGCCGTCGCCCGCCCATGCGCTGGGCCGGATCGAGAACATATTGGTCGAGCCGGAACGCCGCGCGCGCGTGGTTGTTGATCAACGCTCGGGCACGATTGTTATGGGGGAGGATGTCCGGATCAGCCGCGTCGCGGTGAGCCAGGGAAACCTGACGCTCCGGATTGAGGAACAGCCCGCCGTCATTCAGCCCAATCCGTTTGCGCCGGGCGAGACGGTCGTCGTGCCGCGCACAAATGCCGCCATCACCGAAGAGCCGGGCATTGGACTTGCGGAGATCAGCGAAGGCACGTCCCTGTCCGAAGTTGTTGCGGGTCTGAATGCACTGGGCGTCGCCCCGCATGACATGATCGACATCCTCAAGAGCATCAAGGCAGCCGGAGCGTTGCATGCCGAGTTCATCGTGCGGTGATGGTGGGCTGGTGACGCTCGGTCACATGTCCGCCAGCGCGGTAAATGGTTGCCCGGTCTGGCGATGGCCGATGCACGGCAGAGAAAGCCAAAGGGGCTGTGAAATGCCCGTCTTTGGCGAAGAAACGGCAAGTGCGACACGACGGCGAAAGTGCGGCACCTCGCAGTTACGCCAGTCCTAACTTTACCCGCATGTCGCGTGAACGCTGGTCCGAATTACCTTACGGGCGTTTACTGCCCCGCGCTCAGAAGTAGCTCCGCACGAGGCTGCCTGCGACAAGGCTCCACCCATCCGCCACCACGAAGAATGCAAGTTTGAACGGGAGCGATACGATCGCCGGGGGCACCATCATCATGCCCATCGACATCAGGACCGCGGCCACGACGAGGTCAATGATCAGGAACGGCAGAAAAATCAGGAAGCCGACCTGAAACGCCCGTTCGACCTCTGACAACAGGAAACTGGGCACCAAGACCGACAAAGGGGCGTCACCGATGGCCGCTCCGGGTGAAAAGCCGGGGCGCAGGGACGCAAGGTCTTCGAAGGTGTCCGGGTCTATTCGGCCCGTCATGAAGACGCGGAAGGGGTCCATGGTACGGGCAAAGGCTTCCTCAATGCTCATGCCGTTGTTGAGCAGAGGATCAATGCCGTTTGTCCAAGAGGCCATGAACACGGGTTCCATGACGAAATACGTCAGGAACAACGCGAGGCTCACGATCAACATATTCGGCGGCGATTGTTGGAGGCCGATTCCCTGCCGCAGAATCGCCAAAACCGTGACGATGAACGGAAAACAGGTCACCATGATCGCCAACCCCGGCACGATGCTGAGCACTGTGATCAGCACAAGCAACTGAATCGAGCGGGTGGCGAGCGCCCCGTCGCCGCCGTCCCCCAGCGTCAGTGTCACGTCCTGCGCGATGGATGGTTGGGCCGCAAGAAGCAGCAAAACGACTAGACTGGGGAGGATTCGGCGCATCAAAGGTCAGGCCAGATCAGAGGGCAGCGGCGAGACCTCGGTCAGGCGGACGGCAAGTTGCCCTGGCTCTCCGCCCTCCAGTTCCTGCAACTCGCCCCGCGCAATCAGACGGGTCCCGATATACAATTCTACGGGGTCATCGATCCGCCGGTCGAGGGGCAAGACCGCGTTTTCGCCAAGGGTCAGCAGGTCCCGGACCAAGGGGCGGGCCCGACCGACGGAGATTGTCACCTCGATCGGCACGGAATGCAGGGGGTGGCTGGTGCCGTCCCGCCCTGAAGTGTCATTGAGCGCCATTTGCATCTTTCCTTTCGATTTCATGAAGTGTCGCGCGCAAGGTGTCTTGGATTTGCGCAAAAGCGGCAGTGATATCGATTTGTCGGGTGACGTCCCCGGCAGACCAATTTGCCGTTCCGGGCGCGAGTGCCGGATCCGCCGTGACCGTCACAGCGTCGCGTAGGTCCCCGTTCAAGGCGTTTGAGACGGCCTCAAGTTCTGCGGGCGCGACCCGCAGAATGATCTGGCCCGGGCAGATGTCGCGGGCAAGGGCGCGCAGGTGTTCGACCAGATGCGCCGCAAGTGCGGCCTGTTCCATACCCGGCAAAAGATGCGCACAGATGCCTGAAAACAAAGGGATCAAGCTGCGGAGAACCGCCTGTTCCGCTTCGGCATAGACAAACGTCATGTCGGACACTGCCTGAACCAGATCGCTCTGCAATCTTGACTGGTCGTGCCGCGCGGCGTCCTGTGCGGCTGCGTGCCCTTCGGCCAGACCGGCTGCATGCCCGGCTACCCATTCGGCGGACGGACCCGCAGTGGCGGGGTCCCCCCCAATTTCAAATTTCTCGAACAAGAGACGCGCGGTTTGCATCATGCCTTCTCCCGGTCATCGGGGTCTTCGATCCAGCTTTGGAGCAGTTGGATCGACTCGGTTTGCCGTTCCGCGATCATCCGGCGCAGGCGTGCGACCGGATCTTCTGGCGGTTCCGGGCCCTCGGCTGTGCCATCCGGCGCCGTAGCGGCCGGACCCGAAAGCGCCATTTGCGCGCCGGGCCCACCAGAAATTGCCATTGTTCCCGCAGGTCGCGCGTTGTCCAAGGCAAGCGTGGGCTGTGGCGGCGGCAGACGCGCGGTGCGTGCGCCCGTCAGGATCGGGCGCACGACGAAGAGCCCCAGAACAAGGACGACAAAGGCGAGAACCCCGATCTGGATCAAGGACATAAGGTTGAGCGGGACCGATGGCGCCTCGGCGGCAGTGGTCCCCAACGCCTCGATCGGCTCAAATGCCATGGATTGCAGGGTCAGGACATCGCCGCGCGCCTCGTCCAAACCAACCGCCGACCCGACAAGGGTTTTGAGCGCTTCGAGTTCTTCGGGCGTGCGCGGTGTCGATGTCACCGTGCCGTCAGCAGCCGTTGTCACCACGTCATTGACCAAAACAGCCACCGAAAGCCGCCGGATGGCACCGGGCACCCGCAACACCTCGCGTTGGGTTTCGGACACTTCGTAATTGGTAAGCGACCGGGTTTCGCTGTTTTCGCTATTGGAGGTGCCGCCGGCCCCCGCTGTATCGCCGGTGGGCAGATTGGACGCGACGGTGACGGCCCCGTCGCCATTGTCCTGCGCCGTGTTGGACCGTTCTTCGACCTCGGTGCTGATCGCGATGCGGCTGTCCGGGTCGATGGTGCGTTGCGTGATTGATTCGGTTTCCGTGACCGTATCGACGCTCACCTCGACCATGGCATTGCCAAAACCTACCCGCGCCTCCAGCAACCGCTGCGCCCGCAGCCGCAAATCTTCGGCCCGGTCGCTGCCCGAGGAAACAGCCGCGGCATCGGACCCGCTGACCAATCCGGACGTGCTGTCGATTACGGCGACATCATCCGGCGTCAGGCCAGACACTGCTGAGGATACCAGAAATTGCAACGCCTTGGCCTGTTCTGGAGACAATGCGCCGCCTTGCGGCGTGACCGTGACCGCCGCTGTGGGCCGTTGATCCCGGGCAAAGGGGCGGTTTGTGGGGCTGGAGATGTGGACGCGGGCGGACCGCACAAAGGGGCTGGCCAGAATCGTCCGCGCCAATTCGCCCTCTTTGGCCCGCCAGTAGGCCGCGTCGAACATTTGCGATGTCGTGCCAAAGCCCGACAATTGGTCAAGGATTTCATAGCCTTGCGTCGAGTTTTGCGGCAACCCCTCCCCCGCCAGGGACATCCGCAACAAATCGCGCTGCGCTGCCTCGACATACACCGCTGTTCCGCGCACTTCGTAAAGCGCGCCGCGCTGGTCCAGTGCCGTGACTATTTCGCCCGCTGCCGTGCTTTCCAACCCGGAATACAGCAATGCCATGTCTTTGGACCCGGTCCCACGGGCCAAAAACAGCACGATCGCGAAAACCGCGATGGTCGCCAGTCCCACAATGGCCCGCTTTCGCGTGTCGAGCCCTTCCCAGGTTCTTGTGAGGTCGCCCACCCGATGTCTCCTGCCAATGCCGCGGTTTCTCCCCGGCAGGTTCTGAATGGCGGATCAGGCTTAACAATCGGTTAGTGCCTGTCGGTCTAAAAACAAATCAGTCGAACGCAAGGAGACCGCGCATGACAATTGTTGCCGACCCGACAGAGGCCCAGCCGCCGAAAAAGTCGAAAATGCCGTTGATACTGGGGGTTGTCCTGCTGTTGGCCGGGGGCGGAGGCGGATTCATGGCTGTCCAGATGGGGTTGATCGGCGGCCATGCCGAATCGGAAAACGCAGATGCCGAACACGCCGTTCCGGTGGACCCTTTGCCCAATGTCGCCTTTGTGGCCTTGGACCCGCTGCTGATTTCGCTGCCATCGCAAGGTACCAGCCGCCACCTGCGGTTTACCGCCCAACTGGAGGTTGCCCCCGACCGCGTCGCCGAGGTCGAAGGCATAAAACCCCGGATTGTGGACGTTTTGAACGGCTATCTGCGGGCCGTCGAAACGGCCGATCTGGAGGACCCTGCCGTATTGGTCCGGTTGCGGGCCCAAATGCTGCGCCGTGTGCAGGTTGTTGCTGGTGAAGGGCGGGTCACTGACCTGCTCATCATGGAATTTGTTATGAACTAAGGGAGAAACCCGATGACTTTGATTGCTGATATCCTGCTGTTGGCGGGCACGCTTGGGGCTGCGTTTTACTGTATGGTGCTGTCTGCGCGGCTGCGCCGGTTTACCGATCTTGAAAACGGGGTTGGTGGTGCTGTGGCGGTGTTGTCTGCGCAAGTGGATGACCTGCAAAAGGCGCTGGTTCTGGCCCAGACGCAGGCGAAGGGGTCCGTGGCGACGCTTGATGGCGTGAATGGCCGGGCCGAAGCGGCGGCGCGTCGGCTGGAACTGTTGATGGCATCGCTGCACGATTTGCCGCAACCTGCGCCGGTTCATGCGCCCTTGTCCGAACCGCTCAGCCCGTTTTTCGTCCGCAAGGCGGAAAGGGTCGGCGCGTGACCCGTTCCGCGCCGCGCCGCCCTAGTGGCGTTCTGGTGACGCTTGCCGCGTTGTTGTTGGCGTCCGGATTGCTGCGGCTGGTTGGCGACGCTGGTTCCTTGATCGCTCTTGCGGCCGAGGATGTTGCCGAGGCCCCGATGGACCCGGAAACCTGTTCGGATCCCGCCGAGCTAGAGGCCCTGTTGCAGGCGATGGCGGGCCGCGACGCGCGGATCACCGAACGCGAAGGGCAGATCGCGGACCGTTTGCAGGCCTTGCAGGTAGCCGAGGCCCAGTTGACCGACCGGATTGCGGCCCTTGACGCCGCCGAGGCAGCGCTTGCCGCGACCCTCGCCCTTGCACAGACGGCGGCGTCGGATGATCTGACCCGCCTGACCACGGTGTATGAAAACATGAAACCCAAGGACGCCGCCGCAGTATTTGCCGAAATGTCGCCGGATTTTGCGGCGGGGTTTCTGGCCCGGATGCGCCCGGATGCGGCGGCGGCAATCCTTGCCGGGCTTGAACCCGCCACTGCTTACACTTTTAGCGTCATGTTGGCCGGAAGAAATGCCGGTGTGCCGACGGAATAAACCGGGCGGTAACCCCTTGCGTGACATGGTCGGGTGGCGGGGTCGGACCCGCAAGCATAGGGATAGTTTGCATGATCGGCCTTATTGGTATTGCCATCATTTTCGTCATGGTTTTCGGCGGCTACATGCTCGCCGGGGGCAAAATGGGGATTATCCTCAAGGCCTTGCCATTCGAGATGATCATGATCGGTGGCGCGGCCATCGGTGCCTTTGTCATTTCAAACGACACAGGCGCGATCAAGCAAACGCTCAAGGATATTGGCAAGGTGTTCAAAGGCCCAAAGTGGAAGCATCACGATTACCGCGATCTGTTGTGCCTGTTGTTCGAACTGGTCCGCGTGGCCCGCATTAACCCCGTCGCACTGGAGGAACATATCGAGAATCCAGACGACTCCTCGATTTTCTCAAAATACAACAAGATCAAGGCGGATAAAGAGGCCGTGGCATTGATTTGCGACACGTTGCGGTCTGCCTCCATGAATTACGACGATCCGCACCAGGTCGAAGAAGTACTGGAAAAGCGGATGGAGCAATCAACACACCACGCGATGCATTCCATTCATGCGCTGCAATCCGTTGCGGATGGTCTGCCTGCCTTGGGCATCGTCGCCGCTGTTCTGGGCGTCATCAAGACGATGGGGTCAATTGACCAACCGCCCGAAATTCTGGGCAAAATGATCGGCGGTGCCTTGGTGGGCACGTTTTTGGGCGTGTTTCTGGCCTATGGTCTGGTTGGACCGTTCGCCGTGAAACTCAAAACCGTCGTGGAAGAGGACGCGCATTTCTATCAACTCATCCGGGAGGTGCTGGTTGCCAATCTGCACAAACACGCCCCCAATATCTGCATCGAGGTCGGGCGCCAGAATACACCGGGCCATTGCCGTCCATCGTTCAACGAATTGGAAGAGGCGCTCAAGGCGCTCAAGCAGGAGGCGGCATGATCCGCCTTGCGACCTCTGTTGTCGTGACCCTGTTTGCGGGGTCGGTCGCGGCTCAGTCTATTCCGGTCCGCAGCGGGGAACATCCAACCTTTTCTCGCCTTGTCCTGCCCGTGTCCAATACCACGGAATGGTCCCTGGTGCGCGAGGGGGCAGGGTATGTCCTTGATCTTGGAACCGGGAGCGGCGATTTCGATACGGGTAATGTGGCCAGCCGATTGACCCAAGGGCGAATCGCATCTGTTGACTCCTTGGGGGATGGACGGCTTGCACTCGTTCCGGCGTGTGACTGTCACGCGACGGCGTTCGTTTTCGACAGTGGGACACTTGTGGTGGACCTCGTGGACGGTGCCCCGCCCGTCGACAGCCCGTTCGAGGCCGGCGTTGTCACAGAGCCTGCCGTTTCCTTGCCCCTAATTACCCCGTCCGCCCCCGGCGTCGTCCCGAATTTCGATGTGGAAATTGGGATGGAAGACCCGAAGGTGTCGCAGGACATGTCCGACGTGGAAACCGCCCTATTGCAAAGCATCGCGCGTGCGGCGACGCAGGGGCTTTTGGAAACAACGGCCCCTCGGGACGCGGTCACTCTTCCGGACGCTGCGGAAACCGTCGCGAATGGCATGGACATGACTGAACCTGAAGAGTTGCCCACCGACCTTGATCTTGGGATGCAGGACCCGGTGATCGGCGTGCGATCGGCGACGGTGATTGATCGCGATATGCCGTCAATCGCGGTGGCTGGGAGCCCGACCACTGACACTGGTGGGACCTGCCTGCCGGATGCGCATTTTGCCGTCGCGGATTGGGTTGAAACGGACGACTTCGCGCACGAAATTGCCACGCGACGCGCCGGGCTGACGGCGGAGTTTGACCAATATCCGGACGGTGCGGTTTTGAGCCTCGCGCGCGCCTATGTCTATTTCGGCTACGGAAAAGAAGCGATGCGCGTGCTTGATCTTGACGGTATCCAATCGCAGGAACGATCGGTTCTGGTTGCCATGGCAAGCCTTGTAGATGGCGATGCGCCGCGCGATCCGGTTCTCAGCACCCAGATAACCTGCGCAACGATGGCTGGATTTTGGGCATTTCTGGCGCAACCCGCCGGCTTTCAAGGGTCGCGTCCGGACATCCGAATGCTGCAGGCAAACTTCCGGGACCTTCCCGCTCCTCTCAAGGGGCATCTGGGCACCGCCCTCGCCGTGCGTCTAGCCGCCATGGGCGAGGATGAGGCTGCAGGACAAATTCTGAACAGGGCGAGCCCCGCGCTCACTGGGGCAACGGCAGAACAGGACCTAGTGACGGCAGATGTTCTTGCCGCCGGCGGGGATGCCGCCGCAGCCATCCAGACATTGGCGACCGCGGCCCAATCGGATGAACGCCTGTCGCCAGAGGCGTTGCTGCGGCTGTTCGAACTTGCGCACGAACAGGAAACCACAGTTGATCCAAACCTGTTCGCCCTGTCCGAAAGCCTGCGGTTTGAAAATCGACATGATCCGGTCTCGCGGCGTCTCTTGCTGGCGGAAGCGCGAGCCTATGGCGATCTGGTCGATTTTGACAACGCGGTCCAGACACTAGCAGATGTCCCGGACGGTCCCGCGGCCGAGGGTGAGAGCGATCAGAAGACCGCGCTTGTGTCCGAAATCATGATTGGGCTGACGGCCAAGGCGGATGATTTGACGTTCCTGCGTCATGCATTGGACGGCGTCCCTGACGTTCTGACCGCGGGCGCAGAAAATGCCTTGGCCACCAGGCTTTTGGATCTTGGTTTTGCAGACAGGGCTGCGCAATACTTGTTGGGCGAGGCATTGGGTCCGGACATGGGAGAACGACGTTATCTGCGGGCGGAGGCGGCGCTTGCCATGGGAACGCCCGACGACGCGTTGCGCCTTTTGTCGGGGCTGACGGATTTGCGGGCGGCACGGCTGCGCACGGCGGCGCATGTGGCAAAGGGTGATTTTGGTGCCGCATATGCGGCATCTGAGGCGACGCCGGGCAGCACGCCAGAGGTTGAAAATGCGTGGCGGGCCGGGGCATGGGCGCGGTTGGCAGGGTCCGAAGATCCACTCTTGCGGACAGTCGGCAGTGCGATGTTGTCGCCTGCCGAGCCAGCACCCGGAGGCGCAAGCCTTGATGGAAGCCGGACCGCGCTGGAGGATGCCACCCAGACACGCCAGATGGTCGATGACCTTTTGACCCGGTTTCAGGTGCCGACCAACGGGTTTTGACGCTTACCTTTTGTCAACCATGGCGCGGTATCACAAGGCATCCGGCAACAGAAAGTTCCTCCCATGTTTCAGCAGCCGCCCACCGTTCAACGGTGTTCGCGCCGACCCTCGAGCCTTCTGGGGATTTTGCTCCTGGGTGTGTTGCCTTCAATTGTGCGGGCCGATCCGTCCGATATCTGCGTAACATCGGCGCGACAGGCATCCGCACAGACCGGTGTCCCGCTGTCGGTGCTGATTGCCATCACACAGACGGAAACCGGGCGGCGGGTGGATGGCGCGATGCAGCCTTGGCCATGGACCATCAATATGGAAGGGGCCGGCCACTGGTTTCCCACCCGTGCCGAGGCGTTGGATTTCGCCATGGCCGGTGCCGACGCTGGACGGGTCAGTTTTGATGTCGGGTGTTTCCAGATCAACTACCGCTGGCACGGCGAGAATTTTGATTCTGTGGCCGCGATGTTCGACCCAGTGGAAAACGCGCTCTATGCAGCGCGGTTCCTTGCGGGGCTTCACGCCGAAAAGGGGGATTGGTCCGCTGCCGCTGGTGCCTACCATTCGCGAACGGAAGAATATGCGACGCGCTACCGGCAAACATTTGACCAGTATCACGCGCAAGCCGTAGCAGCCGGTGCAGACCGCGAAGGACCAATTCTTGCGTCGGCGGCGGGCGACACGGACACCCCGTCATTGCCGCGGGTCAATACATTTCCGCTGCTTCAACAGCGGCCCGCGCTGGGCGGCCTCGGCTCGCTTGTTCCCCTTGGCGCGGGAGGCTGACCATGCCCACGATCACGCTCCGCAACATTCTCCAACCCACGGTCCTGTTGGCGCTCGCCTTGATGGCGGTCATCGTCATGATGATTCTGCCAATGCCGTCGTGGGTTCTGGATGTCGGGCTTGCGGCGTCCTTTGCACTGGCCATTCTGATGTTCACCGTGACGTTGTTCATCGAACGGCCGCTTGATTTTTCGGCCTTTCCGACGGTTTTGCTGGCCTCGCTGATGTTGCGGTTGTCGCTGAACATCTCGTCTACCAAGCTGATCATCGGACAAGGACACACTGGCACCGATGCGGCGGGCGAGGTCATCGAAGGGTTTGCCATGTTCGTGATGGGCGGCTCTGTCCTGCTTGGTCTTGTCGTGTTTGGCGTCCTGTTGATCGTGAATTTCGTGGTCATCAACAAGGGGGCCACGCGCATGGCCGAAGTTGGCGCGCGGTTCGCACTTGACGCGATGCCTGGCAAACAACTGGCCATCGACAGCGATATGAGCGCGGGCGCGATTGATCACGCCGAAGCGAAGCGGCGGCGCGAACTGGAACAGGCCGAAACGACGTTTTTCGGGTCACTCGATGGCGCGTCCAAATTCGTGAAGGGGGATGCGGTTGCCGGTCTTTTGATCACCGCACTCAACCTCATCATGGGGCTGATCATCGGTGTGGCGTTGCACGATATGCCGCTGGGAAAAGCGTTTGAAACATATGCTATTTTGACAGTCGGTGATGGATTGGTCAGCCAGATTCCAGCGGTCATCATCTCGATTGCGTCGGCCCTGTTGTTGGCACGGGGCGGGGCAAAAGGGGCAACCGACCTCGCTATCGTGGCGCAGTTGGGGCGGCACCCGGGGGCGTTGGGCACCGTGGCGTTTCTGATGGCGCTGTTTGCGCTCGTGCCTGGGCTGCCGTTTGTGCCGTTTGTGACGGGTGCGCTGGTCCTTGGCGGCTGTGCGGTCATCGTGGGCCGCAATCAACAGCGTAAGGCGGCGCAGGACGCAACCGAGGCGGCCCGGCCCGCCAGTGAAAAGGCACCGCGCGCGTCATTGGGTGATATTCTCGACCTCGACGATATCCACGTCGAATTTGCACCCGATCTTGTGGATATGGTTCTGGATCCCGGGACCGGTTTGGACGCGCGGATTGTAAATATGCGCAACCATGTTGCTACGACGTTTGGCGTGTTGCTGCCTGAGATTCGGCTTACCGACAATGCCGCGCTGCAACCGGGGGAATATCGCGTTCTGGTTCAAGGGGTTGAACAAGCGCGGGACAGGTTGTTGCCCGGTCGTGTTCTGGCGTTACTAGCGGGCCCGGTGGACGACGCGCTCACAGGGGATGACGTCAAGGAACCGGTTTATGGCGCGCCGGCTCGCTGGATTTCCGCACAGCAACAGAACGAGGCGGCGATTGCAGGGTTGACCACCGTTCATCCGCCCGAGGTGCTGGCCACGCATTTGCTGGAGATCATCAAACGCAACTTTGCCCGCCTTCTGACGCTCAAGGCGCTGCGGCGGCTGCTGGACGAAATGGTCAACTTGAGTGATCGCGACCGGGCTGAGGCGAACCGACGGATGATTGACGAACTGATGCCCGACAAATTGCCAGCGGACCTGCTGTTGTCCGTATTGCGGTTGTTGCTGGAGGAACGGGTGTCGATCCGCAACCTGTCCCTGATCCTCGAGGCCGCGGCCGAGGGTCGGCAGATTTATCAAACTGCCGAAGGTATCGCGGAACATGTCCGCCAACGGCTTGGGTTTCAACTGGTTGCGGAAATGCGGCGGCCGGATGGGACGATCCCCTTGGTGCAACTGGCTCCGGAGTGGGAGGACGTATTCACCACCTACCAGATCCAATCGGACCGGTCCGGCAACGGCGATGTGGCCCTGCCGCCCGATGAATTCAACAGGCTGGCCACCGCCATAGCCGAACGGGTCGCGCGGGCCACCGAACAGGGTTCCTATCCGGCAGTTGTGACCTCGATGCGGCGACGGCGGTTCTTGCGGACGGTGATGACTGCCAAAGGAATCACCAACCCTGTGTTATCGTTCGAGGAAATCGGCGTCGATGCGCGCCCCGCCCTTGTCGGTATGATCCCGGCATGATTGCGGCGCTCGATATCCTGATGGGTTTCGGACAGGACGCATTGTGGTCTGGGTTTGTCGTGTTTCTGCGGATCGGGGCCATGATGTTGTTCCTGCCCGCGTTCGGCGAAGGGTCTGTGCCCGGGCGGGTCAAGGTGGCGATCGGCATCGGGTTCACGCTCGTCGTGCTGCCTGCGGTGGCGCCGGATATTCCCGCCTATGCGGGGCCCACGGCGACGGTGGCCCTAGTCGCCGCCGAGACGTTGGCGGGGTTGTTTTTTGGCTTGTTGCTGCGGTTGTTTGTAATCGCATTGCAGATCGCGGGCACCATTGCGGCACAATCGACATCGCTGTCACAACTGTTCGGTGGCAGCGCCGGCGCAGAACCACAGCCCGCCATTGGTCACCTGCTGACTATCGGCGGGCTAGCTCTCGCGGCGGTGTTGGGGCTGCATGTCCGGCTGGCCCTGTTCATGGTCCACACCTACACGTTGTCTCCATTTGGTCAGGTTATTGCGCCGGATGTCGTTTCGGCGACGGGCCTGTCTGAAATTGCGCGGGCGTTCGCGCTCGCCTTTACGTTGGCCGGACCGTTTGTCGTGGCGTCCCTGATTTACAACGTCACCTTGGGCATCATCAACCGCGCGATGCCGCAGTTGATGGTGGCGTTTGTAGGCGCACCCGCGATCACCGCTGGGGGGCTTGGGCTGTTGTTGTTGACCGCGCCGATCTTGCTGTCGATCTGGGTCGGCGCACTGGACGGGTTCATGGAAAACCCGTTTTCGGGCGCCCCATGAGCGAGGAAGACAATAGTGACAAGCAATTTGAGCCCTCTCAGAAACGGCTCGACGATGCCCGCAAAAAGGGCGAGATTCCAAAGTCTGCCGACCTGACAACCGCCGCTGGATATGGCGGTTTTGTTCTGGCCGCAGTTGCGTTTGGTCCGGCGTCGTTTCTGGGGCTGGGGGCGTCTTTGTCGGTATTGCTCGGTCAGGCGGCGGGGTTGTCGGACGATCTGTTCGCGGGCAGCGGGGCCCCGATGACCGGCGGGGTCATGGGGCAACTGGGTGGTGCGCTGGCCCCTTGGTTCGGCGTTCCGGCGGCGTTGGCGTTGTTGTCCATTCTGGCGCAGCGCGGGTTGGTTTTTGCGCCCTCAAAGCTGGAATTCAAACTGTCGCGGGTGTCGCCCTTGGCCACCGCCAAGAATAAATTTGGCCGGGCAGGGCTTTTCGAATTCTTCAAGAGTTTTGCCAAACTGACGCTCTATTCCGTCGTTTTGGGCGTTTACCTGGCGCAGCACCTGAACGATCTGATCGGGACGCTGCACCTGTCCGTGGGGCAAATCGGGGTGGAACTCGGCCGATTGACGCTCGGCCTGTTGTTCATCGTTGTCGTCATTTCAACCGCGCTGGGTGGTCTGGATTTTCTGTTCCAGCACGCCGAACACACCCGGAAAAACCGAATGAGCCGCAAGGAAATGACTGATGAAATGAAAGACAGCGAAGGCGATCCCGCGATGAAGCAACAGCGTCGTCAAAAGGCGATTTCCATTGCTATGAACCAGATGCTGGCCGAGGTGCCCAAGGCCAACGTGATTGTCGTCAACCCGACGCACTATGCGGTCGCCCTTAGCTGGGACAAATCGAGCGGTAAGGCCCCGGTTTGCGTCGCCAAAGGTGTGGATGAAATTGCGGCCCGCATCCGCGAGATTGCGCAGGAACATGCCATTCCCATCCGGTCAGATCCGTCCACGGCGCGGGCCATCCACGCCAGCGTCGAATTGGGCGAAGAAATCCAGCAGGACCATTATCGCGCCGTCGCTGCCGCGATCCGGTTTGCCGATACGATCCGTGCCCGCGCGCGCGCTGGGTGGAGCGGCAAATGACGACGCGAGCGGCGCAGTTGGCGGGGTTGGCGCGGCTTACAGATGCCGCGTTCAAGGCCAGACAGGCGGAAATGGCGATCCTGAAACAAACCGAGGCGGCGTTGCGGGCCACGATTGCGGCGCTAAATGCACCAAAGCCCCACCGCCCTGGCGACGATCCTGCGACAATGGCCGGGGCAGATGCCAATTGGCAGATCTGGGTCGATCAACGACGCCGCGCGCTCAACCTTGAACTGGCGCGGCTCTTGGCGGCGCAAGAACGGCTGCGGCACGACCTGGGCCAGGCCTTTGGCAGGGACCAGGCCATTCGTGCCTTGGCCAAACAGCAAAACGCGCAGACCGTACTGGCCCGCGCGCGCAAGTCCGAATAGCCGCTGTCAGACGTCCTGTCGGACGATGTCGATGATCAGAACGTCGGTCACGCGGCTGCCCAAGGCATCGGTTGCAGCGTCCTGAAGCGCCTCGCGCAGGTTGCGCATGTTTGTGGCGCTGGTGAAATTGCCTTCGAACCCGCCAAGGTTGGCATGTTCGAACAGCACCTGCAAAAAGCTGTCGCGCAGCTTTGGCTCCGCGCTGAACACGTCTTGCTGGGCGCCGGTCACGACCTCGATGCTGAGCGACAGGACAACCAGCGCCGCCACCTTGCCGTTTTCGACCACGGGCACCACGAATTGGTTGTTCAACCGGGCGTATTCGCGCGTTGGCTGACCTTCGGGCGTTGTTTCGGCCTCTGGGACGGCGGCCATGTCATGGCCGTCTTCGGTCATCGGCGTCACACATGTCTCGGCCTCGGCGTCTTCATGGGGGGCGGGTGCCAGAAACATCCCGGCCCCGACGCCGCCACCCACGCCGATCAAGGCCATGATCAGAGGTATCAAAAGTTTTTTCATCGGGGGTCCTTTCAGAACGGCAGGAGAATTTCGGCGGCCTGCTGGCCATAGCGAGGTTGCTGCACCTCGGAAATCTGGCCGCGCCCCCCATAGGAAATCCGGGCCGACGCTATTTTGTCATAGGTGATTTCGTTTTGCCGGGTGACGTCTTCGGGCCGCACAAAGCCGGTCACGATCAGCTCCCGCAATTCGAAATTCACGCGGACCTCTTGCGTGCCTTGGACGGACAAAATGCCATTGGGCAGCACATCCAGAATGGTCGCGGCGACCCGCAGGGTCAGTTTTTCATTCCGGCTGACCGATCCTTCGCCGGCAGCCGTGCTGGACGACCCCAGATCAACCGCCGTGTCGAGCGAGGCACCTTCGGGGAGCGCGGAATTGGCCATCTGCGGGATGCCAAACAACTGCGGCACCGTCATCGACTGGCTGGCCGAACGGGATCGGTCGGTCGAATTAGAGATTGACGCGCTGTCGTTGATTTCGATCACGACGGTCAGGATGTCCCCCCGCATCATCGCGCGCCGGTCCCCCAACAGCGACCCCCGCGACCCGGTCCAAAGCGAGGCCGCGTTCGCCTCGGGCATAGGCCCGGTGTCGATGCTGTCCGGCAGGCTCGACGTCATCATCGCGTTGAATTCCGCTCCGGCCTGAACGGGCGTAAATTCCGGTTCCTGGCCGATCTGGGACAGACGGGCGCACCCTGCGGTGAACAAGGCGAGGGTCAGAATGGGAAGCAAGCGCATGTTTGATCCTTTAATTGGCGACATAGGCACCACCGTCCACACCGATCCGGGCGGTCACAGTGGCACGAGAGGCAAGGTTCATGACCCGGATCAGATCGCCGGGGCCAGCCCGGTCCAAGGCCCGACCTTCGGTTGATATCATCACGCCATTGCGTTGATAAATCAGCGGAATAATCTGGTTGCGGTCCACCACGGCAGGAAATCCGACATCACCGGGCCGGATCGGTCGCCCGGCATACAGGGCCACGCGGGCCTCTAGCCCGATGATCATGGCGGGGTCCGTCACGCCGCCGGGCACGATCACATCGCGCAGCAACAGGTCGTCCGGGCCAATCAGGCTCTGGGCCGGAATGGTGCGGGCCGCGACCACGGTTTCGGCCGTCGCCGGGGCCGCAAGGCACAAGACCGCCAGACAAAGCCGGATCATCGGATTTGCACCATTGCGCCCAGCATCTGGTCCGCCGCGCTGATGACCTTGGAGTTCAATTCATACCCCCGTTGTGCCTCGATCAGGTCGGTCACCTCCTTGACCGCGTCAACCGAACTGTCCTCCAGATAGCCTTGGCGCAACACGCCCAGACCATCCTCGCCGGGGGTCGATACCGCCGACGGTCCAGAGGCCGGTGTTTCCAGAAACAGGTTCGACCCGATCGCCTCCAACCCCTTGGGATTTGTGAACCCCGCCAGCGTGATTTGACCCAAGAGCGACGGCTGCACCTGATCGACGAAATAGGCGTAAACCTCGCCCTCGGGGTTGATGGAGATGGACCGGGCGTCGCGCGGGATCGTGATATCTGGGACCACCGGATAGCCGTCCGAGGTGACGATCTGACCGTCGCCCGACCGTTTCAAGCCGCCATCGCGGGTATAGGCGGGGGTGCCGTTTGGGAGCGTCACCTCAAGGTATCCCTGCCCTTCGATCGCGACATCAAGATCGCCGCCCGTTGCCGCCAATGACCCCTGCGACAACATCACCGACACTGACGTCGGGCGCACACCCAGCCCCAACTGGACCCCGGTGGGCAATGTCGTGCCATCGCTGGCGTTGATCGTTCCTGGCCGGGCAAGCTGTTGATAATGCAGGTCTGCAAATTCGGCCCGGCGCGCATTATAGCCCGTGGTGTTCATGTTCGCGAGGTTGTTCGAGATGACCTCGACCCGCATCTGCTGGGCCGTCATGCCCGCCGCCGCAATTTTCAGTGCCCGCATCTGTTCATTCTCCTATCGGCCAAGGGTCCGCAACACGTTGCGAATCCGTTCATCTTCTTTGTCCATGAAACTTTGGCCCAGCTCATAGGCGCGCTGAACCTCGATCATCCGGCTGATCTGCAGGATCGGGTTCACGTTCGACGATTCCAGAAACCCTTGCATCATCTGCCCATTTTCGGCCGGGATGATACCGCCACCGGGGTTGAACATCGTGCCCCCTTCGCGCGTCAGGGCGAGGGGGTCATCGGGCATCACAAGCCCGATTTGCCCCACCGGCTGTCCCCCGGCGGAAATCGTGCCATCGGGCGCGATGCCAATCGGACCGGCCCCGGTGGGCACAAACACAGGCGCGCCGCCTGCATCCAAAACGGCGTGGCCGTCCATTGTGACCAGATCGCCGTTTTCGTTCGGCGTGAAATTGCCGGCCCGGGTCAATCGCTGCCCTTGCGGCGTGTCGATCAGAAAAAACCCCTCGCCCTCGATAGCGAGGTCAAAGGTGCCGCCGGTCAGGCCCAGCGCGCCTTGGGCGGACAGGGTATCGCGCACCTCGGCGGTGGCCATGGACAGCGAATCGGTTTTTGGCCCCGTCGCGCTGATGTATTCGGCGAATGTGATCCCTTCGGACCGATACCCGGTCGTGTTTGCGTTCGCGATGTTGTTCGCCACCACCTGCATTTCGGCCATCAACCCCGATTGCCGGGTCAGCGCGGTATAAGTTGCGTTATCCATGTCAGCCCCCTGCGATCATCGGGATCAGCGTGTCCTGAAAAAAACTGACGAGGGTTTCGGTCATGAACCCCATCGACACCCAGAAAACGGCCAAAATGCACAGCATTTTAGGCACAAAAGTCAGCGTCATTTCCTGGATCGAGGTGAGCGCCTGAAACAGGCCCACAACCAGACCGGACGCCAGCGCCGCCGTCAGGATGGGGATCGAAATGAGCGTCGCGATCCACAATCCCTGACGGAGCGTGTCGTAAAACAGGGCCTCGGACATCACACCGGCATCCGCAGGATTTCCTGATAGGCTTCCACGACCTTGTTGCGGATCGTGACGGCGGTTTCCACGGCCAATTCGGTCTGCGCGAGCGCCTGAACCAGCGCGTGTGGATCGGCCCCGGCGGTCATCGCCTGCATCGCCGTTTGTTCGGAATGCAGCAGGGTGGCGGCGAAATCTTCGGCGGCAGCGGCGAATGCCTTGCCCGCGCCACCGCCGGAACCGGGTTGCGGGGCGGTCGCCTCCCGCGAGGCGGAATAGGCATTGGCGACAAGTGATGTGGTGAATTCCATGGATCAGACCTTTATTTGCGCAACAGTTCCATCAGCGATGACGACATCTGCCGCACCTGATCGAACATCTTGAGATTGGCTTCGTAGGATCGCTGCGCCTCGCGGGCGTCGGTGATTTCAATCAACAGATTGACGTTCGATCCCTCGTAATACCCGTCCGGCCCGGCAAGCGGGTGAGCGGGGTCGTAAATTCGGGTGGCCTCGGTCGGGTCGAGGCGGACTGGGCCGGTGGCAACTGCGCCAGACCGTTCGCCGCGCGTGACCTCTTGTGCAAAGGAGATCGTCTTGCGGTGATAGCCGGGGGTGTCCGCGTTCGCGATGTTTTCGGACGTGTGGCGGATACGAGCCGCCTGCGCCTTCATGCCCGATGCGGCAACCGACAGCGCGTCTGAGAAATCAGCCATCGCGCGCCCCTATCGGCCAAGAACGGTGCGTAGCACCGTCAGCCCGTGTTTGTAGATGGCAAGGGCGCGGTCATGTTCGCGCTGGTTGTCCACGGCATTCACCATCTCCAATTCCAGCGAGACGGAATTGCCGTTGGGGGACGGTTCCGCCGGGCTTTGCACCTCGCGGGCGTTTGCCTGCGCCGGGTGCCCGCCCATGTGACCGGGCCGGGTGGCCTGCGGGACAAGGGTGCCAGTGGCGCGATAACTGTCCTTGAACGACGCGATGGTTTGCGCCCGGTAACCGGGCGTATCTGCATTGGCAATGTTGCGGGTGGTCACCGCCTGACGGCTGCCCGCGTGGCGGGCCATGGCGGTCGCTGTCTGAAACAGCGGCATATTTTCGTACATCGGGATTCTCCCTCGAGTGACTGCAAGGAAGGCTTAACTGTGATTCCTTAAAAAGGAGTTGTTGGCAGAATGGCCAACACGAACGGGAGGATCCCAATTGGCATTTCAATGTCTGGAACGGGCGACGGCGGCGATCGGGCGGATACAGTCCGTCGGACCCTTGGGCCGCATCGTCGCGGTGAGCGGCGGGGCCATCACCCTTGCGGGGCTTGGCGGGGCCGTGCGCCTGGGGGACCGGATCATAGTTCAATCGGGCCCGCGAACGCTGCGGGGCGAGGTGATCCGCGTTTCCCCGGACACTGCCCTGTGCATGGCGGACGGAATGGCCGACGGTTTGGCCCCCGGTGATGCGGTTCGGCTCGTGGCACCACCCGTTTTTGCGCCGCATGCCGGGTGGATCGGGCGGGTGATCGACCCTGACGGGCAACCGCTGGACGGGTTTCCGTTGCTGCCGGGGCTTGTCCCCCGACCGGCACAGGCCCGGGCCCCTGACGCCTATGCGCGTCGCAGTCTTGGGGCCCGGATGGCCACAGGGCTTGCGGTGTTCGATACACTGTTGCCGTTGGCGCGGGGGCAGCGAATGGGACTTTTTGCCGGGTCTGGCGTGGGCAAATCAACTTTGCTTGCCGATTTGGCGCGCGGGGTTGGGGCGGATGTCGTCGTGATCGGGCTTGTGGGTGAGCGGGGCCGCGAGTTGCGGGAATTTGTGGACAAGGTGCTGGGTCCGGAGGGGATGGCGCGCACGGTTGTTGTCGCCGCGACCTCGGATCAGGCACCACAAATTCGGCGTCGCTGTGCGTGGTCTGCAACCGCCGTGGCCGAACATTTCCGGGATGAGGGGCGGCAGGTTCTCCTGCTCCTTGACAGCGTCACCCGCTTTGCCGAGGCGCACCGCGAGGTCGCCGTAGCCGCCGGAGAAGGGGCAGGTTTGCGGGGGTTCCCCGCCACCACCGGGCCTCAAATTGCGGCGCTGTGCGAACGGGCAGGGCCGGGTACCGATGGCACCGGGGACATCACGGCGGTCTATTCCGTCCTTGTCGCGGGATCGGATATGGAGGAACCCGTGGCAGACATGCTGCGCGGCGTCCTGGATGGACATGTGGTCCTTGATCGAACGATTGCCGAACGGGGCCGATTTCCGGCTGTGGACCTGCTTCGGTCGGTGTCACGATCATTGCCGGGGGTCGCGACAGCCGCCGAAAATGTTTTGATTTCCGAGGCGCGGCGGCATCTAGGCACCTTTGACCGGGCGGAACTGATGATTCAATCTGGGCTTTACGCCGCAGGCAGCGACCCCGCGATTGACGCCGCCATCACGTTGGAACCGGGTCTGGCCCGGTTTTTGGCGCAACGCAGCCCCGATGGCCCCGAAGCCGCATTTTCCGCGCTGCGCCGGACACTCTCGCGGGTTGGCCCGGGTGCGCCGCGCAGCGAGGGCACTTCTTGAAAGATGAATTAGGCGGTATTGATGGGGAGCCTTTGCCGCGACGCAATCGCGTCCGGGTCGAGGTGTTGGCCGAAATGGGAATTCCCGAGGATGACAAGGGGGCGCGGAGCGGACGAGGTTGGCTATTGTCCCGCCTATCCGAAGGCTCTCTTGGGAAAAGAAATAATCTTGGCCGCGACGCGACTCCGCTGAAAGACACGACCCAGTGGCGCGAGACTAAGTCCTCCCTCAGAACCCGCGCAATTGGCGCATCGTGGGGGCGGCGCGCAGAATGGTCAACGCGACGGTGCCGCCGTTTGCCCCGAACCCATTCTGGGCATCACTGCGTATCATGAACAGGCGGATCAATTTTTCCTGCTTGTCACTTGCCAGAAATTCCGCCGGATTGTCGGTGCCAAAGACTGCCTTGGCACGGTCCTGAAACTGCTCGAGTTGTTTGTCGATATCCAGGGACCCAAACGACGATGGCAAGCCAAGCGCGGTTTCGAAAACCTGCCGGAGGGGCTGATTTCCCATGATTGAAAACCATTGACCCCGCTCTGTGCTCGCTTGATCCACAACATCGGTCAATCCGGGCGCGACATTTAGGGCGAGGCGCATCTGGTCATCCTGCGCGCCGACGGCGGCCTCAAAGCTGCGGGCCTCATACCGGTCGATGATCTCGTCTGGAAAGGTGCTCAGCACGGTGCGGGGCACACTAAAATCACCAAAACCAAAGGCTTCGGAAAAGGCAGCATAGCGTTTGTCGGCCAGCCGGTTGGACAGCGCGTCTTCTTGCAGCGTGCCATCTTGCAGAACCTTCCGGATAAACGCGCGGCTGTTGATATCAGCATCAAGGCCAAAGGCCCCAAGTGCCACCTCCAACAAACGCCGATCGCCCAACAGGTCATCCGCGGTCCGAACCTTGCCTATATTTTCGCGGAAGTAGTCGGTCGCCCGCTGGACGGGCGCACTTTGTTCATAGGCGGTTCGTTGGGTATCCAACGTGCGCTGCAGAAAGCGCCAGCCGGCATAGCCTGACGCGGGTATGACCGGCTGGAACGTCATGTGAACCTCAACAAGCGTTCTTCGCGGGGCAAAAGGGTCCGCAGGGCCTTTAGCGCCTTGTAGAAATCACCTTCGATCACGGCGGCGCTGGCTGCGGCAAGCGTTGTCCGGCTGTCCGCGTCCCGCAATGCCTGGCTGAGTTGTTCGATACCCCGCAACAGCTGATGCCGCGCATCTTCCTCAACCGCATCACCCGACAGGACAAGTTGGGCAATGTAGCACACCCGCCGGACGGGCGTGTTGACCTCTTCGGGGCGGATGGCATCCCGCAGGCGCAGAATATTTGCGTTGGGGGTCAGGATGTTGAGCCTGGACCGCCGATCACCATTTTCAATGACGGCGCCGTTGACCAGCACCCGTTCGCCCGGCCCGAGCTTCAGGACAAGGCCGGTCATGACAAGCTCTCCGCCCGGGCCAAACCGGCCATGATGGCCGCATTCACGTCAACGAGCGCCGAAACATCGGCCAACCCACGAAGAACCTTGCGACTGTGAACCTGCGTAAATTCGGCGAGGTAAAAGATCTGGGCGCGAAGCGTTTCGGGCAATGCATTGCCGGTATCGGCCACGTCCGCCGCGAGGATGGTCCAGAGCCTGCGATTGTCGTGGATGGCGGTCGCGAGGGCGGAGAAGTTGTCCGGCCCTTCTTTGGATGCGGCCCGCAATCTGGCGGTGATCTGGCTGAACAAAAGAAATTCGGTAGAACGGCCTGTCTGCACGGTGTTTCGACCCGGTGCATAGGCCTGTCTGGCTTGTTCGATGACGTTCACGGGATGTCCTTTCCGGACGAAGAGGAACGGGGCGCGGTTTTACCGCGGCGAAACCGGAGGGAGAGGGCGCGCAGAACGCGCCCTCTCGTTTGTCTCTGGATTTACCGGAACAGCGACAGGATCGACTGCGGCGCCTGGTTTGCAATCGACAAGGACTGCACGCCCAGCTGCTGCTGAACCTGCAAGGCCTGCAGCCGTGCCGAGGCTTCCTCCATATCCGCATCGACCATCGACCCGATCCCCGACTTCAGCGAGTCCGTGAGGCTGCTGATAAAGTCGTTCTGGGTTTCGATCCGGCCCTGTGCCGAACCAAAGGCCGCCGCCGCATCGATGGAGTTGGCGATCAGGGTCTCGATGTTGCCAAGGGCCGAATCGGCGCCCTCGTTGGTGGTCACGTCGATGTTTTCGAGACCGAACAGACCGCCCGATGCCTTGCCACCAGCGTTGCCAACAACCGAGAAGGCCAAAGAGGCAGAACCGGTGCCGTCATTGTCAACCTTGAGCGACCAGGCACCCGTGGTGGCGTCTTTGGAGGCTGCAGTCGTCACGCCGGTCAGACCAGCGCCATCAACGGCGGCCTTCAAACCCTTGGCCACGTCCTCCATCGTTTCGCCCTTGCCGGCGACGTAGGTGTAGGATCCGGACCCGACTGTGACCCGGTAGCCGTCACCGTCATTCACGGTTGCCGCGGTGGAAAGTGCCACCGATTCGGACCGCTGCTCGATGGTCGCCGCACTTGCGGTGGCACCGGTTGCGGCCAAGGCCACGTCTTCGAACGCGAGGGTGGAGGTGATGTTGATCTGGTTGGTGTTCGTCCCATCCACACCAGCCGTGATCCCTTTCAGGCCCAGCGCATTGATCGCTGCGGTGATTTGGGTTGCCGCGGCGTCCTGATCCCCCGAAAGATCGCCCGACGCAAAGTTGAGCGTCGTGCCCCCGATCGAGACCGTGATCGCGTTGTCGGACATATCGGCGTCGGCCGCGATGGTCACGTTGGCCGAATTGCCGGTCGATGTGACCGTGGCCGCACTGGCTGTCGCGTTCGCGTTGAGCGATGTGCCGGACCCGAACACACCCGCCGTGGAGGTCAGATCCTGACGGGCCACGGTGATGTTGGACGCTGTCACGGTGCCGTCGCCGGACCGGTCAAGCGACGACAGGATGTTCATGTCATCCGTGCCCTTGATCAGGTTGAGCCCGTTGAACTGGGCCGCACCCGTCACCGATTTGATCTGGTCGGTCAGTGCCTTGATGTCGGTCTGGATCTTGCTGCGGTCCACGTTTTCTTCTTGCGCGGCCACAACCTTGCCTTTGATCTGGGTCAGCAGATCGGTCACCGTTTCCGAGGCCTTGCGGGCCACAGCCACGGTCGATTCCCCCAAAGACAAGCTGTCAGAGATGCCTTTGAAGCCCTGCACATCGGATTCCATCACCTTGGAAATGGCCCAGACGGACGCGTTGTCCTTGGCGGATGCCACCGATTTGCCGGTCGAAATCATGTCCTGGGTCTTGGCGAGGTTGCCATTGATCGACTTAAGGGTCTGCAGCGCGACCATCGCGCCGTTGTTTGTCAGAATGCTCGACATAGGTCAGAGTCCTTTTGGAAAGTGGCGCATTTTACGCCAATGTTTCAAAGGCCAGACGGGATCGCCTGGCAGGGACGTCATTCTGACGGGGCCCATCCGGCGCACCGGGGCAGGGCAGTATCCATTCGGGATACCTCGAAACCATGCGTCTGGCCGGGTTAACAGTTCCCTAAGGCGAGCCGGGCCAATACGTTCACTTTGATGCAAAATACGACCATCGCATCAGGCCTTTCGTTCAAAGACGGGGGGCGTCATCGCATGACTTTGCCGCGCACCTTCTTGGGTATAGCTGTCGAATGTCCCTTGAACCTGCCGCAGCGTTGACATGCGATCCGCCACGGACCGCACCCCGCGCAATGCGGCCTGCAAAAGATGCCTGTTACGTTCAGCCCGGCGATGGATGTCCCGCAAATCATCGTCGGGGGGCGGGTCCAGTTCCAGCCGGGCGATCAAGTCTTCTTTGGTCGCGGTCATCGCCGCCAGCCCGCCAAACGCGCCTTCCAGAATGGCCTGACGCTCCAGCTCAAGCTGGCGGATGATGTCCTTAGTCAGGTGTCGGGCCATCGCCGCGCTCCTTCATTGCGTCAAACAGGCTTTGGGCCAGGCCGATCCCCCCGGCCTTGACCATTTCCTTGGCCTGCGCCTCGCGCAGAAAGGATGAAAACTGATCCTCGCCAATACCGCCGCCCATCGCGTCGCGGGTGGCACCGAACCCTGCGGCCTTGAGCATTTCGGTCAGAAATCCGGCCTCCAGCGCGTTGGCGGCGTCGCGCAGGCGGGTCGTTGCATCCGGGATCGGCGGGCGCAGCGGGGGGGCGTTGGCGGGATTGATCGCATCAACCATGAACTTCTCCAATTCGAACGATTTTTCCCAGACTGCACCGGCAAGGGTAAAGAACTGGTAAGTATTGCAGCTGTAGGACTGTCGGGACCAGAACGGCCATGACGGAACAAAAAATGCCAATGGACCCCTTACAAGAAGCACTAATGGTGCCCGGCCCCGCACGCCTTCGGGCACCAGCAGGGGGGGAGGTATCCGGCGCTGCCGTGGCGTTTCTGGCGACATTGCATTCCATGGCACCAGTCCCCCAATCCAAGGGCGCACCGCCGTCGCCCGAAGCGGAGGACGTGATTGCGGCCCCTGAAACGGGCAGCGCGCCGATTGAACCGTCTGCCCCTGATCTGCTCACCCCGGCAGACGCTCCGCCGTGGCCGTTCAACGTACCATTCACCGACATCAGACCCGAACAGGCCGCAAAATCTGGGCCGTCAACGGACGCGATCGAGGAGGCTACGATCGCGCCTGCATCCCTTGCGAACACGCCCCGGCCGACTTTGGCGGTGACAACAACGACCAGCGTCGTGCCTGCGTTTCAGGCTGCAACGATGTCCGTTGATCCATTGGCCCCCGCGCCAGCGGTCTATGCGTCCACGGGGCTGGACGCCCCCCCGCGGGATCGCCCGCTGGCCGTGCCAGTGGTTGCGGCAGGCATAGGGGCGGCCGGGAACACAGTGGCGGCACCGTCACCTACGACAGGTCTGGGGGGTGTGCAGGCCATCGGGCCATCCCTGATGCCCTTGGCGTCGCGACAAGGGGCAAAACCCACAGAACCAACCGAGCCAGAGATCGCCCAGATCCGCCAGCCCGACCGCGCCACTCAAATGGAGGCACCACCATCGACTGCGGCCTCGACGCCCCCCGCTGCGGCAGACACCCGGCACAGCGGCATCATGGACGGGATGGGCAGCGTGGAAACCATGAACGACCTGACGTTCGGAGTAGGGCCGGTTGGTCCGGATTCGGACACCGCAGCGCGCCTGACTGGAGGGGTCTTGACCGGACACACTGCATCACCGGCGGAAACCGCGCGCCAGATCGCGCCCCAGATCGCGGCGGTCCTGTCCAGTGGCAAACAGGGGACCACGGAAATCGCGCTCAACCCCGAAGAGTTGGGCAAGGTCCGGATCCAGTTGTCTGGCGTCGATCAGACCATGACCGTGGCCATCCTCGCCGAACGGCCCGAAACGGCCGATCTGATGCGGCGGCACATCGACACGCTGGTGCAGGAGTTTCGGGCGCTGGGCTATACGGATGTGCGGTTCGAATTCGGGCGGCAACCTGACAGCGGCGCGGGGGGCCAGCCCAGTGGCCAAGGACCAGACGAGCCACCCACCGGACAGCAGGCGGGGCGGGATGCCGGGGCGGAACAGCCTAACATTTGGGATGCCGCAACGGCCCAACCCCTGAACTCGCGCCGGGGCGATGGCACCGGCCTCGACCTGCGGCTTTGACACCACATACAAAGGACATCCCATGGAAATCAGCGGTGTAACCTCTGCCCCGTCATCCGCCCCCGGCACCTCGACCCGGGCGATCAGTTCGGATTTTGACACGTTTCTGAAAATGCTCACGGTCCAGATGCAAAATCAGGACCCGTTGAACCCGGTCGACAGTTCCGATTATGCGGTGCAGTTGGCGACGTTTTCCGGGGTCGAACAGCAGGTGCGCACCAATGATCTGTTGACTGGACTTGCCGCACAGATGGGCACCTCGGGCATGGCGCAAATGGCGTCCTGGGTCGGGAAAGAGGCGCGAGCGGTTGCCGCCGCTCATTTCTCTGGCAGTCCGGTGACGGTCGCGCCCAATCCCGCCGCCATCGCCGACCGCGTGGATCTTGTCGTCCGGGACGCCAGCGGGACCGAGGTGCAACGATTGGAGATCCCTGTTTCGGCCGATCCCATCGAATGGGCGGGTGTGCGGGCAGGGGGCGAACCGTTTCCGCCCGGTCTGTATACCTTCAGCGTCGTCAGCTATTCAGGCGACGACGTCCTTTTGACCGAACAGGCCGAGGTGTATTCCACCGTGCAAGAAGTGCGCGCCGAAGGCGGAGAAACCATCCTGATCCTTGCGGGCGGCGTGGCCGTCACGGCGACGTCGGTTTCGGCGCTGCGCGATCCGTCCTTGTTCTGACGGGCGTCAGATCCATACGGCAACCAGCGCGCCCGCTGCCCCAATCGCGATACCAAACAGCACCCACGCCACGGCGCCAAAGTGGCGGGGCCGGGGGGGCGCGGGCGGCGGATTGGTTTGCCGGATCAACGCGGCCTCGGCCATTTCCGGTAGGCGGGGACCGAACCGTGCGAGGACCTGGGCCGTCTTTACCAGATCGCGCAGCAGGGCCTTGGGCCCGATGCTTTCCTTGATATAGGCCTCGACGACCGGGCGGGCATCTTGCCAGATGTCCACCTTGCCATTCAGGGACCGGGCCACGCCCTCGACGACCACCATGGTGCGCTGCAGCAGGATTAGTTCGGTCCGGGTTTCCATGCCGAACCGTTCGGTCACCTCGAACAGATAGGCGAGCAGGCGGGACATCGAAATCCGGCTGGCATCCATCCCAAAGATGGGTTCACCCACAGCGCGCAGGGCACGGGCGAATTCGTCCACATCACGGTCAGCGGGCACATATCCGGCCTCGAAATGCACTTCGGCGACGCGTTTGTAATCCTTGCGGATAAACCCGAACAGAATCTCGGCATAGACGCGGCGGGTATATTCGTCGATCCGGCCCATGATCCCGAAATCATAGGCGATGATGTCGCCATTCGGGGCGACCTTCAGGTTGCCTTGGTGCATGTCGCCATGGAAAAAGCCATCGCGCAGGGCGTGCGACAGAAACAGTTGCAACACCCGGCTGGACAGGGCCACGCGGTCGTGACCGGCGGCATCAATGGCGGCATTGTCGCCCATGCTCGTGCCCTCGGCCCAGCCCAGGGTCATCACCCGGCGGGCGGACAGCGCCCAAACCAGTCGGGGCACCTGAAATCCGTCGTCCTTGGCGGTGTTGGCCGCAAATTCGGACGCGGCCGCACTTTCCAGCCGCAGGTCCAATTCACCCCGCACCACGCCGTCAAAATGGGCGATCACGTCCATCGGGCGCAACCGCCGCGATGCCGGGGACAGCGTTTCAATCACGCGGGCGGCAAAATAAAACGCGTCCACGTCGCGTTGGAACGCGCGTTCAATTCCGGGGCGCAGCACCTTGACGGCGACCTGTTCGCCGGTGTCGCGCAACACGGCCTTGTGGACCTGAGCCAGCGACGCGGCCGCGACGGGTTCGGAAAAACTGGCGAACACATCGTCCACCTTGATGCCCAATTCGCGCTCGACCTCGGCCTTGGCAATGGCGGTGGGAAACGGGGCCAGACTGTCCTGCAAGACCTTCAGTTCATTCGCCATCGCGTCGCCCACCACATCGGGACGGGTCGAAAGGATCTGACCAAATTTGATATAGGCGGGGCCAAGGGCGGTCAGGGCGCGGGTGGTCGGCGGCAACGCCGGATCGCCACGATACCCCAGCCACCGAAATGGCCAGGCAAAGGCGCGGGCGGCAAACCGCAACACCGGACCCACCTCGAACGCATCCAGAACCACGTTCATGGCGCCTGCGCGTTCCAGGGTGGCCCCCGTTCGGATCAATCGGATGATGTTGTGCGGTCCGCGCACTCTACAATTTCCATCCCGAATGCAGACAGGCGACGCCCATGGTCATGTTGCGATATTTGGCATTGTCGAACCCGGCGGCCCGGATCATGCCGAGAAACGTGTCCTGATCGGGAAACTTGCGGATCGATTCAACCAGATATTGATAACTGTCGCGGTCGCCCGCAATCAGTTGGCCCATCCGGGGAATGACGTTGAACGAATACAGATCATACAGCTTTTGCATGCCGGGCACGGGCAGTTGGCTGAATTCCAGAACCATCAGACGGCCACCCGGTTTCAACACGCGGTAGGCTTCGGTCAGGGCATCGGCGGGACGGGTGACGTTCCGGATGCCAAAGCTGATCGTGTAGACATCAAACGTGTTGTCCGGAAACGGCAGGGCCATCGCATCGCCCGCCACCCAATCCAGACTGTCGGCCATCCTGTCCGCCTCTGCGCGCTTGCGGCCTTCGACCAACATGCCTTCGGTCAGGTCCAGAACGGTCGCATGGCCGTGGCCCGCCCGTTTGAGAAACCGGAACGCAACATCGCCCGTCCCGCCCGCCACATCCAGCAACCGCTGGCCGGGGCGCGGGGCAAGCCAATCCATCATCGCGTCTTTCCAGATGCGGTGGATGCCCATGCTCATCACATCGTTCATGATGTCGTATTTCGACGCGACCGAGGTGAACACACCTTGGACCCGCCCGGCCTTTTCGCCTTCGGGGACGGTCTGATATCCGAAATGGGTTGTCTTGTCGGGGCTATCGGTCATCGGCACTTGCGGTCCTTTGTCTGCGCGCCAACTATGACACGCCAAAAGGGGCATACACTGCGGCCCCCGTCATAGGAAGTGCGCCATGCCCGAATTGCCAGAGGTAGAGACAGTCCGTCGCGGGCTGGCCCCCGTGATGGAGGGGAGGCGGATCGAACGGGCGGCCGTCAACCGCCCTGATTTGCGCTGGCCGTTTCCGGACAAAATGGCGGATCGGCTGACGGGCAAGACGGTTCTGGGGCTGCGGCGGCGGTCTAAATACATTCTCGCTGACTTTGACAGCGGCGAAACGCTGTTGATCCATCTGGGCATGTCCGGGCGGATGTTGATTTCGGGGGCGCAGTTGGGCGCGTTCCATCACCATCATCCGGCCCCCGCCAAACATGACCACGTTGTGCTGGACTTGGACGGCGGTGCGCGGATCACATTCAACGATGCGCGGCGGTTCGGCGCGATGGACCTGATGGACACCGCCACTGCCGATGCGCATTGGCTTTTGCGCGATCTGGGGCCGGAACCCCTGGGCAACCAGTTTGACGAACCCTACCTTGTCGGACGGTTTCAGGGGCGCAATACGCCCGTCAAATCCGCCCTTCTGGATCAGGGAATCGTTTCGGGTCTGGGCAACATCTATGTGTGCGAGGTTCTTTTTCGCGCCGGTATCAGCCCGATCCGCAAGGCGGGCAAGATTTCTGCGGCCCGCACCCGCACCCTTGTCCCGATCATCCGCGACGTCCTGACCGAGGCCATAACGGCAGGCGGATCGTCCTTGCGCGACTACCGGCAGGCGGACGGCGAACTGGGCTATTTCCAACACATTTTTCGGGTTTATGACCGCGAAGACGCGCCATGCGTCACCCCCGGCTGCACCGCCACCATCCGGCGCATTGTGCAGTCGGGACGATCGTCCTTCTTTTGCCCGTCGTGCCAAAGATAGCTTGAACGCCCCGCCCCAGTTGCTAAGGATCGGGGCTTGTGAAACCAGAACCGAGGAACCGGATGGCTTACGAGACCCTGATCGTCGATGTGCAGGACTGGGTGGCGTGCATCACGCTCAACCGCCCCGATGCGCTCAATGCCATCAACAGCCGCCTGTTGTCGGAACTGTGTGCCGCGCTCGAGGAGGCAGACCGCAACGACAAGGTCCGCGCCATCGTCATCACCGGATCGGAAAAGGCGTTCGCGGCCGGGGCGGACATCACCGAAATGGGCAACAAGTCCTTTGTGGACATGTATGCCGCGAAATTCTTTGCCAACGAAGGCGACCGGTTCAACCGCATCCGCAAGCCCATCATCGCCGCCGTTTCGGGCTACGCTTTGGGCGGCGGGTGCGAATTGGCCATGATGTGCGATTTCATCATCGCCGCCGACACCGCCAAATTCGGCCAGCCCGAAATCAACCTTGGGGTCATCGCGGGCATTGGCGGCACCCAGCGCCTGCCACGCTATGTCGGCAAATCCAAGGCGATGGACATGCACCTGACGGGTCGTTTCATGGACGCCGCCGAGGCCGAACGCTGTGGCCTGGTCAGCCGGATCGTCCCTGCCAAGAAATTGAAAGAAGAGGCGCTCGCCGCCGCCGGCAAGATTGCCGAAAAATCCATGCTGGCCGCGACCGCCGCCAAAGAGGCCGTGAACCATGCGTTCGAGGTTCCGCTGTCGGCGGGCATTGCGCACGAACGGGCGCTGTTTTACGCGCTCTTTTCGACCGAAGACCAAAAAGAAGGGATGGCCGCGTTCATGGAAAAACGCGAGGCGCAGTTCCGGGACAAATAGGGGCCACCCCTGCCACAGCCCGCGTTTTCCGGTTTGCATCCGCTGCAAAAGTCCCTATAGCGCCACCAGACATGCGCGTGAGGCCCGCTTTGGCCAGAATCATCCGGTTCCAAACCCGGTCGGGCCTTTTGCGCACTCAATATTCATTTGACCCGAACCAGAGGGAACCACGTCATGGCAAATTCGCCCCAGTCAAAAAAACGCGCTCGTCAGAACGACGCGAAATTCACCGTCAACAAACAGCGCCGTTCGCGGATCCGCACCTACTTGCGCAAGGTCGAAGAGGCCATCGCCTCGGGCAACCAGGAGGCCGCCGTGGCGGCCCTGCGCGCAGCACAGCCCGAACTGATGCGCGGCGTGACCAAAGGCGTGGTTCACAAGAATACCGCCGCCCGCAAGATGTCCCGGCTGTCGTCGCGGGTCAAATCGCTGGCCTGATTCCATGCGGCCCGGTGCGGGCCAACG
>JBGSIZ010000248.1:0-11453 GCA_041742255.1 Marivivens sp. | reverse complement strand
GGGCGGCACCCGGCATCAACGCAGCGGTCTCGGCCGCGCTCAACAACCGGGTGGTCATGTCATGGGCGCGGGCATGGGGCAACCACGCCTCGTATCCGGCGATCCTGGCGGGGGTGTTGGCCAGATAGGCAACGCCGGTGTCACGCAACCCGATATCGGTATCCAGCGTCGGGGCAATGGCGCGCCACATCGCCTGCGCCTCCAGCGCGATGGGGATTTCTGCAGGGTCGCGGCCCTGCACCCGGATCCAGCCCCAGTTGCGGCTGGATTGTTCGCCCGCGACACGGCCCTTTTCAATGCACACCACGCGCAATCCGGCGCGGGCCAGATGCCAGGCGGTCATCACGCCGATGATACCGGCACCAATGACCACGCAATCGGCGGCCAACGGGGCAGGTCCGGGAAAGGCGACCGGGCTACGGTCGGTAATCGGAAACGGCATCATTCATTCACACAAACTGTCCACCAACCGGGCCATGAACGCTTCTCCGGCGCGGAACTGTTCCACACTGATAAACTCATCGGCCTGATGGGCTTGGGCAATATCGCCGGGGCCACAGACCACGGCGGAATACCCGCGTTCCTGAAACTGGCCAGCCTCGGTGCCATAACTGACCACATGGCGGCCATTGTCACCTGTCAGGCGGCGGGCGAGCGTTTCGGCTCCGCCATCGGTTTCAGGCTGCAATGCAGGCACGCGAAACATCGGGGTCAGGGTGATCCCGGCCTCGGGGCGGAGGACCTGCATCCGGGCGGTCAATTCGGCGGCCTTGGCGGCCACCTTGTCCATCCACTGCTCCAACGTCTCACCGGGGACGACGCGGAACGTGATGGCGAACCGGCAGTCGCCTGCGGTGATGTTGTGGGCGGTGCCACCATGAATCGTGCCGACATGCATCTGGGTATAGGGGGGGACAAAATCTTGTGCCAGAATATCAGGCATCGCGCCTGCATTTCCGGCATTCACGGTGTTGCACCAATCAATCAGCTTGGCCCCCCACATGATGGTATTCACGCCGTCATTCAGCATCGAGGAATGGACCTCGTAGCCCTTCACATGCACGTTCCAACCGCCGCTGCCCTTGTGTCCGGTGACAACCTTCATCATCGACGGTTCGCCCACGATGACGGTGCTGGCGCGGGGCAAACCGTGGCTGACCATATGGTCGATCATGCGGGGGGCCCCGACACATCCGACCTCCTCGTCGTAACTCAGGGCAATCTGTAACGGGCGGGTGATGCCGCGGGCCAGCGCCATCGGCACGGCGGCAAGGGCCAAGGCATCAAACCCCTTCATGTCGCAAGTGCCTCTGCCGTATAGGTTTCCGTCGCGTTCGGTGACGGTGAACGGGTCACTGGTCCAGACCTGACCCTCAACCGGGACGACGTCAGTATGGCCCGACAACACAACGCCGCCCGCAACCTGCGGGCCGATATGGGCATATAATGCGGCCTTGGTGCCATCCTCGTTTGGAACGCGAACGGACGAGACACCGTGCCCGGCCAGATAGTCCTCGACGAAATCAATCAGGGCAAGGTTGCTGTCGCGGCTCACGGTCGGAAAGGCCACCAGCCGGTCCATCAATGCACGCGCACTCCACTGGTCGGCCATCGTTCGTGTTCCCCTGCCCTTTTGATCACGTTCTGCGGTCGGTGGCGAATGGTCAAGGTGCGGCGGACGGGCGGCCCACACTATTGGGTCTTGCGGGACCAAATTTCCATGCTACCGTTTGATCACAAACTGCCTGCCCGGCAACGACCGGACACAAAAACAAAAGATCAGAACCACTTGGGAGGTTCTCCATGCCCGACAGGGCCCTGCCCGTCCTGGATGTCCAGGGCCTTAAAACGGTGTTCAAGACCCGTGGCGGTGAAGTGCACGCCGTCAACGACGTGAGCTTTTCGCTCGCGCCCGGCGAATTGCTGGGTGTGGTGGGCGAAAGCGGGTCGGGCAAATCCGTGACCATGATGTCGCTTCTGGGGCTGTTGCCGATGCCCCCCGCGCAAGTGCGGGCAGGCACCGTGATGTTCGAGGGCAAGGACCTGTTGCAAACCGACGCGGAAACGCTGCGGTCGGTGCGGGGCGGGCGGATCGGCTTTGTGTTTCAGGACCCGATGACCTCGCTCAACCCGGTGTTCACAGTGGGCAACCAGATCATGGAACCCTTGCGCAAACACATGGGGCTGGACAAGGCCGCAGCACGGTCGCGGGCGCAGGCGCTCTTGGAACTGGTGGGTATCCCGGATGCAGGCCGGCGGTTGTCGGATTATCCGCACCAGTTTTCGGGGGGGATGCGGCAACGGGTGATGATCGCGATTGCGCTGGCCTGCGACCCGCAGGTGCTGATCGCGGATGAACCGACAACGGCGCTTGATGTGACCATCCAGGCGCAGATCATCGAATTGATGAAGGATTTGCGCAGCAAACTGGGGATGGCGGTGATCTGGATCACGCATGATCTGGGGGTCATCGCGGGGATCGCGGACCGGGTCATGGTGATGTATGCGGGGCAAGTGGTGGAACACGCGCCGGTGCGGGAATTGTTCGGCAACCCGCAACACCCCTATACCAAGGCATTGCTGCAAACGATCCCGTCAGTGACGGGAGAACGGCAAAAACGGCTCACGGTGATCGAAGGACAGCCGCCCATTCTGGGGTCGGCCCCCACGGCTTGCGCGTTTCGGGACCGGTGCAGCGTGGCGATGCCGGTCTGTGGCCAGAAAAACCCGCAGCGGCATGAAACCGGGCACGGGCATGACGTGGCCTGCTTCAACGTCACTCCCTTGGAGGTGGCGCATGCTTGACCATCCGGGCACACCCTTGGTCGAGGTGCGCGACCTCAAGATGCACTTCCCGATCTACGCGGGGCTGCTGCGGCGGCGGGCGGGCGCGGTCAAGGCGGTGGACGGCATTTCCTTTGACGTGATGACAGGGGAAACGCTGGGTCTGGTGGGGGAATCCGGGTGCGGTAAATCCACGGCCGGGCGGGCGCTCTTGCGGCTTTATGACATCACCTCGGGGTCGATTCGGATCGCGGGGCGGGACATCGGATCGGCGTCTCAATCCAGCCTGCGCACCATGCGGCCCACCATGCAGATGGTGTTTCAGGACCCGCAGGCGTCGCTCAACCCGCGCATGACGGTGCAGGCGATCATTCAGGAACCGCTGGACGAACACACCACGCTGTCGGCCAAGGAAAAACAGGCCAAGGTCTACGACCTGATGGATGCGGTCGGGCTGAACCGACGGTTCGCGATGCGCTACCCGCAGGCGTTCTCAGGGGGGCAACGGCAGCGCATCGGCATTGCGCGGGCGCTGGCGCTCAACCCGAAATTCATTGTCTGCGACGAACCGATCGCAGCGCTCGATGTGTCGATCCAGGCGCAGGTGGTGAACCTGCTGGAGGATTTGCAGGAAAAATTCGGGCTGACCTATCTGTTCATCAGCCATGACCTGTCGATGGTGCGGCACATCGCGACGCGGGTGGCGGTGATGTATCTGGGCAAGATCGTGGAACTCGCCCCGCGTGAGGCGCTGTTCGCGGCACCTTTGCACCCCTACACGCAGGCGCTGTTGTCGGCGGTGCCCGAACCGGACCCGGCGGTGGCGCAAACACGGGAACGGATCATCCTGCAAGGGGACGTGCCGTCGCCCGCAAACCCGCCAAAGGGATGCAATTTCAGCACGCGATGCCCGCGCGTCATGGACATCTGCAAACAGGTGGACCCCACCTATCACGAGGTGCAACCGGGGCATTTCACCGCCTGCCACCTGCATCCCGTCACACAAATTAACGCGACCGGGGATTAACCCCGGCAGCACGAGGTCAACGAGCCGACACAAGGCAACAACACGGAGAAGAACATGAAACTCAAGACAGCATTGATGGGGGCCGTTGCGGGCCTTGCCTTCGCACCGATGGCCTTTGCCGACGGTCACGAAGGCGAGCGTGGCCGGGACGGTCAGTTGAACATCATCTACTGGCAAGCGCCCTCGATCCTGAACCCCTACCTGTCGGGCGGGACCAAGGACATCGAATCGGCGTCGATGATCATCGAACCGCTGGGGCGGTATGACCAGACCGGGGCGCTTGTGCCCTATCTGGCCGCCGAAATCCCGACGGTCGAAAATGGCGGCGTGGCCGAGGATCTGACCTCGATCACCTGGAAACTCAAAGAAGGTCTGCTGTGGTCCGATGGCACGCCCGTCACCTCGGCTGACGTGGTGTTCACCGCATCCTACTGCATGAACCCCGAAGGCGGCTGTGCGCAGTTGTCCAAATTCGAAGGCGTGGCCTCGGTCGAGGCGATCGACGACCTGACCATCAAGGTCACGTTCGATGCGCCCAAACCCAACCCCTACGGACCCTTCATGGGGGGGCAGTCGCCGATCATTCAGGCGGCCCAATTCGCCGATTGCCTTGGGGCCAAAGCGCCCGAATGCACTGACGCCAACTTTGGACCCATCGGGACCGGGCCATTCCGGGTGACGGAATTCCGGACCAACGACGTGATCCAGATGGAAGCCAACCCGAACTACCGCGACCCGAACAAACCGGCCTTTGCGACCGTGACGTTCAAAGGCGGCGGCGACGCAACGGCAGCAGGCCGGGCCGTCATGGAAACCGGCGAATTCGACTATGCATGGAACATGCAGCTTGCGCCGGACGTTCTGGCAGGCATGGCAGCAGCCGGCAAAGGCACGCCTGTGTCGGCGTTCGGCACGCTGGTTGAACGGATTGAGGTCAACCTGACCAACCCCTCCGCAGACCTCCCCGAAGGCGAACGGGCGACGCTCGCCCATCCGCACCCGTTCCTGTCGGATCTGACAGTGCGCACGGCGCTGTCGATGGCGATTGACCGGAACCTTCTGGTCGAAGTGGGCTATGGTCAGGCGGGTCGCCCCACCTGTAACCTCGTCCCCGGCCCCGCGATCTATGCCTCTGACAACACCGCGTGTCTGACGCAGGACATCGAAGGTGCCAAGGCCATGCTCGAGGCCGCAGGCTACGTTGACAGCAACGGCGACGGCATCCGTGAAAAAGACGGGGTCGAACTGCGGATGCTGTTCCAATCCTCGACCA
Source organism: Marivivens sp. (assembly GCA_041742255.1). Classification (GTDB taxonomy): domain Bacteria; phylum Pseudomonadota; class Alphaproteobacteria; order Rhodobacterales; family Rhodobacteraceae; genus JBGSIZ01. The sequence goes on along the minus strand of JBGSIZ010000248.1, from coordinate 6,369 downwards.
ACGCCGTCCGTCAGGACTTTCAGGCGCTTATCAAGGAATGGTGGGCAGAAATCGGCGTCGAAACCGAACTGCGCAACATCGACGCTTCGGTGTTCTTTGGTGGGGACCCCGGTTCGCCGGATACCTTCCAGAAATTCTACGCAGACGTGGAAATGTATGCCAACAACTTTGACGGCACCGATCCGCAGGCCTATCTGGCGGCCTACAAATGTGGCGGCGAACCCAAACCAGACAGCCAGTGGCAGGGCGAGAACATCAACCGGTTCTGTGACCCGGCCTATGATGCGCTGATCGAAGAACTGTCGGCTACGGCCAACCTCGAAGAACGGGGCCGGATCGCCCGCCAGATGAACGACATGCTGACCAAAGACAGCATGACGATCATCCCGCTGGTGGACCGTGGCCGGGTGTCTGCCCATGCCAACAGCCTTGGCGGCGTGGTCCTCAACACCTGGGACAGCGAATTGTGGAACGTGGCCGACTGGTATCGGACCGGCAACTGATCGCACTGCGTCTTGACAACGTAAGGTGGGCTTCGGCCCACCTTACCCCCCCCTCCCCCCGAAAACCTTGAACCGAGGCGCCGATGCTGACTTTCACCATCCGCAGATTGATCCTGTCGATCCCGACGCTTTTGTTCATCGCTTTCGTGATTTTCATGTTGCTGGAACTCGCCCCCGGCGACCCGATGGCCAACATGCCCCTGACCATCCCGCCCGAGGTCAAGGAAAAGATGCGGATCGCGCTGGGTCTGGGCGAGCCGTGGTATGTGCGGTTCTACCTTTGGCTCTGGCAGTTTTTCGTGGTCGAACCGCAATACTGGATCGACGGGCTGTTCGGCACGGACTTTGCCCAAGGGGCGCAGCGGATCATCTCGTTCCAATCGCGCAGCCCGGTGTTCGACGTGATCGCGGAACGGATCCCGCAAACGCTCTGGGTGGTGGGGATGTCCTATGTGGTGGGGGTTGCGATTGCGCTGCCCATCGGGATTCTCTCGGCCTATTGGCAATATTCGTGGTTCGACAATCTGGGGACATTCATCTCCATGGTCGGGTTCTCGGTGCCGACGTTTTTCACCGGGGTCATCCTGATCGTGGTGTTTTCGGTCAACCTTGGCTGGTTCCCGTCGATCTATGACACCACGCACGAGGTGACGGACTGGTCGTCCTTCCTGTTCCAGATCAAACAGATGGCGATGCCGGTGTTCGTTCTGGCGCTGTTCAATGCGGCGCAAATCAGCCGGTATATGCGGGCGTCGATGCTCGATAACCTTGGTCAGGATTATGTGCGCACGGCGCGGGCCAAGGGGATGAGCGAACGGGTGGTCGTGCTGCGGCACGTTCTGCGCAATTCGATGATCCCGGTGGTGACGGTCATCGCCCTTGGGGTGCCACAGGTGTTCGGGGGGGCGATCATCACCGAACAGGTGTTCAAGGTGAACGGGCTGGGGCAACTCCTTATCATCGCGATCCAAGGGTCGGACATCCCCATGGTGCTCACGCTCACCTTCATCTTTGCGGTGCTGATCGTGATTTTCAACCTTATCGCCGACGTGCTCTACGGCGTTCTCGACCCGAGGATCCGCTATGACTGATGCGCCACTCCACGCCCCCGCCCCCGACCAGTATGTGGCGAAAATCCGCAACCAGTGGTGGGATGTCTGGGACCAGTTCAAAACGCACCGGGGGGCGATGGTCGGTCTGGCATTCCTGATCTTCATCACGGGCTTTGTCGTGCTTGGCCCCTATCTGTGGCAGGTGGACGCGGGCAAACTGGACATCCGGAACAAGGACCTGCGGCCCTTCTACATCGGGCTTTTCAACGCAGACGTGAAATGGAGCTGGTCGCGGCCCCTTGGCACGGATCAGCTTGGGCGGGATCTTTTGGCGAACCTGATCCAAGGGGGGCAAATTTCGATGGCGGTGGGCTGGACGGCGATGATCCTCAGCCTCGTGATCGGGACGTTCGTCGGGGTCATCGCGGGGTTCTTCAAATCGTTTGACGGCATCCTGATGCGGTTCACGGACCTTGTGCTGTCGCTGCCGCTGCTGCCGATCCTTCTGGTGATGATGCTGCTGTTCCGGGACCCACTACGGGCGGCATTCGGGCCGGAAACGGGGATTTTCATCCTGATCGTGACGGGGATCGGGATCACGTCATGGATGCACACGGCGCGGATCGTGCGGGGGGATATTCTGGCGATCAAGGAACGGGAATTCGTGCTGGCGGCGCGGTCCATCGGGACACCGGCACGGCGGATGATCACGCGGCACCTGCTGCCCAACGTGATGTCGCCCATCATGGTTTCGGCAACCCTTGGACTGGCCAGCGCGATCATCACAGAAAGCGCGCTGTCGTTCCTTGGGCTTGGCTTCCCGTCGGATTTCCCGACATGGGGAAAAATCCTGTTCGACAGCGTGGACCGGATGGCCAGCTATCCGGAACGGGTGCTGTGGCCGGGGCTCAGCATCTCGTTCACCGTGCTGGCGGTCAACTACATCGGGGACGGCCTGCGGGACGCACTCGATCCACGGATCCGGGGGTTGTAACGCGCCCTACTCCATGTGGCGGCGGATACGTCGCACCAGCATCCAGACGGCCAGCAACACCACAGGGGTTGCGACGGCGGTCACAATGCCCTTGGACCAACCCTGCGCCTCGGCAAGTGGCAACAGAACATAAGTGGCAAGGTTGACGGCATAATAGCTGATCGCGACCACGGACAACCCTTCCACGGTCTTTTGCAGGCGAAGCTGCAAATCGGCGCGGCGGTCCATGGAGGTCAGCAACGCCTGATTTTCGGCGCTGCGTTCCACGTCCACACGGGTCCGCAACAGATCACCAGCGCGCAACGCACGGTCGGACATCGCCTGCAACCGGCGCTCGGTGGAGGCGACGGTGCGCATGGCGGGATCAAACCGGCGGGTCATGAATTCGGCAAACGTCTGGCGGCCGCCAAACCTGATCTCGCGCAGAACCTCGATGCGCTGATTGACGATGGCCTCATAGGCCCCCGTCGCGCCAAACCGGAACGACGATTGGGCAACGATATGTTCCAATGCACCGGAAATCTGCAACAACCCGGCCAGCGTCTCGGCGGGCTTGGACATCGGGCCGGCCATATCGGCAACCAGATCGGACAACTGCCGGTCCAGACGGCCCATTTCCGGGCCAAGGGTGCGGGCGCGGGCAAGGCCCAGCATGGCCATTGTCTTGTAGGTCTCGATCTCGCACAACCGCTGCACCACGCGGCCCACGCGGCGTTCACCGGTTTCGGGACGGGCGAAAATGGCAAACCGCAAATGGCCGGCGGGATCAATCCGGAAATCGCCTGCTACGATCAACTGGTCATCCAACACCCGGCTGATGGCAAGGCTCTCGGGCACCAGCCACCCTTCGACTTTTTCGGCGATGCCGTCCTCGACGTCCACCTCCTCGACCCGGATCAGCGCGGATGTGATCCGGGTGCCGGGGGCGGCCGCCAACCATTCCTCGGGAAAGGTGGCAAACAAGGCGGGATCAAACGGGCGATCGGCCAAGGCCGTGCCGAAAATCGTATAGGTCACGAATTCGGTATGGCTTTCCCACTTCAGGAAATGCTTGCCGATCTGGCCAAAATAATGGGTCGCATCGGGTTGCGGATGCACCGCGCCATAGCGGTTCAGCAACATCAGCAAATGGGCGCGCTCTGCGGCGCGGTCGCGGGCGGCGGCGTTCTGGGCTGGTTTCAACGCGAGATATGCAGCCTCGCCGGGGACCTGCATCGACGGAAACGGCCGGGCGTGCAATTCGTTGGTCAGCGCGTAACGCAGCGGATGATCTTCAATCGTGGGCATGGGCACCGGCCTGAACAAAGGGTTGACCGATATCTAGCGGGGATTGCGCCACTGTAAACAGAAAAATCCAGTGTCAATAAATACTTAGCGGCACACGGTCGTATACCGTGCGCCGCCAATGCCTTGATATTTCAATCAGATACAGACAACATCCAGCGGCGGAAAGCCGTTGAAACACACCGACGAATAGGTCGATGTATAGGCGCCCGTGTTGCGGATCAGCACGCGGTCGCCCGATTTCAACGTCAGGGGCAACTGCATCGGACGCTTTTCATACAACACGTCGGCGCTGTCGCACGACGGGCCTGCCATGATGCACGGACCCATCGGGTCGCCATCGCGGGGGGTCTCGAACTGATAGCGGATCGCCTCGCCTTCGGTTTCTGCCAAACCGGAAAACCGGCCAATGGACAGATACACCCAGCGATGCACATCGCGTTCAGACTTGCGGCTGACCAGCATGATCTCGGACACGATCACACCGGCCTCGGCCACCATGCCCCGGCCCGGTTCGGCCATCACACGGTCAATCTGGCCAAACTTTTCGGTAACCAGCGCCATGACGGCGGCGGCGTAATCGGTCGGGGCTTGAATGGCCTCGCCATAAAACGCGGGAAACCCGCCGCCGATGTTCAACAAGGTCAGATCGTGCCCGGCGGCCTTGGCCGCGTGCCAAATGGCAGCCAGCGCGTCCAGCGACGGTGCCCACATCTCCGCCTTGCGGGTCTGGCTGCCCACATGGAACGAGAAACCAACAGGATTCAGGCCCAATTCCTTGGCGTAATCCAACAGGCGCAGCGCGGTATCGCCGTCACAGCCGAACTTGCGGGTCAGCGGCCAATCGGCTTGGGACACCTCAACAATCAGGCGGATGTAAACATCGGCACCCGGCGCATGTTCGGCGATCTTTTCCAGCTCTTCGTCGGCATCGGCGGCAAACAGGGTGATGCCAGCATTCCACGCCCACTGAATATCCGACACCCGCTTGATCGTGTTGCCAAACGATACGGTTTCAGGGCGGGCACCCTGGCTCAGGCAGATCTCGATCTCGCCACGGGACGCAGCGTCAAAATGCGATCCCAGCCCCACCAACCGGCTGATGATCGGCAAGGCAGGGTTCGCCTTGACGGCATAATGAATATCGGCGTGGCCCAGCCCGGCCTTGAGCGCGGCATACTGGGTTTCCACCCGGTCCACGTCCAGAACCAGCGTGGGCTTGTCAAAATCATGATCGGCAACATAGGCGTCCAGTCGGGACGACGAAACCTTGCGGGCGGCAGAACCTGCCCCGGTAAAAAGCACTGTCATTGGTCATCTCCAGTAGACCCGGCCATAGATGGGATCACCCCACGCGAGACCGCTCAGTTCCAAGGGAGACGTTACCGTCGCTACGTAAACACGTGAAGCGTGACTGCTTTCCGGCCAGAGGCGCGTGCGTTGGCGTCTATGATTGCGCAAATGGGACAGAATCCCCCAGCAATCAAGCTGGTTTTTTTCGGGAACGTAAAATTGTTCGAATTTCTGTGCGACGGACCGCCTAGCGTGTTGAAACGGCACCAAATTTCGGGGAATTTTGATCAAATCCCGGTGCGCTGGACCGGCTGGCCTGCGGGGTCGGAATTTGCTAGGGCACGGTCATGGCCCGCCTGATCCTTTTCAACAAACCCTACGATGTGCTTTCGCAATTCACGGATGCAGGCAGCGCGTCACCGCGCGCGACATTGTCGGCGTTCGGACTGCCGCCGGGGGTCTATCCGGCGGGGCGGCTGGACCGGGACAGCGAAGGATTGCTGATCCTGACCAACGACGGCAAACAACAGGCGCGGATCGCGGAACCGTCCGCCAAAATACCAAAAACCTACCTCGTTCAGGTTGAAGGGGCGCCAACAGACGGCGATCTGGCACCGCTGCGCCGGGGTCTCCTGCTCAAGGACGGCATGACGCGGCCAGCACAGGCGCGGATCATCGACCCGCCCCCGCTCTGGGACCGGACACCGACCGTGCGGGTGCGCAAATCGGTGCCGGACCGCTGGTTGGAAATCACCATCACCGAAGGGCGCAACCGACAGGTGCGGCGAATGACAGCGGCAGCGGGGTTCCCCACGCTGCGGCTGGTGCGCTGGCAGATCGGCGATTGGACGCTTGCGGACCTCGCCCCCGGCCACTGGCGCGACGGCTAGGAACAGACTTTAGACAGCATTGGCCTTCGCATCCTTGCGGGCCTGCTTTTCGGACTTCTTGGCGGCTTTGGCGGCCTTTTCTGCGGCGGCCTTGACCTTGGCCTTTTCGGCTTTCACTGCTTTGCGGGCCTTGTCTGCGGCTTTCTTCGCCGCCTTGGCAGCCTTTTCGGCCAACGCCTTTGCAGCAGCCTTGGCTTTCTTGGCGGCCTTGGCGGCCTTGTCTGCGATGGCTTTGGCGGCCTTCTGGGCGGCCTTTTCGGACGCGGGCACGTCGGCCACCGGGGCCATATCCGCAGCCACAACTGGCGCAGGCTTGGGGCGGGCTACCACCTTGCGCACGGGCTTGGGCAACG